>JAJZZB010000109.1 GCA_021797795.1 Actinomycetes bacterium | reverse complement strand
AGGCGGCGAAGGCGATCCCATCCGGGCCGTCGCAGTCCACGGGCCCTCGTAGCTCAGGGGATAGAGCACCGGCCTCCGGAGCCGGGTGCGCAGGTTCGAATCCTGCCGGGGGCACCCTGAATTTCCCTCCTGAGCAGGACATTTGCTCGGAGCCCTCCTCCCCACGATGTGCCGCTGGGGCCCATTCGTGCCCGGGATCGACCAGGGGAATCGGGGGATCCTTGGTACGGATCACCCGGGCACAGCGGTGCGAATACCCTGGTAGCCACCGGTTTCCAGAAGCCTCGACCCGTACAGCGTGGGCAGGAGCGGTCAACAACGGTCAGTCGCAGTGAGCTGCGCGTCGGCCGTACATCCCTGCGAGCAACCTTCACGAGGCCGTCGCCCGCTCCCCCGTGGCCGGCTCCGGTCGGGTGAGGAGCCACCACGACCCTCTTCCCTCCTGGCGAAGCGAAGGCGCGGGCATCTCCGCCGCTCGCCACCCGGCGTCGTCGCGCTCGTCTTTCAAACCACTCCCGAGGTGCCGATCTGCGTGCCGGCCGGCACTCTCCGCACGGCGAGGACAGTCCGCCGATCTGGGCAGCGTGTTCTGCTGGGAGATAGTGAGCTCCGCTAAGTTCCCGAGCCGTCGTTCCGCGCCTCTCTTTCTTGTCGGGCGCGCGGTACTGGTTGGTCGCACGCAGATGGGGCAGTCTGGATCGGTGGTCGACGCGCTGTTCGCCAACTCCCGCCTGGCTGAGGTGTACGACCCTCTCGACCCCGACCGCAGCGACCTCGACGCCTACGGAGCGATGGTCGACCAGTTTGGCGCCCGCAGGGTGGTCGACCTCGGGTGCGGAACGGGCACGCTGGCCTGCCTGCTCGCCGGGCGGGGCGTCTCAGTGGTCGGCGTCGACCCCGCGGCCGCCTCCTTGGCGGTTGCCCGTCGTAAGCCGCACGCTGAGAAGGTCCGCTGGGTCCACGGCGACGCCCGCGCCACGGCCGGCCTAGCGGCTGACCTCGTCACCATGACCGGCAACGTCGCCCAGGTGTTCGTCACCGACGACGACTGGCACACCACGCTTCGGGCGATCCGCACCGCGCTTCGCACGGGAGGCCGGCTGGTGTTCGAGACCCGGGACCCGGCTCGACGGGCATGGGAGGGTTGGACCCGCGCGGTGACGTGAAAGCGGGTGCACATTCAGGAGGTCGGCGAGGTCGAGACCTGGACCGACCTGACGGAGGTCGCCTTGCCGTTGGTGTCCTTCCAGGCGAACTTCCTGTTCCACGCCGACGGGGCGCTGCTGACCTCGAACTCCACGCTGAGGTTCCGTGATCGAGCCGAGGTGCTGGCGTCGTTGACGGCAAGCGGCTTCGTGATCGACGCCGTGCGAGATGCTCCGGACCGAACGGGCCTGGAGATGGTCTTCGTCGCCACCGCCGGCTGACCCCCGCCTTGACCGACGTCGCCGAGTAGCTGCTCCGGTCTCACCTCGACTCGCGGGCGACTCTGCAAACGCCTTCCGGCCGATCGGCTTTCGACTCCATATCGGGCGGCGTCTCGCACTTAGCCGGCCTGGCGTCGCTGTTGGAGTACGGCATCCGCGATCTCGACGGTGATGGCACCCTCGACGAGGTCGGCTCGTAGGCCCAGCGTGCAGAGAGCTTCGAGGACAGGACCGTCGTTGGCGACTGCACCGAGAAGAAGGTGTTCGGTTCCGATGTAGTTGTGGCCGAGCCGTAGGGCGGCTCGCAGGGCCTGCTTGAAGGCTTCGCGGCATCCCGGCGAGTAGTGCATGGCGAGCAGTGCTTCGGGTTCGGGATCGGCGCGGGGAGTTGGGATGCCAACGCCGAGCGCGTCGTAGACCTGCTGGGCGGTGACGCCGAGGCGGCGGGTCGCCTTGGCGGCGAGCCCGACTGGGTCGAGGAGCGCACCTGCCGCAAGGTGTGCGGTGTCGATGGTGCCGTCCTTGTCGGCCTCGGCGAGCTGGCCGGCAGCGGCGACTGCGATGCGAGCCCGCGGGGTGAAGCGGGTGAAGGCCTTGCCCTCGGGCAGGAGCGGCTCGTCTCGGGCGGTGAACCGCTTCTGCGCTGCTTGCTTGGTCACGCCCATGGCTTGGCCGATCTGGCTCCAGGAGGCCCCCGACGCGCGCGCTTGGTCCACGAACTGGCCGATGACGGCGTCCGCTTGGTCGCTGAGCTCCCGTCCGGTGACGATCGCGTCCGAGAGGTGGTCGAGGGGTCCGCCGTTGGGATGCAGCGAGCGGACGTGGGCGATCAGGTTGTCGAGCGAGATGCGATCCGGCAGCACGCGTCAACCTTAAGTTGCCGACCGGGGTGCGTCAACTGGTCATTGACGCGCCATCCCGGCGCGCGGCGATGGCGGCCAGTGTCCTCGCTTGGAGCCGTCGAGGCCGAGGGCTCCGCGTCACCCGACGCAGAACGCGCCACGTCGTGACTTGAGCGACCACGCATCGGCTCGTGCGAGGCACGCCGAGTTGGTCTGTGCGCGACGGACCGGCGCTTCTCTCGCTGAGAACGGCGCCAGATTGCTCCAGGGCGAGCCCCCGTGTCAGGAGCGGTGGGAGCGGACGACGACTCCGGGGAGGTCACGGTAGGCGGTGTCGTCAGCGGAGACGACCTCACGCTGGGTCGCCTTGGCGGTGGCGGCGATGATCAGATCGTGGGCGCCTCTGGGCCGTCCCTGGCGGCGGACGATGACGAGGAGCTCAGCATGGGACGAGGCCACCGCCTGGTCATAGTCGACGATGGGGACGACCTCGATGACGTCGTCGACGAAGGCCTGCCGGTTGGGGCGGTGGATGTCACCGGCGAGGTGGACTCCGACCAACAGTTCGGCGACGGTGATGGCGGCGATCGCGGCGTCGTCGTCATCGGCGATCAGGTCATCGAGGGCCGATCCCGAGCGGTCAGCGTCGATGAGGAAGGTGGTGTCGAGCAGGAGCCGGCTCAGGGTCGGTGCTCGATCTCGAGGAGTTCCCGGGTCGAGGTGACGTCCCGGGAGAAGGCCGGGTCGCGGTGGTGGCGGCGCAGGAGCGCTTTGACTTCAACTCCCTTACCCGCCTGGGCGGGGTCGAGTTGGGCGACGACCTTGCCGCGGCGAACGATCGTGAAGTGCTCGCCGCGGTGCTCGACGGCATCGAGCAGGTCAGAGAAGTTGCGGGCGGCGTCGGTGGCACTCACCTCAGGCATGAGATCAGATTATCAGACTGACCCGATCAGAACGTCGGCGTGCCGACGCCAGCCGGACTCGGGGGCGTCCGCTTGACAGGTGCCGAATCGGCGTTCTGCGCCTAGGGGTCCCGCTGGTCCTGGGCGCCAGGTGGCGCCCAGGACTCCAGGTCAGCGGGCTGCTCCGGCGATGTAGGTGGACACGATGTAGGTGGCGTGCCGGTCGAGGGAAACTCTGGCCCGGTCGTAGCGCATGGTCGTGCGAGGGTCGGCGTGGGAGGCGGCTTCTTGGACATCGCGTAGCGGGACCCCGGCGTCAAGGGCCGCGGTGATGAACGCGTCGCGCAGGGTGTGGGGGCCGATGGGCTTGGCCACGCCAGCGCGGCGGGCGACACGTCGCACGATTCGGGCAGCGCCGTGGCGGTCGAGGCGCTGACAGTCGACGTTGGTGAAGATCGGGCCGGCGGCACGCTCACCGATGGCCAGGTCGACGGCGCGTGCGGTACGCGGAGCCAGCGGGACGGTCACGGTCTTGCCGCCCTTGCGCAGCACCGTGAGGGTCCGATGCCCCCGCTCGACGCCGAGGGCCTCGATGTTCGCCCCGATCGCTTCGGACACCCGCAAGCCGTTGAGCGCGAGGAGCGAGATCAGGGCATGCTCGGCGGCCGGGCCGAGGCCGGCAGCGACGAGCAGGGCACCGACCTCGTTGCGATCGAGTCCGATGGCGTGGGACTCGGAGTCGATGCGGGGACGGCGGACATGGACTGCCGGGGAGTGGGCGATCAGGCCTTCTTCCTCGGCGTAACGGTAGAAGCCGGTCACGGTGCACAAGCGCCGGGCGATCGTCGCAGTGGCCCGACCGTTCGCCTCGAGCTCACGCCCGAACGCTTCGATGTCGCTGCGGCGGACCTCGAACAGCTTGAGCTGGCGTCGGGCGCAGAAGGTGAGGAACTGGTGGAGGTCCAACGCGTAGGCGTCGCGGGTGAGGCCTCGGTAGCCGCCGAGGAAGCCTGCGAGAGCGACGTGCTCAGGGTCGAGCCGGCCGGGGTCGTAGACGACGACGGCGGTGGTCGCGGGGATGGTGGTCATGGCATACCTCCCGAGTCGGTGGGACTCGGGGGACGAGGCGACCGGGCCCCACATGGATGAGACCATCACCGTAGGAACCCCCATGCCGACAAAACCTCGTTCGGGCAGCGATCTGTGCGCCTCCTGCCACCAGCCGACTCGCAAGCCGGCAACGCCGAGCGCCGAGTATGCGCTCGCGGGCTTTGGCCTTGCCCACGTCGGGCGTCGGCGTTCTGGGCCGCGGATCGGATTGTCGTTGAGGCCATCAGATCGCGCTGTGGAGCCAGTGACGCCGAGCTGCAGCCACGCCGATAGGCTGGTTAGGTGCACGGACGAGCTGTCACGGTGCTGTATGTCCTTGCTCTGGTGGTGACAGTCGTGGGCACGGACATCCTCTTCTTCAGGCATCACTTCTGGCCACGCTTGCTGGTGAACGTCGGCATTGTCCTTGTGTTCTTGGCCGTCTTCCTGCGTGTTCGGCACGCCCTTGGCGGTTGACCAGCCAGATCGGCGCGAAGAGTGTGCGACTGCGCTCGCGCACCTAGCCAGTCGCTGCCCGACGGCAGGAACGAGTCGAGCCTACGATCACGCAGGTCAGGATCTGCGCCGTCACGGGAGTGGCGAGGCCAAGCTCCTCTTTGACCCCTCCGCGGCCTCGGCCACCGAACAGCTCGTCTGGACCCGGTGACAGGCCGCCGCGCTCCGCCGCCGGTCCAGCGCCGATCGACGGCTATATCCCTTAGCAAGGCTCAACATCCCCGACCAGAACGTGCTTCTCAGAACGTCGGCATAGCCAGTCACCGGCCGCCTGCGCAGAATCACGCCCGTCGAGGTCCCATCGGGTGCGGCCGCCGGGCGCCGAACCGGCGATCTGGAGGCCCTGGCCGGCCGATGGAGCACCCTCACCGCCCCATGCTTGGATGCGCCTCCCAGGGCCCGGCACACGCTCGTGGATCGGCAACATCACGCTCCGAAGCCGCGTCGAGCGGCCGAAGGTCCGATGTCGAAGCCCCGACCTACGGGGCCACAGACCCCCCGCGCTGGCGGACGATCTCGAGCGCGGCGTCGTGGTCCGGGTAGAAACGCAGATCGACGACCGCGGCCTGGAAGGTGTCGGCGGCCGAGGCGTCGATGCGCTCGATCACCGCGAGGCGCTTAGGAACGTCGTCACCGACGACGAGGACCCTGTCGCGCTCCCGCAGCCCCTCGACCTCGTCCTGGGAGACGGGGACCGACCGGGCCGCGGTGTCGAAGCGGTCACGGCTGTAGTCGAGCCAGATCGTGTGGAAGCTGGTCGTCGTCATCGCTCTTCCCCTCTCCCGTAGAGCGCGTACTCGTCGATCCGCTCCGGCATGAGCGCGAGGAGACGGGCGACGACGGGCGCAAGCTGGTCTGCGGCGAAGCGCTCGGCGGCCGTCGAACCCGGGAGCCACGGCGAACCTCGACACGGTGAAGCAGCCGAAGCCACCCCCCGGAGGCACTTACGCCGCGTAGTTCCGCAAGGCGTGCGGGTCATGTCCTCCGGCCGCACGGCGCCCATGTGGACGGGGAGGCTCCCCTCGCCCAGCGCATCGGCATCCTCGTCCCGCAGGCGGACGATCACGGCCACCGGGCCTGTCGGACCGTCAACTGGCTCGCTCTGCCCTGACGCCGCTTGGGACGGCGCGAGGGGCGGCGCGCCGGCCAGCACCTGCTCGATCCGCGCGTTCGAGAGCGCCTCGTCGCCGGCGAGAGCCCCTACGTAGGTGGACACGAGCGTCGCCACCCTCTGGTCGAGCCGAGGCGCTGTCTCGCCGAGCGGGACCCCGGCCTTCAGCCGGTTCGTTGCTGCGGCGTGGCGGCAGCCGTGGAGGCGAGATCGTCCTCGCGAGCTCCAGCTTCCCGGCTCCCACACCGCACCCCCGTCAAACCCCGGGGGCAGGCGCGCCAGAGTGCTTGGGGCACGGCCTCCAGAGCAGATCTGTGAGTCGGGCGATCACCTCGGCGCCCAACAGGCCCTGGTCGACCGTGACGGTGACCTCCCATCCAGCTTCGCTCTGGCACGTCGGGCATGACGGCTCCCCGTCGCGCCCGCACCAGTGCTTCGCCGTGGCGGCAAGAAGTCGCCACCAGTCGGCGAGGTCGTAGTGGACCGCGCTCCAGACGAGGCCGTCCTCGTCGGCGCGATGCCAGCAGACGGCCGCGTCGTTTGTCCACCGACGGACTCCCGCGGTGTATATCCCGCCGCTCATGCTCTCTGCCTGCCAGGCATCGAAGCGCGCCAACTCCCTCCCTGGCCCGGCCGGCACGAGCGCCCAACCCTCGTCGTTCGGGGTCGGCCGCCAGGAGTCGTTCGTGATCCGCGTCCATGCCCAGGGCTCGCCATTCAACGTGTTCCCTGCGGCGATTGACGGCTCGTCGAGCGAGGCATCTCCGATCTCGCCCGATCCCCACTCCTCATAGAGCTCCTCGGCAAGCTCGTCCGAGGGCCTCAGAGCTGCCAGCACCGGCGCCCGTGCGATCCCCGGCTCGAGCTCGGCGGCGTCGCCGCGGCCGAGTGCGAAGGCGTCGCTGTCGCCGAGCTGTCGGGTCACCTCGACGAGCTCCTCGACTTCGCGAGCCTCTGCGACGACTTCCTCATCGAGGACGAGCGCCACCCCGCCCACGCTGGAGCGCAGCACGACGCGCCTCGGCACCCTCGGCCGCGGGCCTCCCGGCTCCTCGGCACGTCGCGGCTCGCGCGCTGCTCCGTGGCTCTCGTACGGGTCGAGCCTCATCGCGCCCCCTCGGGCCAGAGCCGACCGAGCGCGGCGTGCAGCACGGGGTTCCGGTACACCTCGCCGATCGCGTCGACGACCTGCCTCCAGGCCTCGTGGCCCGAGACGCCGTCTCGCTCGGCGAGGAAGGCCGCGGCCACCGTCGGGGTCCGGCTGTGCGCCTGCACGCAGTGGAGGACCACCCGCTTGCCCTCGGACCTCAGCCGTGCCACCTCCCGCGCGAGGTCGCGGAGGAGCAGGTCGAGGTTCGGGTTTTGCGCCGGGTCGCCGGAGTCGATCAGGCGGACCTGCAGCCACTCCTCCGCCTCGAGCTCGCGGCGTCCGACCCTGCACAGCGAGATAACCGCCTCTGCGCGCCGTCGTCGGTCCTGCTGCACCTCCCTCGCGCCGGTCAGGTTCGCAAGGACCACGCCGGGATCGCCGGGGCACTCGACGGCGAGCGGCCGGAGGGTCCTCCCGATCTCCTCCTCGTAGTCCTCGACCATGCTGTCGACCTCCGGCCAGCCGCTCTGGCGCCCACCACTCGTCGAACGGAGGGCGAGGCGCGAGAGATCCCAGGCGTCGTAGCCGGGCCAGCCGTGCAGGGCAAGCTGCCACTCCGGTGGAACGGCCGTCGAGCCATAGCGGGCGCCGAGCAGGGCGCCGGCGATCGCGGCGACGGTGTCGGTGTCGCCGCCGATGGAGACGGCCGCCTGCAGCGCCTCGCGGAGGTGCAGCCCGCGCTCCGGACCCTCGGGGCGCTCCGTCTGGACGATTGCCGCGAGCGCCGCTTGGAGCGCGCGGACCACGAAACCGTTGCCCGAGAAGCTCGCATAGGGCTGCTCGCGAGCCTCCGCGATCCAGGCCGCCCAGTGCCCGCGGCGTTCCGGGGGGATCTCGGTGAGCCCGTCGTCGATGCCGTCGAGGCGGCCTTCTCGAAGCGCCCGGTCGATCGCGATGCACCAGAGCACGCAGGCGTCACCGGCGAGCGGGTCGGCGTGGGTCAGCGAGGAGATCGTCCGGGCCACCTCGGCGATGCGGGCGTCGCGTCCCTCCTCGACGTCATTGACGAAGGCCAGGGCGACCGGCGCGGTGCGCATCAGGCTCCCGTTCCCCGCCGCGCTGTCGGGGTGCCGCTCGAAGTAGCGGGCGGCCGCGTCGGCGAGCTCCTCCGGCCGCCGGCTCGCTGAGAGCACGGCTCGGATCTGGTTGCCGACGTCGGGAGGGCCCGACCGGTACCAGTCGAGGAAGCGCGTGGCGACGGCAAGCAGGTCGGGCCGCCCCTCCGCCGCCTCCTCGGCGATGCATAGCGCCATCTGGGTGTCGTCGGTCCACTCGCCGGGATCCCATCCGCCGAGGCCGCCGCCGATCATCCGCGCCTCGCCCACCGGGGGCTCGCCGAGCTCATAGCCCGAGCCGAGCGCGTCGCCGGCGGCGAGCCCGACGAGCACGCCGACGCAACGGTCCTGGAGGACAGTGCTGGGGATCTCCTTCTGTTTTGCCGTCATGCCTCTTCCCTCCTCCCGAAGGCCGCCTGCAAGAGCGGGCCGAGCTCGACGGCCGCGCGCGCCGCGAGCAGCGCCCTCGTCGCTACGAGGTCGGAATCGGCCTCGGTCACGTCAAGCTCGACCTCGACGAGCACCTGGCCGCGGACCCAGATCGCCCGGACGAAGGGCGTCGCGGCGTTGATCTCGTTCAGCTCCGTGAGCAGCTCGTGGCCGCTCGGGATGTCCCCGGCGGCCACGGCGAAGACCTGCAGCCGGTGCGGGTCGCCAGCGAGCAGGCGCGCGTAGAGGGGGACTGCGCCGAGAGGGAGCACGTAGTCCCCGTCCGCGTCGCGCTCGACCCCTTGTACCCCGCACGCCTCGGCAAGGATCGCCTCGACCCTCGGCCGAAGCGCCTCGGCGGAGGCGTCCAGGGGGTAGATCAACCCTGTCCAGCCGCCCTCGTCGCCGAGGACGACGGGGAGCTCCGCCTCGGCCGGCAGGCTGAGGTGGACGGCGCCGGGTGCGGCCGCGTCGAGCAGCTCCTCGAGGCTCGTCGGCGAGACGGCCGCACGACTTGAGCCGGCCGTCTCGGCGTGGAGTCGGTAGCGGGAGACCCCGTGGCGGAGCCAGTCGACGACGACCTCGACCTGGCCCTCGTGGACCTCGAGACAGAACAGCGGCGAGGTCCGCCCGAGGTCGACCCCGCCCGGGGCACGCCGGGCGGCACCCACCGCCCGAAGGAGGTGGTCGCGCGCGATCCTCGCCGTCGCTGCCGGAGCTGCGGCCGTCATGTCAGCGACTTCTTTCGAGTCGGGGAAGCGGCCCCGCCCGGCAGGGAGCGAGAACCGCCCGGCCGGTCCGGTGACCGTCGTCAGCGTCCGGCCGGAGTGCAGGTCCTTCTCGAGGTCGAGCAGGACCGCGTCGGCCGCCTCCTCGGCGAGCGCGACCGCGGCGTGGACGATGCGCGGCGAGAGCAGCACGCCGGCCGCCTCCTCCCCGGACCCCCCGGCGAACCCCTCGTCGCAGCTCCCGCCGGGGAGGGTCGCGAGCACGTCCCGCCTCGCCGCGCTCCACCGGCGGTGACCGTCGGCGAGGGTGAGCTCGACGTGGCCCACGCCAAGGTCCTCGTCGGGATGGACGAACGGGCCAAGGCGCTCGGCGACCTCCGCCCACTCGCTCGCTGGGATCGCCATCGCCGGGACCGTTCGCACCTCGACCCTCCTCGCCTACAATGTCATAGTAGCGTGAGCATGAGTTAACTAGTTACTGTCACGCTATTAATACTATCTCTCACCGGCGAGACCGTCAAGGGGGTCCGTGGACGTGACCGGGAAGCGCTGGGAGCCAGACGATCTCGTCACCCTGGCCGAGTTCGTCGAGTCGCTCTACCCATTCGAGCTCGACCAGGCCCACGCGCCCGACGAGGACGAGCGCGAGCGCTTCCTCGACGGTCGGCTCTCCGCCCTCCGCCTGCTTCGACGCAGCCACCCCGCGGGCTTCCCCGCGCCGGAAGGAGCCAGCGGGCGCGCCGCAACGTACCGAATGGGCGCGCTGGTCGACTGGTGGCGGGACCAGCCGCACCGCTCGGCGCCGGCTCGTCCCGAACCGGGCGCCCGTTGGGCGCTGCGCAGAGCCGTCGACGCCCATGTGCGCGTCCTCACCACCCGGGCCGCCGAAGGAAGACCCGACGCTCCGCTCCGCGAAGCGCTCGGGCGGACCCGCGCCGTCGCCGCCGTCGAGCTGGCGAGGCTCGCAGCCGGCGAGGTCCCCGACCCCGTTCTCGGCGCCGCTATCGGACGCCGGAGTCCCGACTTCTTCGACCTCGACCCGGCCCTTCGCGAGGCCCTCGAGGAGTTGCGCGCCCTCGCCCGCCCGAGCAAGGCGATGGGCCCCGGCGCGGTCGCGTCCCGCCGACTCGTCGCTCGCCTCGACGAGGCGGCCGCCGGGGGCATCGCACACGCGGACCTGCTCGAGGAGGTCCTCGCCCGGACCGCCCCGCCGAGCGCCTCCGGGGAGGGGACCTCGACCTCGGACTCACTGGCCCAGGCGATCGTCGCCGCCGGCGACGTGGCGGGCCACCGGCCGGACTCGGTCCTCGACCTCGCCGCCGGCGAAGGGGCACTGCTTCTTGCCATCGGCCGCGCCACACCCGGCGCTCGGGAGCTGCGCGGCATCGAGCTCGACA
>JAJZZB010000108.1 GCA_021797795.1 Actinomycetes bacterium | reverse complement strand
CGTGAGCGGAGGGCCGAGCAGCCGGCGCTTCAGCCGGTAGCTGAGCGGCTCGGGCAGCACGAGCGAGCCCGCCGGCGGAGTCGGCGGCCGGGGCGGGACCGCGAAGGCCGGCGCCGCCAGCGGGTCGCCCGCGCCCGTGCTCCCCGTGCGGTTCGGGTCCGCCTCACCGGTTCCTGCCACCCGGTTATCTTGTCCTCGCTCGCGGCAGCGGTCGAGCCGGCGCGTCCGAGTTGTCCGACAGGGGTGCACAGGGAAGGATGTGGCGATGCACGTGATCATCGTCGGCTGCGGGCGGGTGGGCTCCAGCCTCGCGGTCGACCTCGAGCACGCGGGGCACAGCGTGAGCATCATCGACAAGCAGCCGCGCGCCTTCCGCCGCCTGCCGGAGGACTGGAAGGGCGCCACGGTGACCGGCTTCGGCTTCGACCGGGACCACCTCGAGGAGGCCGGCGCCCGGGAGGCCTCGGCCCTGGCGGCCGTCACGAGCGGGGACAACTCCAACATCCTCACCGCCCGGATCGCCCGCGAGACCTACGAGATCCCGAACGTGGTGGCGAGGATCTACGACCCGCGCCGGGCCGAGATCTTCCAGCGGCTCGGCATCCCGACGGTCCCGAGCGTCTCCTGGACGACCGATCAGGTGCTGCGCCGGATCGTCCCCGACGAGGGGTCCTTCGAGTGGACCGACTCGACCGGGAGCCTGCACCTCGTCGAGCGCGTCCTGCCGGCCGCCTGGGCGGGCCGACGCCTGGCCGAGGTCGTGCCGGCGGGGATCCGCATCGCGGCCGTCACCCGCGGCGGCTCGCCCACGCTGGGGGTGCGGGATCTCGTCGGCCAGGAGGACGACCTGCTGCACCTCCTCGTCACCGACGACTGCCTCCCCTCGCTGCGCCAGGTGCTCCCGGGGGCGGCGGCCGAGGGCGGCCCCCGATGAGGGTGGCCGTCGCCGGCGCCGGCAAGGTCGGGCGGTTCCTCGCCGACGACCTGGCGGCCGGAGGCCACGAGGTGGTTCTCATCGACAGGGACCCGGACCTCATCGCCGCCCTCGACGAGCAGGCCGCCGGGCTCCGCTCCGCCGCCGTCGTGGCCCGGCCGAGGGAGGGGGCCGAGGAGGGAGCCGGGTGGCTGTCCTTCGCGGCGGCGGACGCCTGCGAGGTCGCCTCGCTGCAGGCCCTCGGAATTGACACGGTCGACGTCATGGTCGCCGTCACCGGGGACGACGAGGACAACCTCGTCATCTCGCTGCTCGCCAAGCAGGAGTTCGCCGTGCCCCGGGTGATCGCCCGGGTGAACCACCCGAAGAACCACTGGCTGTTCAACGAGGCCTGGGGGGTGGACGTCGCCGTCTCGACACCGCAGATCCTCGCCGGCCTCGTCGAGGAGGCCGTCTCGGTCGGCGTCCTCGTCCGGCTGCTCCAGTTCGAAGGCGGCAACACGCGCCTCGTCGAGGTGACCCTGGCGGCGGGATCGCCGGCCGAGTCCGCCGCCGTCGCCGACGTCGGCCTGCCGAGGGGCGCCACGATCGTGGCCGTCGTCCGCGACGGCCACGTCGTCGTGCCCCGGGCCGACACAATCCTCGACCAGGGCGACGAAGTGCTCATCCTCGCCAGCGCCACGATCGAGGACGACGAGATCCGAGAGCTCCTCGCTGCCAAGCTGTGAGCGGGGAGCCGGTCCCCGAGCGGGACACCGACGAGGAGACGACGCTCAGGGCGGCTGCCTTCTTCGACCTCGACAAGACGGTGATCGCCCGGGCATCGATGGTCGCCTTCGGCCGGCCCTTCTACCGGGGAGGCCTCATCAACCGGCGCACGGTGCTGCGCGCCCTGTACGGCCAGCTCGTCTACCTCCAGCTCGGTGCGAGCGAGCAGCGCCTCGAGCGGATCCGGGAGTCGATCCTGAAGCTCACCCGGGGCTGGTCCCAGGCAAGGGTCCGCGAGATCGTGGCCGAGGCCCTCGAGCAGATCGTCGAGCCGATCATCTACGCCGAGGCGGCCGACCTGATCGAGGCCCACAAGGACGCCGGGCGGATGGTCGTCATCGTCTCGGCCTCGCCAGAAGAGCTCGTCGCCCCGCTCGGGCGCTACCTCGGCGCCGACCGGGTCATCGCCAGCCGGGCCCACCTCGACGAGGAGGGCCGCTACACCGGCTCGATGGAGTTCTACGCCTACGGCGAGTTCAAGGCCGAGGCGATGAGGGCCGTGGCACAGGCCGAAAAGCTCGATCTCGAGAGCTCCTACGCCTACACCGACTCCTACACCGACCTCCCGATGCTCGAGGAGGTGGGGCACCCCGTCGCCGTCAACCCCGACCGCGTGCTGGCCCGCTACGCCCGCGAGCACGGCTACGAGATCGCCCGCTTCACCCAGCCGGTGCGCCTGCGCGACCGCCTGAGGGGCAGGATCTCCGCCGTGCCGCAGAAGCCCGCCATCGCCGTCTCCCTCGGCGCCGTCGTGCTGTCGGCTGCCGCCGCCGCCACCGGCTGGTGGCTCGGCTCCCGCCGCACCCTCGACCGGCTGCGCGGGGCGGAGCCTCGGGGTACGAGCTAGCCGCGGAGCCGCTTGGCGGCGATCGCCCCGAGGGCGACGAGCACGGCGAGGATGAGGATCTTCTTGAGCATGGCGGGATCGTACCCGCCGGCGCCGGGTCGGCGCCCGAGGAGGTCAGACCGTCAGCAGATCGCGGGCGCCGGTGTCGCTCGAGGGGTGGCGCAGCTTCGACATCGCCCGGGCCTCGATCTGGCGGATCCGCTCCCGGGTGAGGTTGAAGTGCTCGCCCACCTCCTCGAGGGTCCGCGGCTCGCCACGGTCGAGGCCGAAGCGGAGCCGGAGGATCTCCCGCTCGCGCTCGTCGAGCGGGGCGAGCAGCCGGTTGATCTCGACCGGGAGCAGCGCCGTGGCGGCCACCTCGAAGGGCGACTCCGCCGAACGGTCCTCGACGACGTCGCCGAGCTCTGCGTCGCCGTCCTCCCGCAGCGGTTCGGAGAGCGACAGCGGCTCGGCCCGGAAGCGGAGCGCCTCGATCAGCTTGTCCTCGGGCAGCTCGACCTCGACCCCGAGCTCGGAGAGCGTCGCCGGCCGGCCGAGCTTCAGCTCGAGGCGTGCCTGGGCCTTCTGGACGCGCGCCAGGGTGTCGCCGGCGTGCACAGGGAGGCGAATGGTGCGCCCGGTGTTGGCGATGCCCCTCGTGATGGCCTGGCGGATCCACCAGGTGGCGTAGGTGGAGAACTTGAAGCCCTTGCGCCAGTCGAACTTCTCGACGGCGTGCATGAGGCCGAGGTTCCCCTCCTGGATCAGGTCGAGAAGCGGCAGGCCGGAGGCCTGGTACTTCTTCGCGATCGAGACCACGAGCCGGAGGTTGGACTGGACGAAGGTGCGCTGGGCACCCTCACCCTCGCGGACGGTCCGGTTGAGCTCCCGCCGGCGGGCGGGGGTGATGCCCTTTTTGGACTTGAGCTCGTCCTCCGCCTCCCAGCGGGCCTCGATCGCCTGGGCGAGACGGACCTCGTCATCCTTGTTGAGTAGGGGATACTGGCCGATGTCGGTGAGGTAGAGACGTACAAGGTCTTCCTCGTCCCGCTCGACTCGCTCCTTCGCCAAGATACGAATCCTCCGTGAATCGCAGTGTGGGGGTGTTCGATGCGGCTAGGTGCCGTCGAGGACGACCAACGTCCCGTTGGCTCCAGAGGCTCGCCAGTTGCTGCTGGTCTCCCTGGAAAGCAGCCTTCGAGATCGCCTTGCCGTTCGCTCGTGGCTCAGTGTAACGGTGCAGTCAAGCGCCCCTACCAGGGCCTGCTCGCGCCGGAGTGGGCAAGGCGGCGTTCCGGAGGTCGGCCACGAGGCGGCCGAGGGTGCGCACGACGGCTCCGTCGGCCGCCTCGAGGGGATGCGCCGCCCGCACCTCGTAGGCGGAAACGAGCAGGTCGTAGAAGCAAGCGAGTCCCTCGCCGGGTGCGGCGACGTGCCGGGCGAGCTCGCCCACGAAGCCCTCCACGAGCCGGCCAGGCGCCACCGTGCACTCGGCCGCCGAGGGCAGGCCGACCGACACCGGCAGGAGGCGCTCGAGCTCGTTCGCCCTCCAGGCGTGCCCGAGGCTCGCCCCGGAGGCCCAGACGGCCGCCGAGGCATCGAGGCTGCCTGCATCGCCCCCTCCGGCGGCGAGGCGGCCGAGGAGCTCGAAGCTGGCGAGCTCCACCCACCTCAGCCCGCCGAGCGCCCTGGCGGACTCGAGGAGCGAGAGGGGGCGGGCGGGGCCGGCGAGCGCCTCGAGCAGGTCGCCGCTCACCCCTCCTCCTCGAGGACGCGGGTGGTCCGGGGCGCGGTGCGGTCGTGGCGGAAGCCGTTCGTGATGGGCATGCGCCGGTCCTTGCCGAAGCCCCGGGTGGTCACCCGCGGACCCGGGGCGGCCTGGCGGCGCTTGTACTCGGCCCGGTCGACGAGCTCGACGACGCGGCGGACGACCGCCTCGTCGTGCCCGGCCTCGACGAGCTCCTCGATCGTCCTGTCCTGTTCGACGTAGCCCTGCAGGATGGGGTCGAGCACGCTGTAGGGAGGGAGGCTCTCGTCGTCGCGCTGGCCCGGCCGGAGCTCGGCCGAGGGGGGCTTGTCGATGACGTGCTGGGGGATGAGGTCGGTCCCCGCCACCTCGTTCCGCCAGCGGGCGAGGTCGTAGACGAGGGTCTTCGGGACGTCCTTGATGACGGCGAAGCCGCCGGCCATGTCGCCGTACAAGGTGGCGTAGCCGACCGCCATCTCGCTCTTGTTGCCGGTGGTGAGCACGAGCAGGCCGAGCTCGTTCGACAGGCCCATGACGAGGCTGCCCCGGATGCGGGCCTGCAGGTTCTCGTCGGTGAGCCCGGCCGGGAGCTCGCCGCCTTGCCCGACGGCCGCCTCGAGCAGCCCCGAGAGCGCTGCATGAGCGGGCTCGATCGGGATCGTCCGGGTCTCGATCCCGAGGTTCTTCGCCAGCTGCTCGGCGTCCGCCAGCGAGTGGCCGCTCGAGTAGCGGGAGGGAAGGAGCACCCCGTGCACCCGGGAGGGGCCGAGCGCGTCGACGGCGACGGTGGCGACGATGGAGGAGTCGACCCCGCCCGAGAGGGCGATGAGCACCGCCCGGAAGTGCCCCTTCTCGACGTAGTCGCGGGTGGCGACCACGAGGGCGCGGTAGACCTCCTCCTCGTCGGTGAGCTGGCGGGCGACCGAGGTCACCTCGCCCCCGGGGTGCTCGCCGGTCCCGCGCCGGTCGCTCACGACGACGCCGGGCAGCACGGAGGCGCCCTCGTAGCCGCGGGGGTCGAGCAGCCGCTTGCGGTAGGCCGGCTGGATGTCGAGCTCGACGACGCGGGTGGCCTCCTCGAACTGGCCGAGGGAGGCGACGAGCACGCCGTCGTGGTCGAAGACCATGGAGCCCCCGTCGAAGACGAGCTCGTCCTGGCCACCGACCAGGTTGACGTAGACGAGGGCCGTCGAGGAGTCCGCCGCCCGGGTGGCGAGCATCCGGCGCCGTGCCGAGAGCACGCCCCGGCGGAAGGGGGAGCCGTTCAGCACCACCACGAGCTCGGCCCCGCCCGCCCCGAGGCGGGCGACCGGCCCGGCCGGGCCCCAGGCGTCCTCGCAGATGGTCACCCCGACGCGCACGCCGCCTACCACGTAGACCTCCGCCGGGTCGCTGCCGGCGGCGAAGTAGCGGCGCTCGTCGAAGACGCCGTAGTTGGGGAGGAGCTGCTTGTGCCAGACCCCGTGCACCTTTCCGCCCCCGACGACGGCGGCGGCGTTGTACAGGTCGCCGTTCTCGTCGACGTAGCCGACGATCGAGGCCATGGTGCCGCTCGCCGCCGCCACGCGCTCGAGCGCCCGTAGGTTCTCCTCGACGAAGGAGGGCTTGAGGAGCAGGTCCTCGGGCGGGTAGCCAGGGACTGCGAGCTCGGGGAAGACCGCCAGGTCGGCGCCGTCGGACTCGGCCTGGTGCATGGCGGCGAGGATCTTCGCCACGTTGGCGTCGAGGTCGCCGACCACCGTGTCGAGCTGGCAGAGCGCGACGCGAAGGCGGGCCATGACCGAAGCGTACCGGCGCACGGCTCGCCCGCTCGGTACGCTCGTGCCAGCTCATGACGACGCTGCCCCGGCTCCTCGAGGATGCCGCCAGGACCTCGGCCGACCCGGCTGCCGTCCGGGTCGTCCTCGAGCGACTCGCCGAGCGCGACGGCGGCCTCGAGACGCTCGGCGGCGAGCTCGCCGGACGGCTCGCCGCCGTCACCGCTGCCAGCCGGTCGCTCGCCCGGCTCGTCGTGGCCGACCGGGAGGCCCTCGCCGCCCTCTCGGCGCCGGCCGGGACGGCGGAGCTGGCCGCTGTCCGGGAGGCCCCGAGCCCTGAGGAGCTCGTGCGCCGGCACCGTCTCGTCTACCTCTCGATCGCGACAGAGGACCTGTCGGGCAGGGCGGCGCTCGAGGAGGTCGGCGCCGGCCTCTCTGCCCTCGCCGACGCCGTGCTGGCGGCGGCTCTCCGCCTGGCGGGCGCCGAGGGGGCGCTGGCGGTCATCGCGATGGGCAAGCACGGGGCGGAGGAGCTCAACTACGCGAGCGACGTCGACGTCGTCTTCGTCGCTCCCGACGGGGCGGACGTGACGGCTGCCAACGCCGCCGCCCGCTCGGTGCTCTCGGTCGCCAACAGGTGCGTGCGGATCGATGCCGACCTGAGGCCCGAGGGCCGCAACGGGGTCCTCGTGAGGAGCCTCTCCTCCTACGAGGCCTACTGGGAGCGCTGGGCCCGCCCGTGGGAGTTCCAGGCGCTCATGAAGGCGAGGGCCGCCGCAGGCGAGACCGGGGTCGGCGACGCCTTCGAGAAGGCGGCCGGGGAGGCCGTCTGGGCACGGCGCTTCGATGCCGAGGCGCTCGCCGAGCTCCGGTCGATGAAGGCCCGCGCCGAGCAGCTCGTCGCCCGCCAGGGCCTCGCCGACCGGGAGCTCAAACGGGGTCCCGGCGGCATCCGGGACATCGAGTTCGCCGCCCAGCTCCTCCAGCTCGTCCACGGGCGGGCCGATCCCGCGCTGCGCGTCCGCCCCACCCTCGCCGCCCTGTTCGAGCTGGCCGCCACCGGCTACGTCGAGGGCGCCGACGCCGCCGTGCTCTCGCTCGCCTACCGCTTCCTGCGCACCGTCGAGCACCGCCTCCAGATCTTCGAAGGGGCCCAGGTCCACACCGTCCCCGCCGCCGGCCGGGCGAGGGACCACCTGGCGAGGGTGCTCGGCTTCAGCCCGGCGGGCGGGGCGCCCCCCCGCAGCGACCGCTTCGACACCGTGCTCGCCCGCTACCAGTCCTCGGTCCGCTCGATCCACGAGCGCCTCTTCTTCCGGCCCCTCCTCGAGGCCTTCGCCGGTGCCGGGAAGGTGGGGCGCTTCGGCGAGGAGGCCGCCAGCGAGCGGCTGGCCGCATTCGGCTTCAAAGAGGCCGACCGGACCCGCCAGGCCCTCGCCGAGCTGACGCGCGGCCTCACCCGCACCTCACGGCTCATGCAGCAGCTCCTTCCCGTCCTGCTCGGCTGGCTCTCGGAGACGCCCGACCCCGACCTCGGGCTGCTCGGCCTGCGGACCATGGCAGGGGTCGCCCACCGACGCGACGTCCTCGTCGGCGCCTTCCGCGACTCGCCCGAGCTCGCCCGCCGGCTCTGCGTCGTCCTCGGCTCGAGCCGCCAGGTCGGCGAGCTCGCCCTGCGCCACCCGGCCGAGGCGCTCCACCTCGGCGACGACAACGAGCTCGCTCCCCCGCCGCCGGCGGCCCTCGTCACCGAGGCGGTCGTGGCAGCCGACGGCAACGCCGAGGCGGCCGCCCACGGGCTCGGGCGCATCGTCGGCGAGGAGACCCTGCGGATCGCCGCCTCGGACCTGCTCGACATGGCGGGGCCGGCCGCCGTCTCGGCCGAGCTGGCCGCCCTCGGCGACGCGGTCCTCGCCGGCGCCCTGCACGCAGCCTCGCCGCGGCTTGCCTTCGGGCTCGTCGCCATGGGGCGCCTCGGCGGCTCCGAGCTCGCCTACGGGAGCGACCTCGACGTCCTCCTCGTCTACCGGGGCGAGGGTGCGCGAGACGCGGCAGAGGCGGAACGGGCGGCCGGCTCGCTGTTCCGGATCCTCAACGGGTCCACGCCGCCCGAGCGGATCTGGACGGTCGACGCCTCCCTGCGTCCCGAGGGCCGTCAGGGGCCGCTCGCCCGCTCGCTCGAGGCCTACCGGGAGTACTACCGGCGGTGGGCGTCGGTCTGGGAGCGGCAGGCGCTCGTGAGGGCCCGGCCGCTGTGCGGCGACGGCGAGCTGCTCGACCGCTTCATGGACCTCGTCGAGGAGACGGTCTGGGAGCACTCCTACGGCCCGGACGACCTCCGCGAGATCCGCCGGCTGAAGGCGCGGGCCGAGCGGGAGCGCATCCCTGCCGGCGAGGATCCGCAGTTCCACCTGAAGCTCGGCAGGGGCTCGCTCTCCGACGTCGAGTGGACCGTCCAGCTCCTGCAGCTCCGCTCCGGCGTCCACGCCGCCAACACCCGCCGGGCGCTCGAGCTCGTGACCGAGGCGGGCGAGCTCCCCGGCGAGGAGGCGCTCGTGCTCACCGAGGCGCTCGACTTCCTCGAGGCGACGCGCAACCGGTGGCACCTCGTCGGCAACTACGTCGCCGGCGCCGGCGGACCGGTGCCCCGGGCGGGCTCGGACTCGCTGCCGCGCTCGAGCGAGGCGCTCGCCCGCCTCGCCCGCTCGCTCGGCGAGCACCCGACCGAGCTGCGCGAGCGCTACCGCCGGGTGACCCGCCGGGCGCGCAAGGTGGTGGAGCGGCGTTTCTACGAGCTGTGAGGGCCAAGGGATGAGCCCGTGGTCCGCCTGCGTCGCTCCCCTGCATCTCCCTCGCCGCCGCCGGGAGGGGGCTCTCGTAGGCGTTCGCCGACGGCGCGCCCGTCGTGAAGGCCCTCGGGCGACGGCGGGGCGGAGGGAGGGACCTGCTCGCCTGGGAGCAGAGAGGTCGCTCGGTCGGCGTGGAGGCCGAGGGCGTCAATGCCCACCTGAGAGACGTCGCCGGGGAGGAGCTCTCCGCCAGGGGCTTGCGGACCTGGTCCGCCACAGTGCTGGCGGCCGTCGAGCTGGCGCGTCGCGCCCGAGGGTCGACGCCGGCATCGCGCCGGGTCGCCTCGGCGGTCTCGAAGGAGGTGTCCTCCGAGCTCGGCAACTCGCCGGCCGTCTGCCGGGCCTCCCATGTCGACCCGAGGGTCTCCGACCGCTTCGGAGCGGGCGGGAGCATCGCCCACGCCCTCGGTGCCGGCGGTGAGGCCGGCGGCCCGAGGCTCCGCCACGGGATCGAGCGCGCCGGTCGTCGAGCTCCTGGCCGGGGAGGCGGCCCCTCAGCTGCCGAACAGGCCGCCGAAGCCGAGCCGGCGGAGGGCCGCCTCGTCGTCGGCGTCGCCGAGCTCGACCTCGAGGTCGAACCAGGGGAGGTCCTCGGCACCGACGAGCAGCGCCTCGCCGGCCGAGAACGCGGCCTGAACCCGCCGCTCACCGGCGGCAGCCAGACTGACAGCAGACGCGAGGGCCGCCGGCGACCAGCGGGCGCAGAGGAACTGCGTCCGCCCGGCGACCACCGGCGCCACCGAGCACCCGGGCGGGCACGGCCAGGCGGCGATGGTTCCGAGCAGGGCCGGTGACAGCCGCGGCAGGTCGGTGGCGAGCACGAGCACCGGCCCGGCGAAGCCGGCGGCGGCGAGGGCACGGGCGCCGAGGGCGAGCGCCGCCAGCGGCCCTGCCCGCGGGTCCGGTTCGGGCGCCACCTCGAGCGAGGAGGCGCCCGGACCGACCTCGTAGGCGAACTCGGTCGCCTCGCCCAGCATCTCGCCGAGGTGCCGGGCGAGTGGCGCCCCGCCCGGGCCGACGGGCAGGGTCGCCTTGTCCCGCCCGAGGCGCGTGCTGGCGCCGCCGGTGAGCAGCAGGCCGGCGGGCCGGCGGTTCGTCAGCCCTCCTCCGGCTCGGCAGCCAGGGCGGCGGCCTTCGCCTTGGCCTCAGCGGGGCTCACACCGGCCTTGGCGACGAGCCAGCACGAGATGGGGGCCGCCGTCCGCTCCGAGGCGTGGGCGGCGATGCCCGCCAATCCGAGGAGGTCGTTCACCTCCTGCTCGGTCGGAGCGTCGACACCGAGCATGGCCGCGAACTGGTCCAACCACTCTGACGCTTGGTAGGTCACGATTGGCACCGTATCGCCGGAGGGTACGCCTCGATGCGATGCCAATCCGCGCGACTCACCTGGCGGCGACCCCCGAAGAGGTCTGGGTGGCGCTCGCAGGTCTGGCGGGGGACGGTGCCGGTCCCGCCGGCCGGCGCTGGCCCACCGGGGGGGCGACCGTGCTCGAGAGCGCTCCGCCCCGGCGGCTCCTGCTCGAGACCCGCCTCGGACCGCTCGCCGCCGCGCGGGTCGAGCTCCGCCTCGCCCACTCGGGCACGGGCACCGATCTCGTCATCGACGCCGACGCCGGGAGCGGGGCCGTCTCCCGGCCGGCACTGCGCCTCGTCCTCGGGGTGGTCCTGGCGCTGTGCCAGAAGAGGTTCCTCTCACAGGTGCGCAGAGGCACGGCACGGCACGGCGGCGCCCTCTGGGCACGGCGGCCCTCCGCCGTCGCCGGCCGGTCGTAGCCGGCTGC
>JAJZZB010000107.1 GCA_021797795.1 Actinomycetes bacterium | reverse complement strand
GCCCTCGTGATGTTGACCGTCGGCCCTATCGAGCACGTGCTGCCGCACGAGCGCCTCGCGGATCCCGGTGGATGACCCACATTCATGCCGGGAGCCCCCCAAAACGGCCTCTCGAGGCACCGACGGACGGCACCGGGGCCGTCGCGGCGCTGGCGCCCCCCTCTTGCGAAGCCGGAGGAATGGGTACATGATGACTACAGCCGTGTAACTACACGGCTGGGAGTCCCACCAGGGGGAGGAGACGCCGGTGGCAGTTCCATCGTTGCTTTTTGAGGGTCCCGATCGGTCGTGGCAGAGGCGCGCCAACTGCATGGGAGTCGATCCCGAGCTGTTCTTTCCCGAGCGCGGGGCGTCGACGAGGGAGGCAAAGGCGGTCTGTCGGGGATGCGTCGTGCAGGAGGAGTGCCTCGAGTACGCCATCGCCAACGGTGAGAAGTTCGGCATCTGGGGCGGCATGAGCGAGCGGGAGCGCCGCCGGGTGCGGCGGGCTCGCATCCTCGCCCACCAGGGCGGCAGCGCAGCTTCCTGACCCACCGCCCGGCCCGGCCCGGACCGAGCCCCTCGTCGGGCACGAAGAAGAGAGCCAGCTCTGGGCTGGGTCCGCCATGGAAGTCCGGCTGGACGAGGATCCCGCAGAGTTCGCGACACGGGCGAGCGGCTTTCTCGACGAGGAGCGCTACAGCGGTAACGTCATCGCCGTCCAGCTCTCCGGGGCGATCACCGGCGCCCGCCCCCTCGCCGCCGGTTCGCTCTGGATCACTGTCGAGTCCGCCGGGCGTGTCATCGGGGCCGCCATGCACACGCCGCCGCACAATCTCTTCCTCTCACGCCTCCACGACGGTGCTGCCGAGGCTGTGGCAGATGCCCTGATGGCGGGCGGCCGGGGGTTGCCGGGAGTCTCCGGCGAGCGGGAGGCGGCACTCTGTTTCCTCGCCCGCTGGGCCGCTCTCGGCGGCGGAGGGGCCCGCCTCCGCACCTCGATCCCATGTACGTCCTCGGGACGCTGCGCAAGCCCGAGGTCCCGGGCACGGCGAGGCGGGGCACCCCGGCGGACCTCGATCTCGTGGCATCGTGGCTCGGCGCCTTCCATGACGAGGCGACGCCGACAGCAGCGGTCGAGGACGACTACGAGGTCGCCCATCGCCTCCTTGTCGGCAGACGGCTCTGGATGTGGGAGGCCTATGGCGAGCCCGTCGCGCTCGCGGCCGTGACCACGCCGGCGGCGGGCGCGGCGCGGGTCGGCCCTGTCTGCACGCCGCCGGCGCAGCGACGCCGTGGCTACGGGGCGGTCGTCGCGGCCTCGGCCAGCGCTGCAGGCCGGGAGGAGGGCGCGGACGGCGTCGTCCTGTACGCCGATCTCGCCAATCGGACGTCGAACTCGATCTACCAGGCGATCGGCTACCGGCCGGACCATGACGCCGGGGAGTGGGACCTGGTCCGCTGACGTCGATGTGAGCGGCGGGACGGGTCGGCGCTGAGCAGCCCCAGGCGAGCGACGCGCGCCAGCCGCGGACGCGCCGTCCCGTGCGGGGCCGATCGGGAGGCGGGTGAAGAGACCTCGGGCGGCCGGCGGCGGGACGAGCGTCTTGCACGCCGTGCCAGCTCGACGATGAGCGAGGCGAGGCAGATGAAGAAGGCGACCGCCGCCACGGCGACCATGTCACGCCGGCCGACCGGCGAGTGCAGCCACACTGCGGCATAGCCGAGGAGGGGAAGGGTGAAACGGGCCTCGTACGCATCTCGCCCTCGGAGGTGCAGCGTCCACGGGTCGTTGACGGGATTGGCGTCGCCCTTGGTGCGGATGAGGAGTTCGTCGCCCTGTCGTCGCATCCATACGATCCGGTGGACATAGGTCACGTCCACCGCGCCGGGCGGGTGGAACACCGCGACGTCTCCGACCTGCAAGCTGCGGCTCGGCACCCTCTCTGCGACCACCACTCCTCCGATGGGGAAGCCGGGTCTCATGCTGCCCGACAGGATCGGCCGGATCTGCCAGTTGCCCGTAGCGACGCCCGCGACGGCGGTCGCTGCGAAGCCGACGAGCACGGCCAGCACTGCGTAGGCGAGGAGCCGGCGAACGAGCGATGTCAGCTGGCCCTGTCCCCTTCTCACCATGAAGCGTTGCGCTCGCTCACATCGACTCCTTCGGTCATGAGCATTGACTGCACTGGCCCGCCCGCACCGCCCGCGGACGCTGGTCGCGACCGGCAGGCGATGCGGACCGCTGGCGGGCTATGGGGTGTTGGTCCCGTCGAACGTCACCGACGGCGAGGCACTGAGGCCCTCGGCGTCGTTCTGGTTCACCGTGTTGTTGGTGAAGGTGAACACGATCCGGAACGAGGTGGAGAGCTCGTTGGTGCTGAAGCCCGCCGCGCTTGCCTGCGCAGCGTCGTACATGTTCGGGTTCGGCTGGAGGAACTGCGGGCCGAAGCTGTAATCGAGGTAGTAGGTGTGAGCGGAGTTCGCCGGCAATGGCGTACCGGCGCTCCCGCTGGCAATGGAGGTGTGGACGTCGGTCCACGTGCCGTTCACGTCCACCTGCACCTCGACGGTCAGGTACTTCTCGAGCGTCATCGCGTTGGTGCTCGTGTCGGGGGCGTAGGTCACGGTGTTGACCTGGCCCTGAAGCGTGCCCACGTCGTAGATGGTGAGAGGCTCGGTGTATGTGTCACCAGGGTTGACGTTCCACAGCTGGAAGCTGACGCTGTTGCCGTCGGGGACGGCCGGCTCGCCGCCGGTCGATGAGTTGAGAATCGGCTGGCCGATCGTGTTGGCGTCGCCGATCAGCGGTCCGGAGACCGATGGCTGCCCAGCGACCGCCTCCAGCTGGAACGTTCCCGACTTGATCGACTGGTTCGCCACCACCGAGCTCGTGAAGCTGGCGAAGGAGCCGGGCCCCACCAGCACGAGCGCCAGCGCGCCGGCGCCGGCCGCGCCGGCGACCAACGGGATTCGCATTTTCATAGGGTGCTCCTTCCTCGCCTGCCCCACTCGAGCAACGCTCGTGTCAGGGCGGCCTGGTTCGTCCTGGCCAGCTTCGGCTCGCCCACCACGGCTGTCATCAACAAAATTGATGAAGTCAGCTGGCGTCGGGCGGACGATGAAGGGGCACGGCTCGATCGTGAGATCTAGGGGGTTGGCGGAAGGGGGGGGGTGCGTCGGGGCCGACCTACCGGGCACCGTCTGAGAAGGGACCTACTGGCGGCCCGACCAGACGAGCTGGATCCTGCCCTCTCGCTCCACGACCTCGAATCTCTCGAGCCCGGAGTCGGCCGGCCCGCGGAGCCGCTCGCCCGTGGCGACGTCGAAGCGGCTGCCGTGAGCGGGGCAGGTGACGACAGACCCGTCGAGCGCTCCCTCCGACACCGTGGCACCTGCGTGCGGGCAGACGTCGGCGACGCAGCTGAGCACGCCGTCGACCTGGTAGAGCGCGACGGGCCCAGCCGGGGTCGTGGCCGTACGGCAGACGAGGCCGAGGCGGCCGGCGACGTCGGCGGCGTCGAGGAGAGGGAAGAGGTGCCGGCCGAGCGCGGCGCCCCCGGACAAGAGGTCTCGGAGCCGGGCGACGAGAGCGCCACGGTTCGTCACGAGGTCGCAGCCGAGCCGCTCGGCTGCCTCCCACAGGTCTCGGTGGGGGACGGCGAGGTGGGCGACGAGCAGGGCCTCTGGCGCCTCCTTCCGCCAGAGGGCGAGCACCTCGAGGGCATCCGGCGCGGCGAGGTCGACGACGACGACGGCGGGCTCCGTCGCCGGGGCGGCGCCGTCCCCATCGGTGTCGAGGACCATCCCGAGCTCTCCGGCGAGCAGCCCGACCTTGCGAACGAGGGGGTCGTCACCGCCGAGCAGGAGGATCCTGCGGGCCATGGCCTCGATGCCGTTCGCTCGGCCTTGGTCGATCCCGAGCTTCAGATGAACAGCGAGATGTCGGCGTCGGCCGCCATGTCGATGAATCCGGCGGCTCCCATCGGCGGTTGCAGGCCGTCGATGAAGTCCTCCTTGGTGAAGCCGTAGAGCTCCATCGTCATCTGGCACGGGTACAGGCGCACGCCGAGGTCCATGGCCATCCCGAGCAGGTCCGATGGCGTCGCCACCTTGTACTCCTTGGCCAGCTGCTTGATCATTGCCGTGCCGGCGCCGCCCATGTGCATCTTGCCGAGACGGAGGTGGTCGGTGCCGCCGCGGTCGACGATCGACTCCATCTTCTGCTTCAGGTTGACGCCGGTGAGGCGCTTCTCGTTCCGCTGCAAGACTCGCAGGCCCCAGAACGTGAAGAAGACGTCGACTTCGAGGCCGGATGCAGCGGCTGTGGTCGACAGGATCAGCGTTGGCCAGACCCTGTCGAGATCGCTACTCCAGCACACGACGGCCATCCTCTTTTGACGGGGTGCGGCGGCCGGTTCTTCCATTGACATCTTCCCTCCCCTGGGTTCGACGTGGTTCCGACGCCTCGCCGCTCACGCGCCGAGGGCCGGAGTCGCGTCACTGCATTGCAAGATTCGCAATTCAACAGATAGGTGTCAAGAGCACTGACCGGGACGCGGTGTCGCTCAGTCGGCACAGCGGAAGCACCTGACGTCGTGCTCGTCGATGAGCTGCCGGTAGTGCTCGAAGGCGACGGCACCGTCAGCGAGCCGGCCGCCTTCGTCGGCGAGGTCGCTCGGTCTCAGCCGGACGAGCCAGCCGTCGCCGTAGGGATCGCGATTGGCGATGGCGACGTCCTCGGCGAAGCGGCCCTCGTTGGTGGCGGTGAGCTCGCCGCTGAGGGGTGAGACGAAGGGTCCGACCCACTTGGCGCTCTCGATCACACAGGCCGGCCGTCCCCGCGTGAGCCGCGCTCCAGGCCGCTTCCAGCTGACCTGGACGAGTCGCCCGCAGCGCGTCTGGGCGACGTCGGTCATCCCGAGCACTGCCTCGTCGTCTTCGAGGCGGATCCAGACGTCGTGCTCGAGGTCGTACAGCAGCTCCTCGGGGACGGCACAACCCTGCCAGATGGCCATGGGATGCCGCCTACTCTCCGCAGCGGATGCCCTCGGCGTCGAGGAAGGCACGGTATGCCTCGACGGCCTCAGGGCCGGTCAACAGGTCCGCCGAGTCGGCCTGCCAGTCCTCGCAGCGGATCCGGGCGACCCACCCCGACCCGTACGGATCGGCGTTGAGGGTCGCCGGGGCCGAACGGAGGGCCTCGTTCACCTCGACGATCTCCCCGGTCACCGGAGAGGGGACCGGGCCGACCCACTTCCCGCTCTCGACCGTGGCGACGCTCTTCCCCTTGCGAACGACCCGCCCGGGGTCTTTGAGGGACACCGAGATGATCGTCTTCGCCAGGTTCTGGGCGACGTCGGAGAGCCCGACGACGACGGTGTCGCCCTCGAGCCGTGCCCAGACATGCTTCTCCACGAGGTAGTAGAGCTCCTCGGGAATGTCGCACTGGTTGACGGTGCTCATCTCTCCTCCTCGGGGACAACCGGGCCTGTGTCCGTGGGGCCGTCGTCGGTGGCGTGCTCGGCGACGAGGTGGTTCACCAGCATGTCGAAGCCGACGAGGCGGATCTCGCGTGCATGCTCGGCCGCGAAGGCCGCCGTGCCGGCTCGGCCCTTCACCTGCTGCTCGTGCTGCGCGCCGCACAGCGGGCAGGCGACCTTGTAGACGAGCCCCCTCGCTGACTCTGCGAGGAGAACCTGCTCGGGATGGACCGCCTCGAGATGCGAGTGCAGAGCTCGAGGCGTGGCCCTCGTGTCGCAGAAGGGGCAGTCCACCGCGCGCCTCAGACCGTCTCAGGCTCCGGGAGCGCCTCGGCCCGCAGCGCCCGCTCGGTGAGCTGGACGAGGTCGACCACCTGCAGGCGGTCCTCGTTCCCGGTCGTCTTCACCGCATCGGAGTACATGACGTAGTCCTTCGGGCAGGCGACGACGAAGTAGTCGACACCGAGCCTCACCGCCTCACGGATCCGGTTCTCGCTCGGCCGCTCGCCGAGCGCAGGGTCGTCGGACATCCATATCCGGCCACCTCCGGCCCCGCAGCAGAAGGTGTTGGTGCCATGTCGGGGCATCTCGGTGAGCGTGCAGCCGAGGCGTGCGAGGACAGCTCGGGGAGGCTCGGTGATGCGGTTGTGCCTGCCCAGGTAGCACGGGTCGTGATAGGTGACCCTGAGGCCGAGGGGCTCGACCACGAGGTCGCCAGAGGAGAGGAGGCGTTCCAGCAGCTGGCTGTAGTGGAGGACGGGCTTGTCGAGCCCGTGGGCCGGGTACTCGTTGCGCAGCGTGTTGAACGTGTGGGGGTCGGTGGTGAAGATCTCCTCGAAGCGCGCCTCGCCGAGTGTGGCGAGGTTGCGCTCGACGAGCATCTCGAACAATCCCTCCTCGCCGATCCGGCGGACGTCGTTGCCGGCGTTGCGCTCGCCTTCGTACAGGAGGCCGAAGTCGACGTCTGCTCCCTTCAAGAGGTGGGCGAGGCTGCGCGAGAGCTCCTGGAGGCGCTCGTCGAAGGAAGCGAAGTCCCCGACGTACCACAGGTAGCGGACCGGGTCCTTTCGCGCGTCCTTCACGGCGAAGCCGAGATCCCGGGTCCAGCGCGCCCGCATGCGATCGGACTTCCCGAAGGAGTTGCCCTGCTGGGCGATCCGCTGCAGGACCTCCTGGACGGCCGGCTCCATGCGGCCCTCCTCGACGAGTCGCCGGCGGAGATGGACGATCGTGTCGACGTGCTCGATGTCGACCGGGCACTGCTCGACGCATGAACCGCAGGTCGTGCACGACCACACCGTCTCTTCTCGGACGACGTCGGGCACGAGCGCCCTCGGCTGCGCGGCGCCGTCGTTGCCGACGAGCCGGCTCGAGGCGGCAAAGAGCTCGTCACGCAGGTCCATGACGAGCAGCTTCGGAGACAGCGGCCGGTTCGTCGTCCACGCCGGGCACGACGCCTGGCAGCGTCCGCACTCCGTGCAGGTGACGAGGTCGAGCAGCTGCTTCCAGCTGAGCTGCTCGATGTGCTCGGCACCCGTCGTCTCACCCGGCAGCTCCAGCGCGCCCAGTGCCCGCGGGCGCCTCGAGAAGGCGATGTTGAGCGGGGCGAGGAAGATGTGCAGGTGCTTGGA
The DNA here is from genome assembly GCA_021797795.1 of Actinomycetes bacterium. GTDB lineage: Bacteria > Actinomycetota > Acidimicrobiia > Acidimicrobiales > Bog-793 > JAKACF01. The sequence continues at coordinate 3,699 of JAJZZB010000107.1, read as the reverse complement.
GTAGGTGACGAAGACGAGGAAGCTCATGATGACGGCCACGTTGGCGAGCAGCATCGCCGTCTCGATGACCGAGTTGACGCCGCGGCCGAGCGGGTGGAGCAGGCTGGCCACTCCGTGCGAGGCGAACGCCCAGTCGCCGTAGGGGAAGTCCCCGGTGTTCACCTGGGCGGCCCGGTAGCCGAGCAGGGTGACCATGACGAGGGCGATCATCACGAGCACGAGCCACGCGGCCTTGGTGTGCGAGCCGTAAAAGCGGGAGCTGCGCTGCCTTCGCGCCGGTGAGTCGAGCGTCCGGATCACGCTGAAGGCGACGACACCGCCGAGGACCAGGAGGGTGAACAGGTCCTCGACGAACCCGAGGGCGGCGGCGTGGCCGATGAGCGGGATGGCGAAGCGCCGGCTCACGAGGAGGTCGCCGAAGGCCTCGATGACGGTGAAGAGCAGGATGAGGAAGCCCCAGAACACGAGCGCGTGCGGAATGCCGGACTGTCGCCGTCTCAGGATCTTGCGCTGGCCGATCACCTCGACGATCTCGGCGCCGAGGCGGCGGGCGGCCCCGCTCGTCCGGCCCGGGGCGGGCACACCCGAGCGCACGAGCCGGGCCAGATGGTAGAGGCGGTGGCCGGCGAGGGCGAGGGCGAGCACCGTGATGGTCCCCCCGACGACGATGCGTACGATCATCGGTCCTCCTTGTCGCCTGCTCGTCCGACCGGCGCTAGCCGGCGACCCTGCTCACGAGTTCCGGGACGAGGTCGAACAGGTCGACCGTCGTGCCGTAGTCGGCCACGTCGAAGATCGGTGCCTTGGCGTCGGTGTTGCAGGCGATGACGAGCTCGGCGTCGCGCATGCCTTCCAGGTGCTCGGGGGCGCCGGAGATGCCGAACATCAGGTAGACCTTCGGCTTCACGCTGAGCCCGGACTTGCCGACCTGCCGGGCCTTCGGCAGCCAACCCTGGTCGATGAGCGGCCGAGAGGCGGCGAGCGGCGCTCCGAGGGCCTCGGCCAGCTCCTCGACCACCTCCAGGTTGGCCTGGCTCCCGATGCCGCGGCCGACGGACACGAGGAGGTCGGCGGCCGTGATGTCGACATCGCCGCCTTCGGGGGAGACGACGGAGGTGACGACGGTCCGCAGGTCGTCGAGCAGACCGGTGGCGTCGAGGGTCTCGACTGTCGGCGCCGTCTCACCTCGCCCGGCCGCATGCGGGAAGGAACCGGCCAGCACGGCGCACAGGGCGCGCGGACCGGAGAGCTCGACCTCGGCGAGGAGCTTTCCGCCGTAGATCTGCGCCGTGGCGAGAGCCGTGCCGTCACCGGCCGAGAGTCCGGTGACGTAGGAGACGAGCGGGGCGTCCCAGCGGACCGAGAGGGCGGCGCCCAGGTCGAGACCGACGGTCGTGGTGGAGGTGAGGACGAGGCGCGGCTCGAGCTGCTCGAGGGCTTGGAGCACCACCGCCTCGTAGGCCTCGGGGTTGTAGGTCTCGAGCGCCGCGTGCTCGGCGCACTGGACCGTGTCGGCGGCGCCGAGCTCGGCGGCGAGCTCCCTTTGGCCGAGCAACAGGGCGACGGTGCGCCCGCCCCACGACGCCGCGATCTCACGCGCCTTGCCGAGCAGCTCGAAGGTGACGTCGCTCACGGCGCCGTCACGATGCTCGGCGAGAACCAACACATCGTTGCTCACTGCACTGTCCTCCTCTTGTCGTCCCGGCCCTACAGACCCTTGGCCCGGATCAGCTCCACGATTCGCTCGGCCACCTCTCCGGCGGAGCCGCCCAGCATCTGCGCGTGACCGGCCGCCTCGGGTGCGAGGAGCCGGACGAGGTGGTAGCCGGGGCCGGCGTCGGTGGCGGGGGCGCCGACCTCCTCCAGGCCGCCCGCCTGCTGCGCCTGGCGGATTCGGCTGATCGAGGCGTAGCGCGGCGCCTGGCGCGCCGCCTGGATGCCGATCACGGCCGGGAGCCGGAGCTCCTCGTCTGCCACCGTCCCGCCACCGAGCTCCTGGCGGACGAGCGCCACCTGGCCTTTCAGCTCGACCCGGACGACGACCGAGGCATGGGGCAGGCCGAGGCGGGCGGCGAGCAGCGGGGGCAGCTGGCCGTCCAGGTCGTCGGCTGCCTGCACGCCGGTCAGGATGAGGTCGAACTCCGCCGTGGCGAGCCAGGCGGCGAGGATCGCCGACCGTCGGTGTCCGTCGATCCAGCCCTCGCCGGCACCGGTGAGCTTCACTGCACGGTCGGCCCCCTTCGCGAGCGCCGTGTAGAGGCACTGGTCGACGTCGGGCTCCTCGAGCGCGACGGCAACGACCTCGGCGTCGCCAGCGTCTTTCAGGCAGAGCGCTTCCTCGAGCGCCTGGTCGTCGAACTCGTTGAGCGTGAAGGCGAGGAACTCGCGGTCGACGTCGGTCCCGTCGGGGGCGAGCTCCAGATCCTCGACGAGGTCGGGGATCTGCTTGAGGAGGACGGCGATGCGCATCAGGCTCTCCTTGATCGTTCGGTGATCTCGTCCAGGGCGAGGTCGGCCCGGATGCCGGCGAGGTCGGCCGGGTCCGGGTCGAAGGGGAAGTCGCGGAAGGGCTCCGAGGGCCGGTAGGAACCGTACGGCCGGGTGCAGCCGGGCTCGCCGCCGGAGCTAGGGCAGCCGTCGGTCGTGAAGGGACGCCCGGTCTCGATGACCTCTTCCAGCGACTCGGGGGCGGCGGTGAGGAGCGCGAGCGAGCCGTCGTCGTCGAAGCGGAAGTCCTCGATGCCGTATCTTTCGGTCTCGACAAGGTGCTTCACGAGCTGGACTCGCCGCCAGCGGCGGAGTGAGGCGCGCGGGGCCTCGCCGAGCCTCGAGTCGGGCTCGGGGTTGAAGGAGAACAGGTAGGAGAAGATCTCCTGGTCGCGGAGCCGGACGAAGATCTCGACGAGGTCACGGTCGCTCTCTCCGAGACCGACGAGGGTATGGCAGTTCACCTTCCACGGGCCGAAGACGTCCCGGGCGTCGCTCACCACCTGCCAGTACTGGTCCCACTTGAGGCCCGCTCCGCCGGCGGGGACGTCGCTCCTGAGGGAGCGGAAGAGCTCCTCGGTGACGGCGTCGAGACCGATGCCGATCATGTCGACGCCGAGCTCGTGAAAGCGCTCGAGCCGCCGCCGGTTGAGCGTCGGCGGCGCGACGAGGATGGACAGCGGCGTGGCGACCGCCCGCCGGATCCGCTCGGTGATGTCGCAGGTGTCGCGGTAGGCGAAGGGGTGGGTCACCATCGAGATGCACAAGCGGGTGAGGCTCGCCTCGTAGCGGGCCATGCGCTCGGCCAGCTCGTCGGTGCGGACGAGCGGCCAGTCCACCCGGATGAAGGACTTGTCCTCGTAGGTTCCCGGTCGCGTCCGGGCGAGACCGCAGTAGGCGCAGTCCGAGCGGCAACCGTCGTCGTAGTTGAGGAGCAGGTTGATGCCGCCGAAGTCGAAGCGGCGGCCGAAGCGGCCCGAGCGGAAGCGCAACGCGAGCGCGCTCGCCCCCGAGATCCTCACCCAGTCCGGGCTCACCTGTGAGGCGGCGGACGGCTCTCGGGTGGTGTCCTGGCGGTCAGCGGGTTTCGGGGGGAGGAGCGGAAGACTGACTCGTGTCATCGCGGGGTGGCGACCTCCGGGAAGTAGCAGGACCCGAGGCGGTTCGGCGCGGCCAGGTCCCGGCCGGTGGCACGGCTGCCCGCCTCGAGGA
>JAJZZB010000106.1 GCA_021797795.1 Actinomycetes bacterium | reverse complement strand
CTGTGCCCTCGCCGTCGACCGGGAGCCCGCCGCCCGTCACGTTCCCGTCCCCGTGCTCGCTCATCGTGGTCCCGGGGCCTGCTTGAACTGCACGGGCACGCGGCCCGGGGAGTAGTCCTTGCGCAAGGGATGGCCCTCCCAGTCCTCCGGCATGAGGATGCGGGTGAGGTCGGGGTGGCCCTCGAAGCGGATGCCGAGCATGTCGAAGGCCTCGCGCTCCATCGCCTCGGCGCCCGGGTAGATCGGCACGATCGTCGGGACGACAGGGTCGGCCTCGGGCACCTGCAGGCGGATGGCCACCCGTTCGGCCCGGTCGAGCGAGAGGAGGTTCACGACCAATTCGAAGCGCTCGGCGGTGACGCCGGCCGGCAGCTCTCGCCCGGGGTGGCGCAGGTAGTCCACCCCGCACAGGTCCGAGCACATGGCGAAGGTCGCCTCCCTGAGCGAGCGGCAGGTCTCGAGGTAGCGGTCGATGGAGGGGTGCAGCACGAGCCTGCCGCGGATGACGGCGGAGGGCACCCCTTCGAACTCGGGGAGGGCAGCGTCGGCGGTGACCTCGGTCACCGCGGCGTCCCGAGGTGGACCGGGCGGGGCTGCGGCTGCACCCAGCCCGGGGTCGGCTCGGCGATCTGGATGCCGGCGCCCGTGCCCTCGGCCCTGCGCCGGGTCAGCTCACCGGTGCGGATCTTCTCGTGGAGGGTCAAGATGGCGTGCATGAGAGTCTGCGGGCTCGGCGGGCAGCCCGGGGCGTAGACGTCGACCGGAACGATCTGGTCGACGCCCTGGACGATGGCGTAGTTGTTGAACATCCCGCCGGTGGAGGCGCACACGCCCATCGAGATGACCCACTTCGGCTCCATCATCTGGTCGTAGACCTGACGCAGCACGGGGGCCATCTTCTGGGAGACCCGACCGGCCACCACCATGAGGTCGGCCTGGCGGGGGGAGGCGCGGAAGACCTCCATCCCAAAGCGTGCGAGGTCGAAGTCGGCCGCGCCGGCCGCCATCATCTCGATGGCGCAGCAGGCGAGGCCGAAGGTCGCGGGCCAGACGCTCGATCGACGAGCCCACTTCACGAGCTCCTCGATCTGGCCGGTGAGGAAGTTGTGGCTGAGGTCTTCGAGGCCCACTTCTTCCTCCCTCAGGCCGCCTCGCCGCTCGACGAGCCGATGCGCCGGACGGTCGAGCGGGTCGTGCGCGGCACCTCCGAGGTGATCGGCCGGACCCTCTTCATCGGACCCCAGTCGAGCGCCCCGTTCGAGATGAGGTAGACGAAGGAGACGAAGACGGCGGCGGCGAATACGAGGATCTCGACCAGGCCGAAGGTCTTCAGGTCGCCGAAGACGATCGCCCAGGGGAACAGGAAGATGATCTCGATGTCGAAGATGATGAAGATCATCGCGATGAGGTAGAAGCGCACGGGGAAGCGGTGAGCCGGCTCGTGGGTGGGCACGATCCCGCACTCGTACGGCGCCTCTTTCGCAGCCGTCGGGCGCTGAGGCGCTAGCAGGCGCGAAGCGACGAACGAGAGCGCGGCAAAGATGATGCCGAGCACGGTCATGAAGAAGATCGGGAGGTAGGTATCGAGGCTTCCCATTGGTCTCCATCGGGTCTATCACGCGCTTGTGCACGCGGTCACATCCGCCGAGACGGAACGATCGCCCCCGACCATACCGAGCGGCAAGTGCGGGGGGGTGCTCACCCCGACAGCCAGTCGGGGGCCGGGCGGCAGCCTCGTACACTCTGGCGGGTGAGCCCCGAGAACGCCTCGACCGAATCCGACCTCGGCCCGCCGCGGCCTGCCGAGCGTGACTGCGACGTGCTCGTCATCGGGGGCGGCCCTTCAGGCAGTGCCGCTGCCTACTGGCTCGCCTCACGGGGCCTCGACGTGGTCGTCGTCGAGAAGAAGCACTTCCCGCGACAGAAGACCTGTGGCGACGGGCTCACTCCCCGCTCGGTCCGCCAGTTGGCGGACATGGGCCTCGAGCCCGACCTCTCGGCCCGTCATCACCGCTACGAGGGCCTGCGCTCGATGGCCTTCGGCCGCACCCTCGAGATGAAGTGGCCGTCGGGGCCCGACTACCCCGACTACGGCTACACGGTCACCCGCTACGACCTCGACGGGCTCGTGGCGGCCAACGCCGAGAAGGCGGGTGCCGAGCTCTGGCAGGGCGCCGAGGCGATCGGCCCTCTCGCCGGCGACGACGACACCGACCCGAGCGGGTTGCGCCGGGCCGGGGGAGCCCGGATCCTCGACACAGCACGCACGACCGTCTCGGAGGTCCGGGCTCGCTACACGATCGTCGCCGACGGCTCCCTCACGCGCTTCGGGCGCGCCCTCGGCACCGCCCGCGTGAAGACCTGGCCCCAGGGCATGGCGCTTCGCGGCTACTACTCCTCGCCCCGGCACGACGACACCTACATCGAGTCACACCTCGACATCAAAGACCGCGATGGCAACGCCGTGCCGGGCTACGGCTGGATCTTCCCGCTCGGCGACGGGCGGGTGAACGTCGGGGTCGGCCTGCTGTCGACCTCGGACCGCTGGAAGGGCGTCAACACCACCAAGCTGATGGAGCACTTCGTCAGCTTCGCTCCGAAGTCGTGGTGCATCGGGCCCGGGACCGCCCTCGGGGATCCGACCGGGGGTCGGCTCCCGATGGGGCTGTCCGTCGGTCCGCGCGTCGGGGCCGACTGGGTGATCGTCGGCGACGCCGCCGGCTCCATCAACCCCTTCAACGGGGAAGGGATCGCCTACGGCTACGAGACGGGGCGAATCGCAGCGGAGATCGTGGCCGGGGCGGCGGGCGCCGACGACCCGAGCCGGCTGGCCGACTACGAGGCCCGCCTCGAAGCCGAGTACGGCCGCTACTACGCCGTCGCCCGCTCCTTCGTCCGCCTGATCGAGGACCCGAAGCTCCTGCGGGCCTGCGTCGGGGCGGGGATGTACGTCACGCCGGTGATGGAGTGGATGCTCCGGATCATGGCCAACCTCATCCGCCCCGAGCTCGCCGGACCGCCGGAGGCGATCTACCGGTCGGCCGCCGCCCTCTCGCGCTACGTCGAGCGGCGCCGGCTGCGAGCGGTCGGCTAGAGGTCGGAGCGGGCCGCCGCCACCTCGGCGGCCGCCTCCCTGGCGGCCTCGACGGTGCGCTCGATCTCGGCGTCGCCGTGGGCCATCGAGCAGAAGGCCACCTCGTACGCGCTCGGCGCCAGCGCGATGCCGCGTCCGAGCATGGCGTGGAAGAAGCGGGCGTACAGGCCGTTCGAGGCGGCCCTGGCGGCGTCGTCGTAGTCCCTCACCGGCGAGTCGGCGAAGAAGATCGCCAGCAGGCTCCGCACCACCGGCACCTGCACCGGGAGGCCCGAGGCCGAGACGGCCGAGCGGAGCCCGTCGGCCAGGCGGGTCACCTTGGCCGCCAGCTCGTCGTAGGCGGCCTCGTCCATCATCTCGAGCACCGCCAGGCCGGCTGCGGTCGCCAGCGGGTTCCCCGACAGCGTCCCCGCCTGGTAGACGCGTCCTGCCGGGGCCAGCTCGCCCATGACCTCGGCCCGCCCGCCGAGGGCGGCGAGCGGAAGTCCACCGCCGATCACCTTGCCGAAGGTGAACAGGTCCGGCCGGACGCCGAACAGGGGCCCGGCGCCGTCGCGTGCCAGCCGGAAGCCGGTGATCACCTCGTCGAAGATGAGGAGGGCACCCGCCTCGTCGCAGGCCGCCCGCAGGCCCTCGAGAAAGCCCGGGCGGGGCGGGACGAGCCCCATGTTGGCGGCGACCGGCTCGACGATGACGCACGCCACGTCCTCGCCGAGCTCGGGCACGACGCCGTAGGGGACGACGAGCGTGTCGGCGACGGCTGAGGGCGGCACGCCGTCGGAGCCGGGGAGGCCGAGCGTCGCGACGCCGCTGCCTCCTGCCGCCAGCAGGCCGTCGGAGTGGCCGTGGTAGCAGCCGGCGAACTTCACGACCTTGTTCCGGCCGGTCACCCCGCGGGCGAGCCGGACCGCCGTCATCGTCGCCTCGGTGCCGGAGGAGACGAGCCGGACCTGCTCGCAGCCGGGAACGGCCGCCGTCACGACCTCGGCGAGACGCACCTCCCCCTCGGTGGGCGCGCCGTAGGTCGTGCCGCGGGAGGCGGCCCTCGTCACCGCCTCGACGACCGACGGATGGGCGTGCCCGAGGATGGAGGCGCCCCAGCTCTGGACGTAGTCGAGGTACTCGTTGCCGTCGGCGTCGGTGACACGGGCGCCCCGCGCCGAGGCGACGAAGTACGGCGTTCCGCCGACCGAGCCGAAAGCCCGTACCGGGGAGTTCACCCCGCCCGGGATGACCCGCTCGGCGCGCTCGAACAGGCGCCGGCTGGCCTCGAGGTCGCTCTCAGCCACCGAGCAGCTCCGCCGCCTCGGCGGCGAAATAGGTCAGGATGAACGCCGCGCCCGCCCGCTTGATGGCGGTCAGCTGCTCGAGCATGACGGCCTCGCCGTCGATCCATCCCCGTTCGGCCGCCGCCCGGATCATCGAGTACTCGCCGCTCACGTGGTAGGCGGCGACCGGCACCTCGACCCGTCGCGCCAGCGCCGAGAGCACGTCGAGATAGGTGACGGCCGGCTTCACCATCACCATGTCGGCGCCCTCGGCGACGTCGAGGAGCGTCTCGGCGACCGCCTCGGCGCCGTTGCGCCAGTCCTGCTGGTAGGAACGACGGTCGCCGCCTCCGGCGATCGTCACGTCGACCGCCTCGCGGAAGGGGCCGTAGAGGCCCGAGGCGTACTTGGCCGAGTAGGCGAGGATCGCCGTCTCGGCGAAGCCGTCGCCGTCGAGGGCGCCGCGGATGGCGGCCACCTGGCCGTCCATCATGCCGCTCGGCGCCACGACGTCCGCCCCGGCACGAGCCTGGGCGAGGGCGACCTCACCGTAGCGCCCGAGTGTGGCGTCGTTGTCCACCGTCCCGCCGGGCCGGACCAGGCCGCAGTGACCGTGGTCGGTGTACTCGTCGAGGCAGAGGTCGGCCATCAGCACGATCTCTCCTCCGACGGTGTCGGAGAGGCGCCGCAGGGCGACCTGGACGATGCCGTCGGCATCGGAGGCCCCCGAGCCGACGGCGTCTTTGTGCTCGGGGACGCCGAAGAGGATGAGGCCGGGGACACCGAGGGAGACCAGGCGCTTCGCCTCGGCCTCGAGGGAGTCGAGCGTGTGCTGGACCACCCCGGGAAGCGACGTGACAGGCCGCGGCTCCTCGATCCCCTCCCGCACGAACAGCGGGGCGACGAGGTCGTCGACGCCAAGGTGCGTCTCGGCGACCAGGCGCCGGAGCGCGGGCGTTCTCCTCAGACGGCGCATGCGGTGCGCCGGGAAGGCCATGACGAGAGCGTACCGGCGCAGGGGCTAGGGCTCGCAGCGGCGGGAGGCCGCCACCCGGACGAGCGCGTCGACGAGCCCGGCCACCGAGGCCTCTGGCGCCTCGGCGTCGACGGCGACGGAGTGGGAGGCGGCTGCCCTGGAGGTCACCGGTCCGATCGTCACGACGACAGGAGGCAGCGACTCACGCCCGTAGCTCTCGAGGAAGCCCGCCAGGGTCGAGGGAGAAGAGAAGGTGATGGCGTCGGCACCGGCAAGGCGGGCGAACGCCCGCTCGTCGCGCCCGAGCCGGACGGTCCGGTAGGCCTCCACGACCTCCACCGTGTAGCCCCGCTCGTCAAGGCCGGCCCGCAGCGCCTCGCGGGCGCCGGCCGCCTGAGGCACGAGGACGGCGGCTCCCTGCGCCGGGGCCGGGCCGAAGCAGGAGGCGAGCGCCTCCCCGGCCGCCTCGTCTGGGACGAGGTCGGCGACGACGCCGTGGGCGGCGAGCGCCGCCGCGGCGGCGGCGCCGACGGCGGCCACCTTCACCCCGGCGAGCTGGCGGGCGTCGACGAGCTCGGCGAAGACGGCCTCGACGGCGTTGGCGGAGGTGACCGCCAGCCAGTCGAAGGACCCCACACGAGAGAGCGCCTCTCGGAGGGCCGCTCCGCCGTCGGACGGTCCGGCGATCGCGATGGTCGGCACCTCCACCGCGGTCGCGCCGGCCCGCCTCAGCGCCGCCGCCAGGGGCGAGGCCTGGCGGGGACTCCGGGTGACGACGACGCGCCAGCCGAGAAGCGGCCGCCGCTCGAACGAGGAGAGGTCGAGCACGGCCACCTCGCCCACCACGAGCACCGCTCGTGGCCCGACCTGGGTGGGGCCGAGCTCGCCGAGGGTGCTACGCCGGGTCCGCTGGGCCGTACGGCTGCCGTCCTCGACGAGGGCGGCCGGCGTCGAGGCGTCGAGCCCGCCGGCAAGCAGCGCTCGAGCCACCTCGCCGGGATCCCGAGCCCCGAGGAGGACGACGATGGTCCCACCGGTTCGAGCGAGCGCCCCCCAGTCGACCTGACCTCGGTCGGGTGCCGGGGCGGCGACGACAACGACGCATCCCGGTCCGCCGCCATGAGTGAGCGGGATGCCGGCGTAGGCGGCCGCTCCGGCTGCCGGCGGCACGCCCGGCACGACCTCGAAGGCGACCTCGGCGGCGGCGAGGGCGAGTGCCTCCTCGCCGCCGGGGCCGAAGCAGAAGGGATCGCCGCCGAGCAGGCGCACGACCCGGTCGTGCCGGCGGCCGAGCCGGACGAGCAGCTCGCCGACCTCCTTCGCCGGGAGGCCGGCGCCGACATCGTGACGTGGCGCCCCAACCGGGGCGAGCGCCAGCACCTCGCCGTCGGCGTCGGCGTCGTGGACGAGGGCGTCGGCGGCCGAGATGAGCTCGGCGGCCCGCAGCGTGAGCAGCGACGGGTCCCCGGGTCCGGTGCCGACGAGGTAGACCGTCACCGCCGATAGCCCGCCGACACGCGCCCGAGCAGGGCGGCGCCCCCTCCGCCCTCGAGCACGCTGACCGCGAGCGAGGCGCCGAGCTCGTCGGGGTCGGTCCCCTCTTCGGACTCCCGGACCACGACGTGCCCGTCGAGAGAGGCGATCATCGCCTCGAGGCGGATCGGGCCGGTCGCCTCGCAGGTGGCGTAGGCCCCGACCGGCAGGTCGCACCCCCCGCCGACGGCCGCCAGGTACGCCCGCTCGGCGAGAAGGGCGCGGCGGGTGGCCGGGTGGTCGATGACGGCGAGCCGGTGGGCGGTCTCGTCGTCCCCCGGGCGGCCGCACACCGCGATGGCGCCCTGGCCGACCTGGGGCAGCATCTCCGCCGGGCTCAGCACCTGAGCGGCGAGCTCCGCCCGGCCGAGGCGGTCGAGCGCCGCCATGGCGACGACGATCGCTCCACCGTCGGGGATGCGCCCGAGCCGGGTCCCGACGTTCCCGCGCAGCTCGGCGAAGGTGAGGTCCCGGCGCAGCCAGGCGAGCTGCGCCCGGCGGCGCACCGACCCCGTCGCCACCCGCGCCCCGGGCGGCAGCTGGTCGAGGCGGCGGCCGACGAGGGCGTCACGGGCGTCCGCCCGCGCGAGGACGGCGACGATGGGGAGCGGGGAGAGCCCCGGGGCGGCAGGGAGGTCCTTCGCCGAGTGGACGGCGGCGTCCGCCCGGCCGTCGAGCACGGCCGCCTCCACCTCCTTCACGAAGACGCCCTGGCCGCCCAGATCGTGGATCGGGACCTGCTGGTGACGGTCGCCGACGGTCTCCAGCACGACGATCTCGGCGGCGAGCTCCCCTCGGCTCTCGGCCGTCAGAGCCTCGGCGACGCGCCGGGCCTGGGCCAGGGCGAGCGGGCTCCCCCGTGTCGCCAGGCGCAGCGTCGCTCGAGTCATCCCGGCGCCGGCGCTCAGAGGTCGAACAACGTGCGGAGCGCCTCGGCGAGCCGCTCTCCGCGGGGCGAGCCGGCGGCGTCTTTCACCCGGATCGTCGGCTCGTGGAGGAGCTTCGCGAGGACGCGCCTCGTCAGGGTCTCGACGAGCTCCCGGTCGGCAGGCTCGAGTGCCTCCAGTCGCGAACCGAAGCGCGCCATCTCCTCGAGGCGGAGCTGCTCTGACCGGGCGTGCAGGGCGGAGACCACCGGTGCGGCCAGACGGCCGGCCGCCGTCATGCGGTAGCGCTCGAGCTCCTCGGCGAGCAGGCTGCGGGCGGCGGGCACCTCGGCGAGGCGTCCTGCCATCTGCTCCTCGGCGAAGCGGCGGACGTCCTCCATGTCGAGCAGCACCACGCCATCGATCGCCCCGACCGCCGGATCGACGTCACGGGGGACAGCCGCGTCGACGACGACGAGGGGCCGTCGACCCTCACGCCGGGCGAGGGTCGCCTCGAGGCGCGCTTTCGACAGGATCACTTCGCCGGCTGCGGTCGAGGTCAGGACGACGTCGGCCGCCACGAGCTCGTCCGGCAGCTGATCGAGGGTGACCGAGCGCCCCGCCACGAGGTCGGCGACGCTGCGGGCACGGTCCTCGCTCCGGTTGGCGACCACCACCTCGCCGGTGAGGTCGCGCCGCCCGGCGAGCGCCTTCGCGATGCCCGTACCCATCTCCCCCGCCCCGACGAGCAGGACTCGTCGACCCTCGAGGCCGAGGGTGTGGTCGGCCGCGAGCTCGACGACCGCGTGAGCAAGTGAGGTGGTGCCGCGCTGGATGGCGGTCTCGCTGCGGACCCGCTTGCCGGCCTCGACGGCGTGGCGGAAGAGCAGGCCGAGGACCGGTCCGCTCGCCCGCTCGGCCAGCGCCTGCTCGGCGGCGCCGCGCACCTGCCGGAGGATCTCGCCCTCGCCGAGGACCGGCGAGTCGAGGCCGGCGGCGACCTCGAACAGGTGGGCGACGGCCGCGTCGTCGTACCAGCAGACGAACCGGCCGAGCTCGACGAGCCCCCCACCCTGTTCAGGCCGGTGTGGCGGGGAGTCGTCGGTGACCAGGTCGTCGCCCACCCGCCCGCGCAGCCAGGCCTCGATGTCCGACAGTCCGTCGTGGAAGCGCTCGACGACGGCGTAGATCTCGGTGCGCATGCAGGTCGAGACCACGACGGCCTCGCTCACCTGCGGGCTGTCGGAGAGCTGGCGGAGCGCCTTCGCGAGATCGGCCTCGGGCACGGTTGCCTTCTCGAAAAGCTCGAAAGGCGCATTGCGCTCGTGGATCCCGACGGCGACGACTGCCACTTGGACTATCTCTCCTGACCCGGCGCGCTCGACGGGCCGGGTGGTCCCGGCGGGAGGCGGCGGCGACTCACGAGCGTAGCGATCCCCACCCCTTCCCGGATCCTCACGTCCCCGGGCGGCCCTCGCTGAGGGCCCGGCGGCCGCCGTTCTCGCCGGCCTCCATCGACAGGGCGGGGCCGGGCCGGCGCGAACGCGCCTCTCTCAGGGTGACGGCCGCCTCCCTCGTCGGAGCTGCTTCGGGATGGGCCTGGTAGAAGGCGAGCACCTGCAGCTCGGCCGAGAAGTCGACGTGGCGGACCTGCACCTCGGAGGGGACCGAGAGGACGGCGGGTGCGAAGTTGAGGATCGCCCCGACCCCTGCGGTCACGAGGTGGTCGGCGACCTCCTGGGCGGCGACCGCCGGCGTGGTGATGATGCCGACGGCGACCTTCTCGGACCGGCAGACACCGGCGAGATCGGAGATGGGCCGGATGCGGACGCCCCGCACCTGCTCGCCGACGACCTTGTGGTCGCTGTCGAACAGGCCGGCGAGGCGAAAGCCGCTCCCGGCGAAGCCCTGGGAGCGGGCCAGCGCGTGGCCGAGATGGCCGATCCCGACGATGACGACCGGCCGCTCCTGGTCCGTGCCGAGCTCCCGCTGGATCTGGCCGAGGAGAAAGTCGACGTCGTAGCCGGTGCCGGGGGTGCCGTAGGTGCCGAAGTGGGAGAGGTCCTTTCGGACCTTGGCGGCGTTGACGCCTGCCGCGTCGGCGAGCTCGGCGGACGAGATGGTCGCCACCCCGTGCGAGGAGAGCTCGAGGAGGACTCGCTGGTACACCGGCAGGCGCACGACCGTCGGCTCGGGAATGCGGCGGCCGAAGCGCTCAGGCATGACGAGATGGTAACGAGTCCGTGCATTCGCTCACAAGAAGAGCGGCAGCCGACCGACAGCCCGCTCACGGAAGGGCTCGGCGCAGCACCTTTCCCCCGACCCCGCTCGGCAGCTCCCGGACGAAGCTCACGGTGGCCGGGCACTTGTAGCGGGCGAGAAAGCGCCGGCAGTGGCTCACGAGCTCGTCGGACAATCCCGGCTCGGGGAGGTCGGTACCGGTGACCCAGGCTGCCTCGACCGGCACGACGATGGCGCTGACGGACTCGCCCTGGCGCTCGTCCGGCACGCCGACCACGGCAGCCTTGTCAACCTTCGGATGCGCCTCCAGCACCTGCTCCACCTCTGCGGGGAAGACGTTGAACCCGGAGACGATGATGAGGTCCTTGCGACGGTCCACGATCGTCACCACGCCGTCCTCCGACATCACCGCGACGTCGCCGGTGTGCAGCCAGCCGCGCTTGTCGAGCACCTGGCGCGTGGCGCCCGGGTCCTCGAAGTAGCCGGCGAAGACGTTCGGCCCCCGCACGAGGATCTCGCCCGGATCGCCGGGCTCGACGTCCTCGCCGTCGGCGTCGACCACCCTCAGCTCCACGCCCGGCAGCGGCAGGCCGACCGCGCCCGGGCGGCAGCGGCCCGAGAGATCGGGGAAGGTGACGGTCGGCGACGCCTCCGTCAGCCCGTATCCCTGCCAGACCGGGACGCCGAAGCGCCGCTCGAAGCCCTCGGCCGTCTCTGGCGGGAGCGGCGCCGCCCCCGAGCAGGCGAGACGGACGCTCACGAGCTCGTCTCCTCGCGCCTCCTCGCAGGTCGCGAGCGACGAGAAGAGCTGCGGGACCCCGACGAGGATGGAGACCCGCTCGGCCCTGACGGCCGCCAGCAGGCTGTGCGGGTCGACTCGCTCGAGCATCACGAGGCGCCCCCCGGAGTACAGCTGGACCCCGAGCACGGCGTTCAGCCCGAGGATGTGGTAGGGCGGCACCGCCAGAAGACCCACGTC
>JAJZZB010000105.1 GCA_021797795.1 Actinomycetes bacterium | reverse complement strand
CCGACCTTCTATCCGCGATGGAACGCCGTGGTGCCCTTCGTCGTGGCGATCCTGGCGGTCGCCCTCGTCACGATCTTCCGGCCCGGTGTGCGGCGCCGGGGCACCGAGCACCTCGCCGTGGCGGTCGCCAACGAGGCCGAGTGCGATGCTAATTCCCTGGTAGACGCATCGAACCCTCGGGAGGAGGAGGGAGCCGGCCCGTCCCGGGACGGCCAGTCGCCCGCCGGGCACAGCACCGACTCCGACGCCTACCGGCGGGCCCACCGCCGCCGTTTTGCCCGCCACCACCCTCCGATGCGAGGATAGGGACACGAAGTGGGCGGCAGCCCTTCACCGAGCCCCTTTCTCCTCATCGGGATGGGCCTGACGATCACGGCGTGCCTCGTCGTGGGGATGGCTCTCGGATATGTGATGGGCGGGGCGGTCGGTGCGGGGGTGCCCTTCCTCCTCGTGGGTCTGGTGGTCGGCATCGCCTCGGCGGTGATGGCCGTCAGGGCGGAAGTCAAGAGGTACATGTGAGCCAGCAGCGTGGCGGCCAGGTCGGGGACTCGGCGGCCAGCTGCGAGGAAGTGACGACCGGGACATGAATTCACTGACAGCCCTGCTCGAGCAGTTCTCGCTGCCCGAGCTGACGAAAGTGCTCCGCTACACGGCGCTGTCGGCGGTGGCCGTCGGCGTTGTGGCGCTCGTCGTCGCGGCGCTGCTGCAGGCGGTCATCTTCGGCTGGGGAGTCTGCCTCGGGCTCGCCCTCGGACTCGCCAACATCCGCCTCGTGACCCTGCAGACGGCGCACGTCTCAGAGCGCAAGGTCCCCAAGCCCATCCGGGCCCTCGCCTCGCTCACCCTCGCCCGCCTGGCGGTCACGACGGCGATCATCGTCGCCCTGGCGGCCTTCGTGACCTCGCTCGGGCTCGGTGCGGTGGCCGGGATCGCCGTCTTCTACGGCATCTTCCTCGTCAGCCTCATCGTCTCGGTCCTCCGCCACCGGAGCGTGAACGCTTGACACCTTCGCTCCTCGCGATCAGCGTCCCCGTCGGGGACCACATCACCGGGAAGGTGTTCGGCCTCACGGTGAACGTGGACGACCTCATCGCGGTCGCCATCGCCGGGCTGATCGTCGTCGCCCTCGGCCTATGGCTGCGCCACCAGGTGACCTCCGGCGTGCCGGGCAGGCTGCAGCTCGTCTTCGAGACGATCGTCGGCTGGGTCGAGAACCAGGTGCGCTCGACCATGGGCGAGCGCGGGCTGTTCATCATCCCGCTTGCGGTGACACTGTTCATCTTCATCCTGCTCTGCAACTGGCTCGAGATCCTCCCGACGACCTATCCCGGCCACCACCAGCTGATCCCGGCGCCGACCGGCGACATCAACCTGGCGGCCGCTCTCGCCATCCTCGTCATCGTCCTCGTCCACGTGAGCTGGATCCGCCTGAGCGGCTGGAGGAGCTACGTCCGGCACTACTTCAGGCCGAACGCCATCTTCCTGCCGATCAACGTCGTCGAGGAGATCGCGAAGCCCCTCACGCTCGCACTCCGGCTCTTCGGCAACATCTTCGCCGGCGGCCTCATGCTGGTGCTCATCTCCGACCTGCCGGCCAAGCTCGTGGTGCCCGTGCCGGCGCTCGACTTCGTCTGGAAGTTGTTCGACGGCCTGTTCGTGGCACCGGTCCAGGCCTTCATCTTCACGCTGCTCACGATCCTCTACTTCGACGCCGCGATCTCAGGGGGTCACTGAGCGTCCCTCGGCGCCGACCGCCGACTAGCGATCTCCCTACGTCCCTACCAAACCCAGGAGAACCAGAACATGCCAGCAGCCACGACGCACGACATCGCGATCAGCTCTGCCGGTGCCTTCATCGGCGGCGGGCTCGCTCTCGGCGGCGGCGCCATCGGCGCGGCCATCGGCGACGGCCTCGCCGGGAGCCAGACGATCGCCGGCATCGCGCGCCAGCCGGAGGCCCAGGGCCGCCTGTACACGACGATGTTCATCGTCGTCGGCCTGGTCGAGGCGATGTACTTCATCAACCTCGTCTTCATGATCCTGTTCGTCTTCGTGCTCTACAAGAAGTAAGGGACGCTCCCATGGTGGCCAGCCTGTTCCTGCTCCCGAACTTCACCTTCGTCCTCGAGCTGATCGCCTTCCTGCTCGTCCTCGGCTTCGTCGCGAAGTGGGTCCTGCCCCCGCTGCGCCGTGCCATGGCCGAGCGCGAGGCGCAGATCCGCAACGCCATCGAGGCTGCGGACCAGTCCCGCAGGGAGGCGGCCGAGCTCGCCGATCGCCGCCGCGAGGTGCTCGAGGCTGCCCGCGAGGAGGCCCGCCAGATCGTGGACCAGGCGAACGAGGTCGCCGAGCAGCTGAAGGACGAGGGGCGCCAGCGCGGCCAGGCGGAGTACGAGCGTCTCCTCCAGGCGGCCCGGGCGGAGATCGAGGTGGAGCGCCAGCGCGCCCACGACGAGGTGATGAGCGAGGTGGGCGAGCTCGTGCTGCGAGCAGCCGAGCGCGTCATCGGCGGCGGTCTCGACGCCGACCGGCACCGTGCCCTCGTCGACGAGGCGATCGCGGCGGCGCAGTCAGGCGGGAGCGCCGACTGATGCTGGAGCTCGTCCGCGGCTACGCGGCCGCCGTCTTCGACGAGGCGGAGGCCGCCGGGAGGCTCGAGGGTGCCGTGGCGGCGCTGGACGCCGTGCGCGGGGCCGTCGTCTCCTCCGAGCGGCTGCGCGGCGCGCTCACCGACGGTTCCATCCCCGCCAGCGACCGGGCGGCGGTGCTCACCGACCTCCTCGAGGGGAAGGTCCCGTCCGAGGTCGTGGCGCTCGTCACCTTCCCGGTGCTCTACGAGCGGGCGGGCGAGTCGCCGAAGACCTACGAGCTGTTGTTGGAGCTGGCGGAGTCCCGCAAGGCACAGGCGGCCGTCGGAGAGCCGATCGAGCCCGAACCGCCCATCGGCCGGGCGGGGGCCATGGAGCGCCTGCGCGGCTTCGCCGAGCGCACCTTCGAGCGGCTGGACGACCAGTCGGCGGTCGACGCCATCGAGGACGAGCTGTTCCGTTTCGCCCGGATCGCCGAGCAGCACCACGGGCTGCGCGCCGCCATCGCCGGCCCGCTGACGGCCCTCGAGGCACGCCTCGAGATCGTCGACGACCTCCTCGCCGGCAAGGTCCGGCCCGAGACGATCGCCCTCATCGGCTACGTGCTGCGGACCGGTCGTGCCCGCGACCTCGTCGGCACGGTCGACTACCTGGTCAACCTGGCGGCCGCCGAGCGGGGCCGCCGGGTGGCCGACGTCCGGGCCGCCGTCGAGCTCGGCGAGGACGAGCGCACCCGGCTGGCGGCCGCCCTCGGTCGCCTCGTCCGCCGCACCGTCGAGCTGCGGATCGTCGTCGACCCGTCGGTCATCGGCGGCATCCGCGTCTCGGTGGGAGACACGGTCATCGACGGAACCATCCGCCACCGCCTCGAGCAGCTGCGCGACTCGCTGTTGTTGCCGAGCTGACGAAGATCGAAGAAGGAAAAGGACAAAGGACCATGTCAGAGCTCCTGATCTCCCCTGAAGACATCGAGGCGGCGCTCGAGCGGCACATCGCGGAGTACCGCACGGAGGTGCGCGCCGAGCAGGTGGGGCGCATCGCCGAGGTTGGCGACGGCATCGCCCGGATCACCGGGCTGCCCAACGCGCAGGTGAACGAGCTGCTCGAATTCGAGGACGGCACCGTCGGCCTGGCGCTCAACCTCGACGAGGAGACGATCGGCGCCGTCGTGCTCGGCTCGGTCGACTCGCTCGAGGAGGGCCAGGTCGTCCGGGCGACGGGCCAGATCCTGTCGGTGCCGGTCGGCGACGGCCTTCTCGGCCGCGTGGTCGACCCGCTCGGGAACCCGATCGACGGCAAGGGCGCCATCACCAACGTCGAGCAGCGCCGGGTCGAGATCCAGGCGCCCGGCATCGTGAAGCGCCAGCCGGTGAAAGAGCCGCTCCAGACGGGCATCAAGGCAATCGACGCCATGACCCCGATCGGGAGGGGCCAGCGGGAGCTCATCATCGGCGACCGCAAGACGGGCAAGACGACCGTCGTCGTCGACTCGATCATCAACCAGCGCGGCCAGGGCGTGAAGTGCATCTACGTCGCCATCGGCCAGAAGGGCTCGACGGTCGCCCAGACCGTCGCCACCCTGGCCGAGCACGGAGCGCTCGAGTACACAGTCGTGGTCGCCGCCCCGGCCTCGGAGTCGGCCCCATTCAAGTACCTCGCCCCGTACTCGGGCTGCGCTATGGGCCAGCACTGGATGGAGCACGGTGAGCACGCCCTCATCGTCTACGACGACCTCTCCAAGCAGGCCGAGGCCTACCGGCAGCTGTCGCTCCTGCTCCGCCGCCCGCCCGGCCGCGAGGCCTACCCGGGCGACGTCTTCTACCTGCACAGTCGCCTGCTCGAGCGGGCCGCCAAGCTCTCCGACGAGATGGGCGGAGGCTCGCTCACGGCCCTGCCGATCATCGAGACCAAGGCGGGCGACATCTCGGCCTACATCCCGACCAACGTCATCTCGATCACCGACGGCCAGGTATTCCTCGAGACCGACCTCTTCTACTCGGGCGTCAGGCCGGCCATCAACGTCGGCAACTCGGTCTCCCGCGTGGGCGGCGCGGCCCAGGTGAAGGCCATGCGCGCTGTGGCCGGGACCTTGAAGATCGACCTCGCCCAGTTCCGCGACCTCGAGGCGTTCGCCACCTTCGGCTCCGAGCTCGACAAGGCCTCCCAGGCCCAGCTGGACCGGGGCTACCGGCTCACCGAGCTGTTGAAGCAGGGCCTCAACGAGCCGCTGCCGGTCGAGGAGCAGGTCATCGTGATCTACGCCGGCACCCGCGGCCACGTCGACGACATCGCCGTCGACGACGTGCGTCGCTTCGAGCGGGAGCTGCGCGCCCACTTCCGTGCCAAGCACGCCGACCTGCTCAAGCAGATCCGCACGACCGGCAACCTGCCCGACACCGACGCCCTCGACCGGGCGATCGACGAGCTGAAGGCGGCCTTCGCCCCGGCCGCCGGCTCGGCCGGGGCGGAAGCGGCGGCGGCCGAGGGGGAGGCGGGCTAGCACCATGGCCGGCGGTCAGGAGCGGGTCCTCCGCAGGCGGATCCGCAGCGTCCAGGCGACGAAGAAGATCACGCGGGCGATGGAGCTCATCGCCGCCTCGCAGATGGTCCGCGCCCAGAGCCGGATCGCCGGGTCCAAGCCGTACCTCGACGGCATCGAGCGCGTCCTCGTCGACGTGGCGGCCGACGGCACGGCGCCCGAGCGGCTGATCGACGTCCCCGAGTCGCCCGAGAACGTCGCCGTCGTCGCCATGGTCTCTGACCGCGGGCTGTGCGGCGGCTACAACGCCTTCGTGCTGCGCGCCGCCGACCGCCTCATGCGGGCCGGCGAGGGCGCCGGGCGCTCCTACCGGCTCGTCGGGGTCGGCAAGAAGGCAGCCGGCTACTTCCGCTTCCGCGGTCGCCAGCTCGACGAGAGCTTCACGATGGGAGACCGCCCGAGCTACGAGGACGCGCGGCGCATCGCCGCGACCGTCGTCCCGCCGTTCATGGCCGGGGAGCTCGACCTCGTCCAGCTCGTCTCGACCCGCTTCATCTCCTCGGGCACCCAGGTCGTCGAGACCCGCCAGCTGCTGCCACTCGTGCCGCCGAGCGGCACCCCGCTCGCCGGCTCGCCTGCAGCTGCCGAGCACCGGGCGGGGATCCCGCCCTCGGACGGATCCGTGGCGGCCAGCTCGGCCGGCGCCGCCCCCGAGGGCGAGGGCCCGACCGGGCGCAGCGGCTACTTCGAGTACGAGCCGGAGCCGGAGGATCTGCTGTCGCTGCTCGTCCCGAGATACGCCGAAGCCGCCCTGTACGGCGCCCTGCTCGAGGCGTCGGCCTCCGAGCACGTGGCGCGCCAGCGCGCCATGTCGGCGGCGAGCGAGAACGCCGACGAGCTCATCACCAACCTCCGCCGCGTGATGAACCGGGCCCGTCAGGACGCCATCACCACTGAGATCATGGAGATCGTCGGCGGCGCCGAGGCACTCCGCCAGGGCGCGCACCGCGAGTCCGCACCGCCACGACCAGACATCGACGCCGAGGAGCAGATCGCATGACCAGTACCCTCTCCAACCAGCAGCAGGCCGGCCAAAAGCGCCTCGAGGACGGCCGTGTCGTGGCCATCACCGGCCCGGTGGTCGATGTCGAGTTCCCGCCCCACAGCCTGCCGGAGATCAACCACGCCATCGAGATCCCTCTCACGGTCGACGGGGTGGAGACCGTGGTGCCCGCCGAGGTCGCCCAGCAGATCGGCGAGGGCCGTGTCCGGGCCATCTGCCTGAAGCCGACCGACGGGCTGGCCCGTGGCGCTGTCGCCCACAACACCGGCCGCGGCATCGCCGTTCCGGTCGGCGACGCGGTGCTCGGCCACGTCTTCAACGTCACCGGCCAGCCGCTCGACACCGACGACATCGGCACGCCCGACGACGTCTGGGAGATCCACCGTGAGGCACCCCCCTTCGACACCCTCGAGCCGAAGCGCCAGGTGTTCGAGACCGGCATCAAGGTCATCGACCTCCTCGAGCCCTACGTCCAGGGAGGAAAGATCGGCCTGTTCGGCGGTGCCGGCGTCGGCAAGACGGTGCTCATCACCGAGATGATCCGCCGGGTGGCACAGGAGCACGGCGGCGTCTCGGTCTTCGCCGGCGTCGGTGAGCGGACGCGCGAGGGCACCGACCTCTGGCTCGAGATGCAGGAGTCCGGTGTCATCGAGAAGGCGGCCCTCGTCTACGGCCAGATGGACGAGCCGCCCGGCGTCCGGCTGCGGGTCGCCCTGTCGGCTCTCACGATGGCGGAGTACTTCCGCGACGTGAAGAACCAGGACGTGCTCCTGTTCGTCGACAACATCTTCCGCTTCGTCCAAGCGGGCTCGGAGGTGTCCACCCTGCTCGGCCGGATGCCCTCGGCCGTCGGCTACCAGCCGACGCTGGCCGACGAGATGGGCGAGCTGCAGGAGCGGATCACCTCGACGAGGGGCCACTCGATCACCTCTCTGCAGGCCGTGTACGTCCCCGCCGACGACTACACCGACCCGGCGCCCTTCACGACCTTCACCCACCTCGACGCCACGACCGAGCTCTCCCGCCAGATCGCGGCGCTCGGCATCTTCCCGGCCGTGGACCCGCTCGCCTCGACGAGCAACATCCTCGCCCCCGAGGTGGTGGGCGAGCGCCACTACCAGTGCGCCCGCCACGTGCAGGCGGTGCTCCAGCGCTTCCGGGAGCTGCAGGACATCATCGCCATCCTCGGTCTCGACGAGCTCTCCGAGGAGGACCGGATCACGGTCAACCGGGCCCGCAAGATCCAGCGCTTCCTCTCCCAGCCGATGTACGTCGCCGAGGTCTTCACCTCCATCCCGGGCGTCACGGTCCCGGTGGAGGAGACCGTCCGCTCCTTCGAGGCCCTCCTCGGCGGCGACCTCGACGACGTCCCGGAGCAGGCGTTCTTGAACGTCGGCGGCGTCGACGACGTGTACAAGAAGGCGAAGGAGCTCTCCTAGTGCCGACCCATGCCGAGCTCGTCACGCCCGAGCGCGTCCTCTACTCGGGCGAGGCGGCGTTCGTCGTGCTGCGCACCGACGGTGGCGAGATCATGTTCCTCCCCGAGCACGCCGACTTCGTCGGCGCGGTCGACATCTCCCTCGTCCGCATCGCCGAGTCCGGTGCCGAGGCGGGCCGCGAGGGCGGCCGTGCCGAGGGCGAGTTCCGGGCTGCCGTGCACGGCGGCTTCGTCCACGTCGCCGACAACAAGGTCACCCTGCTCGCCTCGGTCGCCGAGCCGGCGACCGAGATCGACGTCGACCGGGCGCGCCGTGCCCTCGAGGCGGCCCGCGCCGCCCTGGCGGCGGGAGAGAGCGGCGGTCACGAGGGCACGGCGGCCGGCGCCGAGGAGGCGGCCGAGGCGTCGTCTGCCATGAAGGCGCTCCTGTCGCCCGACGACCCCGAGGTCGCCCTCCGCCGGGCAGAGGTCCGCCTCGAGGCGGCCGGCGCATCGGAGTCGACCGGCAGCTCGGCAGCGGCAGCTCACTGAGGACGCTGGCGGGCGAGGCGCCGTGACCCCCCGTCGCCGCCTCACCGTGGCGCTCGTGCTCGAGGGCGCCGTCCGAGACGAGGTCGACGCCCTGCGCCGCGCCCTCGGCTCGACGGCTGTCGAACGGATCGGCCCCCACGTCACCCTGGTGCCGCCGGTGAACGTCCGCGAGGACGAGCTCGGTGCCGCCCTCGATCACGTCCGGGCGGTGTGCGCCCCTGCTGGGCCGGTCCACCTCGTCCTCGGGCCGGTCGCCACCTTTGCTCCGGCCACCCCGGTCGTCTACCTCGCCGTCGGAGGGGACCTCGCCGAGCTCTCACTCCTGCAGGAGCGGCTCGGGTCCGGCCCCCTCGCCCCGCCGCCAGGGAGGGGACGCCGTCGGCCGTACGTCCCGCACGTCACCCTCGACCAGCGGAGCGACCGCGCCCGGATCCCGTCTGTCGTCGAGGTCCTCTCGGCCTACCGGGCCGAGACGACCCTCGCCCGGGTCACGGTGCTCGAGTTCCACGAGGGCGAGCGCCGCTGGGCGCCGATGGCGGACTTCTCCCTCGGTGGGGGGCGGCTCGTCGGGCGGGGGGGCTTCGAGGTGGAGCTCTCGGCGGGTTCGAGGCTCGACCCGATCGCGCACGCGTTCATGGAGTCCGAGTGGTCGGACTACGCGAGGGAGGCCTACGGGGACGGCTCCGCCGACGAGCCGTTCGCTCTCGCCGCACGGGTCGGCGGGGAGCTGGTGGGGACGGCCACCGGCCAGCTGCGGGCCGACTGCTGCCGGCTCGCCAACCTGATCGTCGGGCGGCGGTGGCGCTCCCTCGGCGTGGGCTCCCACCTCCTGCGCGCCGTCGAGGCGCTCGGACGCGAGCACGGTGCCCCGTTCGTCCGCCTGGAGACGCGGCTCGGCGGGGCGGCCGAGCGCTTCTACGCCGAGCGGGGCTACGAGGTGACCACATCGCTCCCGAGGTGGCGACGGGGCCACGACTTCGTTGTCATGGAGCGGCGTCTCTGACATCCAGCATGACGACAGCGCGCCCCGATCGGACCAGGCGTGTCCGCCGCCGGAGTGCACCCGGCCAGTCGCCGCAGCGAGGGGGCTTGGCGACGGAGCCGACAGGCCCGGTGCGTGGCGACCGTCCTCTCTCGGTCGCTCTCGTCAAATGGAGGAAGGACAGGCCCGGGCCGGCTCACGCCTCTCGCCCGCGCCGCCCCCGCCATGGGGGCGCTCACCGGGGCGGTGCCCGCCGGCTTGACTCAGTCGCCTGGGCGACGTCGACGTCGACGGTGCTCTCTGTCAGTCCCTCCGGCGGCACCGGCAGCGCCACCCTGTGGCCCGTGCAAGTCGATCACGAAGGCCGTGACGAGCCCGAGGGCGCTGACACCGTCGAGGTGGCGGCCGGGAGCCACCACGAGAGGTGAGTGCCGAGGGTGCCTCGGGGTGAAGGTCACCCTCGTCAAGGCCGACGAGGTCTTCCAGGGCTTCTCCTGGGGTCGGTGCTCCGCGCCGGCTCACGGTGAAGGAGCCAGATCGCAGCTGCCGACAACGGGCGCGGGCGGGGCTCGCCCCGGTTTCGCCGGGACGACTGACTCCGGCCGGGCAGCTTCGTGAGCCCGGGAAGCGGGTGGGACCGGCCAAGTGATGCACTCCGGCGAGCCCTTGCGGGGACCCCTTGCGGGGCGACTGCAAGCGATCTAGCATTCGCCCGCCGCGAGCGGGAAATAGCGCGGATCCGGCGGGGGCCCGGTGCGTGGCGATCGTCCTTCTCCCGGTCGGCATCATCCCATCCAGGAAGGACAGACTCATGCGTATCCCACGCCTCTCGCGCGTGGCACCCCTTCTCGTCGGGGTGCTCACCGCGGTGGCACTCGCCGGCTTCGCCCCCGCCGCCTCGGCGACGACGACGACGTCGACGGTGCTCCACGTCAATGCCAGCACAGGCGTCGACTCCGCCACCTGCGGGCCGGCGGCCGCCCCCTGCAAGACGATCAGCCAGGCGGTGACCAACGCCGCCGCCGGCGACACGATCAAAGTCGCCGCCGGGAGATACTCCGAGCAGGTCACGATCTCCAAGCGCCTGAAGATCGTCGGGCCAGGCTGGAGCGGGAGCGGTCTTGCCCGTGTCTCGCCTCCCGCGCCGACCACGACGACCCCCACCTACAACGGCTTTCTCGTCACGAGCGCCGGCGCCGGGAGCACGATCAGGGGCTTTGCCGTCACGGGCGCCTACGGCGAGGGCATCCTGGCCGTGCACACCTCCCACGTGACGATCCAGGACAACATCGTGTTCCTCAACGACACGGGCGCCTCCCAGGCGTCGCCGACCTACCGCGAGTGCCAGGCGAGCGGCCCTGTCCCGGGCGACTGCGGTGAGGGCATCCACCTCATGTCGGTGACCAACTCGGTCGTCGACTACAACAGCGTCTACGGGAACACCGGCGGCATCCTCCTCACCGACGAGCTGGGCCCGACCGCCCGCAACCTCGTGGCGTACAACAACGTCACCCTGAACGTCTACGACTGCGGCATCACCGCCGCCAGCCACAACCCGAACGCGGCGCCGAACGGTGTGCCCGCCCCCAAGGTGGGTGGCATCTACGACAACCGGTTCATCGGCAACTATGCGAGCGAGGACGGGACCCTGGGCTTCGGTGCCGGTCTCGTGCTCGCCGGCGACCTCGGCTCGGGCGCGTCCGACCCACGCCCGCAGGCACCCGCGCTGATCACGCGCGCGGTCGGTGCGCTGCCCGCTGGCCTCTCCCGCTCGATCGTGCGTTGCGACTCGGGCTTCTTCGACAAGGACGTCGCGCGAGCCGCGATCGACAACGGCTGTGACTTCGCGATCGTCGCGAAGCGCAATGCCGCTGCCTGGCGGGCCTGCCGGGAGATCCCTGAGGACTGCTGGCGGCCAGCCAAGGACATG
>JAJZZB010000104.1 GCA_021797795.1 Actinomycetes bacterium | reverse complement strand
GGAGCGCGCGGCGCGTGACTCTCGAGGCACGCGGGCAGCGTACCGAGCGCGCACTACCCTCGCCCTGTGCACGAGGTGGTCGTGAAGCGCCGGATGGGGGAGGCCGACATCGCCGCCCTCTCGGCCCTCATCGAGGCCGCCTCGCACGAGGACGGCCACCGCGCCCTCGGCGAGCACAAGTGGCTCGACCTCGTCCAGGGCGGCCGGGAGGGCTTCGCCGGCTTCGTCGCCAGCGAGGCGGCCGGCCGGCGCCGGGTCATCGGCTACGCCCAGCTGAGCCGGGGGCTCGACAGCTGGGCGCTCGAGTACGTCGTCCACCCGAAGTGGCGGCAGGAGGCGAGGTTGCGCAGCGACCTCGTGGCGGCCGCCCTCGAGGAGGTGAGCCGCCAGGGGGGCGGGCACCTCCACCTCTGGGTGCCGAAGCCGGGTGCCGACGACGACGCCGTCGCCGAGGCGGCGGGGCTGCGGCGTGGCCGTGACCTCTACCAGATGCGACGGGGGCTGCCGGTCGACGGGGCCCGCTCCAGGGTGGCGACGCGCCCGTTCCGGGTGGGCGAGGACGAGCCCGCCTGGCTCGCGGTGAACAACCGCGCCTTCAAGGGGCACCCCGAGCAGGGCTCCTGGACCCTCGCCCAGCTCGCCGACCGCGAGTCGCAGCCCTGGTTCGACCCCGCCGGCTTCCTCCTGCACGAGGAGGAGGGGGCCCTGGCAGCCTTCTGCTGGACCAAGGTGCAAGACGACGACCACGACGACGGGGAGGTGGGGGAGATCTACGTCATCGCCGTCAACCCCGACTTCCAGAGAAGGGGGCTCGGGCGGGAGCTCGTGCTCGCCGGGCTCGAGCACCTCGCCGGGATCGGCCTCGACAAGGCGATGCTGTACGTCGACAGGGACAATACCGAGGCGCGGCGGCTGTACCACGCCCTCGGCTTCGTCGACGACCACGTCGACCGGGCCTACACCGGCGACGTCGCCGCCCGCTCCCGCCGCCCGGTGCCGGCCCGCCCGTGAGCCGGTTCGACCTCTCGCGCGACGACCTCGCCGCCCTCTTCGAGGGCGAGCCCTCCTACCGCGTCGAGCAGCTGTGGCGGGCCCTTCACCTCGAGCACCTCGACGTCTCGGAGGTGACGACCCTTCCCCGGCACCTGCGCCGGCGCCTCGAGCTCGAGCCCGCCCTCGCCCCGGCCTGGCGCGTCGCCCGGGAGTCGGCGAGCGACGGCGGCGCCACGCGCAAGTGGCTCCTCGAGGCGGCCGACGGCGCCCGGGTCGAGACGGTGCTCATGGCCTACCGCCGGCGGACGACGGTGTGCGTCTCGAGCCAGGCGGGCTGCGCCATGGGCTGCAGCTTCTGTGCCACGGGCCAGCTCGGCTTCGGCCGCCACCTCTCGAGCGGCGAGATCGTGGAGCAGGTCGTGCTGGCGGCCGCCGAGGCGGGCCGGGCCGGCTTCGGACGGCTCGGCAACGTCGTGTTCATGGGGATGGGCGAGCCGCTGGCGAACGCCACGAACGTGCTCGGCGCCGTCGCCAGGCTGAACCGGGACCTCGGCATCGGGGCGCGGTCGGTGACCCTCTCGACCGTCGGCGTCGTCCCGGGCATCGAGCGGCTGGCAGCCGAGCCGCTGCAGGTCAACCTGGCGGTCTCCCTGCACGCCGCCAACGACGAGCTCCGCGACCGCCTCGTGCCGGTCAACCGCCGCTACCCGCTCGGTCGCCTGATGGAGGCCTGCCGGCGCTACCGCCAGGCGACGGGGCGCCGCATCTCCTTCGAGTGGGCGCTCATCGCCGGGGTGAACGACCGGCCGGCCGACGCCGCCGAGCTCGCCGCCCTCGCCCGCCCGCTCGGGGCGCACGTCAACCTGATCCCGCTCAACCCGACCCCCGGCTACCCGGTGGCGGGGACCGGCGCCGCCGGGGTGGCCGCATTCCGGGGCGCCCTGTCGGCGCGCGGGGTGAACGCCACCGTGCGCCACACCCGCGGCCGTGAGGTGGACGCCGCCTGCGGGCAGCTCGCCGCCGGCATGCAGGTGGGTGGCCTCGGCCGCCGACGCCCTGTGCGGGTGGCGGCGCCGGCACCGCTCGCCTAGCGTCGCCGGCCATGGCGACCCACTTCGCGGGCATCGAGGAGATGAAGGCCACGGTCGGCGAGCACCTCGGCTACAGCGACTGGCACGAGGTGACCCAGGAGCAGGTGAACCGCTTCGCGGATGCCACCGGCGACCACCAGTGGATCCACGTCGACCCCGAGCGGGCCGCCCGCGAGAGCCCCTTTGGTGGGCCGATCGCCCACGGCTATCTCACCTTGTCGCTCGCCCCGGTCCTGCTGAGGGAGGTCTACGGGGTGAGCGGGGTGTCGGTGGGCGTCAACTACGGCTGCAACCGGGTGCGCTTCCCGGCTCCGGTGCCGGTCGGCTCGAGGCTCCGCCTCGGCGCCCGCCTGCAGTCGGTGGAGGAGATCCCCGGCGGCGCCCAGGTGGTCCTGGTCCTGAGCTTCGAGGTCGAGGGCCAGGCCAAGCCGTCCTGTGTCGCCGAGACCGTCTACCGCTTCTACCTCTGAGGTGTCCGACGTGCCGACGCCGACCCGGGCCTCCCACCGCTCCCGGCGGACCAGGGAGACGACCGTCGAGGTCTCGCTCGACCTCGACGCCCCGTCCCCGCCCGTCGTCTCGACCGGGCTGGCCTTCTTCGACCACATGCTCGAGCAGCTCGGCCGCCACGGCGGGCTGACCCTCGGCGTCGAGGCGACGGGCGACCTCGCCGTCGACGCCCACCACAGCGTGGAGGACGTCGGGATCGTCCTCGGCGAGGCACTGGCCGAGGCGCTCGGGGACAGGGCAGGGGTGGCCCGCTTCGCCTCGGTGCTCGTCCCCCTCGACGAGGCGCTCGTCGAGGTCGCACTCGACCTCTCCGGCCGCCCCTTCCTCCACTACGACCTCGGGGCGGAGCTCGGGCCGCCGCTCGGCACGCCGGGGTTCGACCCAGAGCTGGCCGAGGAGTTCTGGCGGGCCTTCGCCCACGGGGCACGCCTCACCCTCCACGTCAACCTCCGCTACGGGCGAAACGGCCACCACGTCCTCGAGGCCTCCTTCAAGGCCGTCGCCCGGGCGCTCCGGGCGGCCTCACGGCTCGAGGGGGAGGGCGTCCCCTCGACAAAGGGCGTCCTGTGAGGCCCTGCGCGCCGGCCCGGGACTGAGCCGTGCAGCTCTGGCCGGCCATCGACATCCTAGGCGGGCGCTGCGTCCGCCTCCGCCAGGGGGACTACGCCAGCGAGACCGAGTATGGCGACCCGCTCGAGGTGGCGAGCCGCTACCTCGAGGCGGGGGCGAAGCGCCTCCACGTCGTCGACCTCGACGCCGCCCGGAGCGGGGAGGCGGCCAACGCCGGGACCGTCGTGCGCATCGCCCGCCGGACCGGCCTTCCCGTCCAGGCCGGAGGAGGAGTGCGCTCCCTCGAGGCGGCCGCCGCCCTCCTCGAGGGAGGCGTTGCCCGGGTCGTCGTCGGCACCGCCGCCCTGTCGGACGAGGGACTCCTCGAGGCGATGCTCCTGCGTTGGCCGGGCCGGGTCGTGGTCGGCCTCGACTACCGCTCCGCCCGGTCGGCCGAGGGCGTCGTGCGCCGGGAGGTGGCGGTCCGGGGCTGGCAGGAGGCGAGCGGCATCCTCCTCGAGGAGGCCCTCGAGCGCCTCGCAGGCCGGGAGCTGGCAGGCATCGTCGTCACCGACATCGCCCGTGACGGGACGGGCGCCGGGCCGGACCTGGCCGAGTACGCCGACGTGCTCGGACGCAGCGACCGGCCGCTCATCGCCTCGGGCGGCGTCTCCTCGGCGGGCGACATCGCCCGGCTCGCCCGACTGGAGGCGGCGGGGCGCCGGCTCGCCGGCGTCGTCGTCGGAAAGGCCCTCCTCGCCGGGTCGCTCACCGTTGCGGAGGCAGAGCAGGCCGCCCTCGGCCTCACCAACTGACCGGTCGCACGACGGTGCCGGGGGCGTTCCGCGGTACCGTTCTTCGGTGAGCACTGAGAGGCCATCCCCGGGCACGGCGAAGGCGGGGAGCGGGCCCGCGGGCAAGAAGCAGCCTGTGACCATGCTGAACGACCGGGTGCTCGTGAGCATCCCGAAGTCCGAGGGCGAGCGGCGCTCGAGGGCGGGCATCCTCATCCCGGCCACCGCCCAGGTCTCCAAGCGGCTCGCATGGGCCGAGGTGGCGGCGGTCGGACCCCACGTGCGGACGATCCGGGCGGGTGACACCGTCCTGTTCAACCCCGAGGAGAGCTTCGAGGTGGACGTCCAGGGCGAGGACTACCTGATCCTGCGGGAGCGGGACATCCACGCCGTCGCCTCCGAGCGCATCGACGGCGGGACCGGGCTGTACCTGTGAGCGAGGCGGCCGCCGCCGGAGACGGGGCCGGCTACGGCGTCACCCCCGGGGTGCCGATCGCCGCGACCGCCGAGGAGGTGGGGGCGGTGCGCTTCGGCCCGGACGGCCTCGTCGTCGCCGTCGTCCAGGAGGCGACGACGAACGAGGTGCTCATGGTGGCCTACATGGACCCCGAGGCGCTGCGCCGGACCCTCGAGACCGGGCGGACCTGGTGCTGGAGCCGGAGCCGCCGGGAGTACTGGTGCAAGGGGGAGACCTCGGGCGACCGGCAGTTCGTCCGCGAGGTGCGCTACGACTGCGACGGGGACGCCCTCCTCGTCCGCGTCGACCAGCACGGCCGGGGCGCCTGCCACACCGGCGAGCGCTCCTGCTTCTACCGCTGCCTCGGGGACGCCGTCTCGACCGGGCGGTCCTGAGCTGACCGACCGCCGGGGTGCAGGGGTGCTCCCGGACTTCGAGGGGTTCGCGGCGCTGGCGGCCGGGCACCGCGTCGTCCCCGTCCGACAGGAGCTCGTCGCAGACACCCTGACGCCGGTGGCCGCCTT
Source organism: Actinomycetes bacterium (assembly GCA_021797795.1). Taxonomy (GTDB): domain Bacteria; phylum Actinomycetota; class Acidimicrobiia; order Acidimicrobiales; family Bog-793; genus JAKACF01. Next base: position 6,116 of record JAJZZB010000104.1, on the reverse strand, counting down.
CGGCTCGGTCGTCGGGGAGGGCCCCGGATTCCTTCTCGAGAGCGTCGAGCACGGCGAGCGCTGGAGCCGCTTCTCCTTCCTCGGGCGTTGCCCGATCGCCACCCTCGTCTCGAGCGGGGGCCGCCTCAGCCTCGAGGGCTCGCTCCCCGTCGAGGTGCCCCTCGACCGTGGGATCCTCGAGGCGCTCTCCGGGCTCGTCGCCGACATGCGGGCCCCTCACGACGCCGAGCTCCCCCCGCTGCACTCGGGACTCGTCGGCTATCTCGGCTACGACGTCGTGCGGGAGGTGGAGCGGCTCGGCCCCCCGCCGCCCGACGACCTCGGGGCGCCCGACGCCGTCATGTCGGTGATCGGGGACCTGGCCGCCTTCGACCACTGGCGCCAGCGGGTGACCCTCGTCGCCAATGTCGTCGTCGAGCCCGGCGCCGGGCCCGAGGACCTGGCGGCTTCCTACGAGGAGGCGCTCGGCCGCCTGGCCGGGCTGCGGCGCGACCTCGGCCGGCCCCGCCCCGAGCCGCTCGTGCCGCCGCCGTCGCGCGACGAGACGCTGCCGCCCGACGCCGTCTCCAGGGTGGTGCCCGCCCGGCGCTACGAGGACGCCGTCGCCGTGGCAAAAGAGCACATCGTCGCCGGTGACGCCTTCCAGATCGTCCTCTCGCAGCGCTTCGACCTCGAGCTCGGCTGCGAGCCCTTCGACGTCTACCGGGTGCTCAGGCAGGTGAACCCGAGCCCCTACATGTTCTTCCTCCGCCAGGGCGGCGTCTCGGTCGTCGGCGCCTCGCCCGAACCCATGGTGCGGCTGATCGACGGGCAGGTCACGATCCGCCCGATCGCCGGCACGCGCCGGCGGGGGGCGACCGAGCCGGAGGACCGCCGCCTCGAGGCCGAGCTCGTGGAGCACCCGAAGGAGATCGCCGAGCACGTCATGCTCGTCGACCTCGCCCGCAACGACATCGGGCGGGTGGTGGAGTTCGGCACCGAGCGGGTGGACGAGCTCATGACCGTCGAGCGCTACAGCCACGTGATGCACCTCACCTCGCAGGTCTCGGGCCGGCTGGCGGCCGGCAAGGGTCCCGTCGAGCTGCTCCGGGCGACCCTTCCCGCCGGCACCGTCTCGGGCGCCCCGAAAGTGCGGGCGATGCAGATCATCGACGAGCTCGAGCCGACCAAGCGAGGTCCCTACGCCGGGACGGTCGGCTATCTCGACTTCTCGGGCAACCTCGACACGGCCATCGCCATCCGCACGATGGTCGTCATGCCCGACGGCCGCGCCTCGGTCCAGGCGGGGGCGGGCATCGTTGCCGACAGCGATCCGGCTGCCGAGGACGCCGAGTGCGCCGCCAAGGCGGCCGCCGTCCTGGCGGCGGTCGCGGGGGCGCGGAAGCTGGCGGCCCGCCGCGCTGTTGTAACCGGGGATGAGTGACGGCCGAGGAGCGATGACGCGCACGGTGGCGCGGGACGGGCTCGTGGTGGAGGGGCCGGACGCCGCCGTCTGGCTCCAGGGCCAGCTGAGCCAGGACGTCGAGACGATGGCGGTCGGGGCGAGCCGGGAGAGCCTCGTGCTCTCGCCCCAGGGCAGGCTCGACTCCTACCTGAGGGTCACCCGGGAGGCCGCCGACCGCTTCCTGCTCGATCTCGAGCGCGGCTTCGGCGAGAGCCTCACCGCCCGCCTCGCCCGCTTCAAGCTGCGGGTGAAGGCGACCCTCGAGCCGGTCGCCGTCGTCTGCAGCGAGCGAGCGGGCGGCGGCTTCGACCGCTTCGGCCCTCCCGAGATCGTCCCCGCCTCCGAGCAGCCCGTCGGGGAGGGTGGCGACGAGGCGGTCTTCGAGGCGGCCCGGATCCGTGCCGGCGTCCCCCGGCTCGGCCGCGAGCTGACCGAGCGCACCATCGCCCAGGAGGCGGGAGACGAGCTCGTCTCCCGGACGGTCTCGTTCACCAAGGGGTGCTACACCGGCCAGGAGCTCGTCGCGAGGGTCGACTCCCGCGGCGGCAACGTCCCTCGGCGCCTGCGACTCGTGCGCGGCGGCACCTACCCTGACCGGTCGCTGCCGGCAGCGGGTGACGCCCTCGAGGTCGCCGGCGTGGCGGCCGGCGAGCTCACGAGCGTCGCCCCGGACGGTGCCTCGGGCTTCGTCGCCCTCGCCCTCGTGAAGCGGGCGGCTCTCGAGGGGGACGAGGTGAGCTGCACCGTCGCAGGCGAAGGCGGCCGCAGCGAGGGGAGGATCACGATCCCGGGCGGGGAGGCGCCGTGGCGATAGTCCTCGCCCTCGCCGCCGCCCTGTGCAACGCCCTCGCGACGATCTTCGAGCGGCTCGGTGTCGAGACGGCGCCGCCCGACGCGGCGATGAAGTGGAGGCTCATCTCCCACGTGCTCCACCGGCGGATCTGGTTCCTCGGGCTGGCGTCGATGATGGGCGCCTTCCTCTTCCAGGCGACCGCCCTCGCCAAGGGTGGCCTCACCCTCGTCCAGCCGCTGCTCGTCACCGAGCTGCTGTTCCTCGTCCTCATCCTGCGGATCTGGTTCGACCGCCCCCTCGGCTGGCGGGAGGCCGTCGGCTGCGTCGCCACCGTGGCGGGCCTCGCCGTCTTCCTCGGCGTCAGCAACCAGGGCGGGGGGACGAGAGTGCCGGCACCGGCCGACTGGGCCTATGTGATCGGTGCCGCCGTCGTCGCCGTCGCCGCCTCCGTCGCGCTCGCCTCGCGGGGGTCGCGGGCCTGGCGGGCGGCCTGGTTCGGGGCGGCCGGCGGGATCTCCTTCGCCCTGGCGGCCTCGTTCATCAAGTCGACCACCACCCTCCTGCACGAGGGCGGGCCGGTCTTCATGTTCCAGCACTTCGAGCCGTACGGCATCGCCATCGCCGGCGTCGCCGGGCTCCTGCTCGCCCAGAACGCCTACCACGCCGGGCCCATAACCGCCTCCCAGGCGGCGCTGCTCATCGTCGACCCCATCGCGAGCATCCTCATCGGCGTCGGGATCTTCGGCGACGACCTGCGGGGCGGCGCCGGCGCCCTTGCCCTCGATGCCGCCGCCCTCGCCCTCATGTCGGCCGGCCTGTTCGTCCTCTGCCACTCGCCGCTCATCGTCTCGTCGACGGCCGACGAGCGCCTCGCGCGCGGGCGGAGCGGCAGCGCTCCCGTCGCCGTCCCGGCGACTTCGGAGGCTGCGCCGGCGCCCCAGTAGGCTCCGGGCATGGCCAGCTACCTCGACGACATCGTCGCGTGGCACCGCGCGAGGGCGGCCGAGGACCACCGCCACGTCGACGATCTGGCCGCCGCGGCGGCTGAGGCCTCCCGGAGCCAGCCCCCGCGGCGCTTCCTCGAGGCCCTCTCGCGAGGCGGGGAGACTGCCGTGATCGCCGAGGTGAAGCGCCGCTCGCCCTCAAGGGGCGACCTGCAGCCGTCGCTCGACCCGGCCGCTCTGGCGAGGCAGTACGAGGTGGGCGGGGCCGCCTGCCTGTCGGTGCTGACGGACCGCCCCCACTTCTCCGGCTCGCCGGAGGACCTGGCGAGCGCCCGCGCCGCCGTCGGGCTCCCGGTCCTCCGCAAGGACTTCACCGTCCAGGTCGCCGACGTCTACGACGCCCGGCTGATGGGGGCCGACGCCGTCCTGCTCATCGCCGCGGTCCTCTCCGACGAGGAGCTCGAGGCCTTCCTGGCAGCTGCCTCCGGGCTCGAGATGGCGGCGCTCGTCGAGGTGCACGACGAGGCCGAGGCCGCCCGGGCGCGGCGTGCGGGCGCCGTCCTCGTCGGCGTGAACCAGCGGGATCTGCACACCTTCGAGGTGGACACCGCCCGGGCCTGCCGGGTGGCGGGCGCCCTCGAGGGCGTGGTCCGAGTCGCCGAGTCGGGGATCAGGACGCCGGCGGACGTCGCCGAGCTCGCCCGTGCCGGCTATGACGCCGTCCTCGTCGGCGAGACGCTCGTGCGGGCCGCCGACCCGGGCGGGCTCCTCCGGGCCCTGTCGGAGGCGGGACGGGGCGTGCTCGAATGTGGGTGAAGATCTGCGGCGTGACGAGCGAGGAGGACGCGCTCCTGGCGGTCGCCATGGGGGCGGACGCCGTCGGCTTCGTCTTCGCCCCTTCGCCCCGCCAGATGAGCGCGTCCGCCGTGCAGGCCATCACCCGGCGGATCCCGCCCGAGATCATCACGGTCGGCGTCTTCCGCAACGAGCGGCCGCAGACGGTCGTCGACACGGTCAACCGGGCCGGCCTGAAGGCGGCCCAGCTGCACGGCCAGGAGAGCCGGGAGGACTGCGGCTACGTGGCCGTCCGCGTCCCTCTCGTCATCAAGGCCTTCGGCGCCGGCGACCGGCGGATCGAGCGCGCCGGGGAGTACGGGGCCGAGATCATCATGCTCGACGCGCCCTCCCCGGGCTCCGGCAAGGTCTTCGACTGGCGGCTGGCCGAGGGCGTCCCCCGCGGCCGGCGCCTCCTGCTCGCCGGCGGGCTCGACGCCGGCAACGTCGGTGACGCCATCCGGACTGTCCAGCCTTGGGGCGTCGACGTCTCCTCGGGCGTCGAGTCCGCGCCCGGTCGCAAGGACCCCTCGAAGGTGAGGGCCTTCGTCCAGGCGGCCAAGGCCGCCGAGCCCGACCGCTACGACCCGGGGGACGAGCCGCTGTTCGACTGGCAGGAGGAGACCGACCTGTGACCGCTCTCGGAGAGCTGATGCGCGAGCCCGGCCCGCACGGCCGCTTCGGCGAGTACGGCGGCCGCTTCGTGCCCGAGTCGCTCGTGCCGGCCTGCGAGGAGCTCGAGGCGGCCTTCGCCCGGGCGTGGTCCGACCGGGGATTCCGGGACGAGCTCGGGTCGCTGCTCACCTCCTACGGCGGGCGCCCGACGCCGGTCAGCGAGTGCCGCCGCCTGTCCGAGCGTCTCGGAATCCGCCTGCTGCTGAAGCGGGAGGACCTCAACCACACCGGGTCGCACAAGCTGAACAACGTCATCGGCCAGGCGCTCCTCGCCCGGCGGATGGGCAAGAGCCGTCTCCTCGCCGAGACCGGGGCCGGCCAGCACGGCGTCGCCACGGCGACCGCCGCCGCCCTGTTCGGCATGGAGTGCGACGTCTACATGGGCGAGGTCGACGTCGCCCGCCAGGAGCTCAACGTCTTCCGGATGCGCCTGCTCGGGGCGAGGGTGCACGCGGTCGGCTCGGGCTCGCGGACCTTGAAAGACGCCATCAACGAGGCGCTGCGGGAGTGGGTCGCCACCGTCGAGACGACGCACTACTGCCTCGGTTCTGTCATGGGGCCGCACCCCTACCCGTACCTCGTGCGCGAGCTGCAGCGTGTCGTCGGCGACGAGGCCCGCGAGCAGTGCCGCAGGATCCTGCAGGCCGACCCGGACTTCGTCGTGGCCTGCGTCGGCGGCGGCTCGAACGCGGCGGGGACCTTCGCCGGCTTCGTCGACACCGGGGCCCGCATGATCGGCGTCGAGGCGGCCGGCGGGGCTGCGATGGCGCACGGCGTCCCCGGGGTCGTCCACGGCATGCGCTCGAAGTTCCTGCAGGACGAGGCCGGCCAGATCCTCGAGGCGGATTCCATCTCCGCCGGCCTCGACTACCCAGGGGTGGGGCCGGAGCACGCCCAGCTGGGCGACGCCGGCCGGGCCGAGTACGTCCAGGCGGGCGACGAGGAGGTGCTCGCCGCCTTCAGCCTGCTGGCCGAGACCGAGGGCATCATCCCCGCCCTCGAGTCGGCCCACGGCCTCGCCTGGATCGTCCGCGAGGCGGGTCGGGTGATCCCGACCGGTTCCTCGGTGATGCTGACGCTGTCAGGCCGGGGGGACAAGGACGTCGCCCTCGTGATGGAGCGGAGCCGGTGAGGGGGGATCACCGCGGCGTGCTCGAGACCCGCCTCCGGGAGCGACGCGACAGCGGGCGCAAGCTGCTCGTGCCCTATGTCACCGGTGGCCTCGGGGACGACTGGGTGGCGACGCTCGAGGCGGCCGCTGCCGCCGGGGCCGACGCCATCGAGGTCGGCCTCCCGTTCTCCGACCCGATGATCGACGGGCCGGTGATCCAGGAGGCCTCCATGGCGGCGCTCGCCGCCGGCGCCACGCCGGAGGGGATCGTGCGGCGGCTCGAGACCGCCGACGTCGGCGACACCCCGCTCGTCG
>JAJZZB010000103.1 GCA_021797795.1 Actinomycetes bacterium | reverse complement strand
CAGTGCCGGATGGACGGCGGGCATCGACAGCCCGAACGCCGACGGCCTCAGGTGGTTTGTCGCCGAGATCCTCCCGATCGTGACCAGAAGGCTCCCTTGGGCCCGCCTCTGGGTGACTGGCGCCTCGCCGCCCGAGCCCCTGCGCCAGCTCGAGGGACCGTCTGTCACCTTTCTCGGTCAAGTGGCCGACCTCGGCCATCTCTACGACCAGGCCCGCGTGGCCGTCGTCCCGCTCCGATTCGGCGCAGGCGTCAAGCTGAAGACAGTGGACGCGCTCGAGCACGGCGTCCCAATCGTCGCCACCTCAATCGGTGCCGAAGGCCTGCCCCGCGACGTCAGCCGCGCGTTCGCGGTGGAAGACGAGCCGGCGGCGTTCGCCGACGCTGTGTGCGATCTGCTCGAGTCGCCGCGGGCCTGGGAGCTGGCCCGCCGCTCACTGTGCGAACTCGGCTCGACCGAGACCACCAGCACGCTTACTTGGGTCGACTTCATGGCCACCGTGTGGTCAGCCCACGCGAGCAGGCGATTCACGACAGAGCCATCACCGATATAGGACGTCGCCTCCTGAGCAAAGGCCCCTCTCGCGTCTGTAACTGTTCAGGTGCCTGTAGGTCGCCCGACGGACCTGTGAACTGACGCGGCGCGAAGAAATTCGCAAACTTTCGCGCTACCAGCGCGAACGCACTCGCGCGGTGCTCGCGATTTCTGTGCCGGTGCACTGGAATTGTGTGCGTGGCACAGGACGAGCGGGTCGCTCAGCTTGAAGAAGAGAACGCCAGGCTGCGCGAGCAACTTGTTCAGCGTGATGAGCACATCGCAGCACTCGAAGCCAGACTCGCCGATCTCGAAGAGCGCGTGCGCCGCACCCCACGCAATTCGTCCATGCCGCCGTCGGCAGAGGGGTTCTCCAAGCCGCCGGTGCCGAACAGGGCCCAGCGTCGTGCCGAGAAGCGGCGTCAAGGCAAACAGCCGGGGGACGAGGGTCGGCACCTCGCCCAGGTGAGCGACCCGACAGAGATCGTCACCCACGAGCCGGTCACATGCCCGGACTGCGGGGCGGACCTGAGGGCGGCAGAGGTGGCGGGTGTAGAGGTCCGCCAGGTCTTCGAGCTCGAGGTCCATCGCCACGTGACCGAGCATCGCATGGCGGCTCTCTCCCGCATCCTCTCGCCGCTCACGGGGGGAGGTGCGATGGTCTCCGTCGGCATCCTGCGGCGTCCTGTCCGCTCGGGGCTCGCCGGCCAGCCGTACTTTGTCTGGTCCCCGCTCCATGTCGGCATCTTCCTGATCGGCGTGCCGCCGTTCTTCCTGGCGCCGTGATTCACCCGCCTGGTGGTCTATCTGGACCGGAGGATGATGCGCCTGCTGCTCGCGCCGGATGCGGCCGCTTCGCGGGTGCAGCGCCTCGAGGAGTCGCGGTCTCTCACCCTCTATGCCGCCACCGCCACGCTGCAGCGGATCGAGCGGAACCTCCACGACGGGACCCAGGCGCAGCTGGTCGCTCTCGCGATGCGGCTCGGACAGGCCAAGGAGAAGCTTGACCACCTGGGCGTCGTGCCGGGTAGCGACACAGCGCTCGAGACGGTAAGGCACCTCGTCGACGAGGCGCATCGCGGCACCAAAGAGGCCATCGCCGACCTGCGCGACCTGGCCCGCGGCATTCACCCACCCGCCCTCGACACCTGCCTCGCCAATGCCCTGTGGACCCTGGCGGCACGCAGCCCGGTGCCCACCGAGGTGACGGTGTCCGTCCCATCCCGCCCGACTCAGACTCCGGCCATCGAGGCGATCTGCTATTTCTGCGCCGCCGAGTTGCTGGCAACGTCCACCAGCACGCCCAGGCGTCGCACGCCTCGCTTACCTGTGCCCAGTACGGCCCCTGGCTCCGGTTCGTGGTCCGGGACGACGGCCGAGGCGGTGCAGCGGCGAACCCCGGCATCGGCTCCTCCTCGAGCGGCCTGGCCGGCCTGGCAGACCGGTTGCGTACCGTCGATGGCAGCATGAGCATCGCCAGCCCGGCGGGCGGACCCGCGGTCGTCACCGTGGATCTCCCGACCCGCGCCTGACCGTGGCCGAGCACGAGACGCTGCGCGTCGTGATCGCCGAGGATTTCGCCATCCTCCGGGACGGGCTCGTTCAGCTCCTCGCCGACCGCGGCTTCGCCGTCCTGCAGTCGATAGCCGATCCCGTCAGCCTGGAGCGGACGGTCGCCGCCGACCACCCCGACGTGGCCGTGGTCGACATCCGCATGCCTCCGACCTTCACCGACGAGGGGCTGCGCACCGCCATCGGTCTGCGTCACGACTACCCCGATGTCAGGATCCTCGTGTTCTCGCAGTACATCGAGACCTACGCGGCGGAGCTGCTGGCAGGTGCTGCCGCAGGGATCGGCTACCTGTTGAAGGACCGCGTGGCGGACGTGGGGGACTTCGTCGAGGCACCGGTTCGGGTGGCGTCGGGGGGCACCGCCCTCGACCCCGAGGTGGTGATCCAGCTGATGGGGGCCAGTCGGCGCACCGACGCGGTCGTGGGACTGAGCAACCGGGAGCGCGAGGTCCTCGCGCACATGGCGGAGGGGCGGACCAACTCGGCCATCGCCGCCAGCCTCGTCATCTCCGAGGGCGCAGTCGAGAAGCACGTGGCCAACATCTTCGCAAAGCTGGACCTGCCGTCGACGCCGACGGACCACCGTCGAGTCCTCGCCGTGCTGCGCTACCTCGAGGGCTGACATCGCCTCCTCGGGGCGCTGACTCGTCTGGCGGCGACGACCGGCACAGGTCCAGCAGGCGGCCGGTGTCCGGTCGAACCGGTGGCGGGCTCCTTCACCCGCGGTGCCCGCCCGGCTACTGTCCGACCCTGCCGTCGATGCGCTCTCGGAGGAGATCGGCGTGGCCGCAGTGGCGGGCGTACTCCTCGATCATGTGGACGAGCACCGATCGCAGCGGGACTGTCTCACCCGCAGGGGTACGACCGAGCATGGCGAGGTCGTCGGCCCGGGCGAGGAACCGGTCTGCGATGGCGATCTCCGCCCGCCAGGCGTTCCACGCCTCGTCGACCACGGACGGGTCGGCGACCGCTCCGCTCCAGGTGCCACCGGGACCGCCGTCCTCCTTCTGGTAGCGGCGCGGCACCTCCTCACCCGACATCACCCTTTGGAACCAGTGCCGTTCCACGTCGGCCAGGTGGCGGACCAGACCGAGGAGCGACATCGTGGACGGTGGCACCGAGCGGGTGGCGAGCTGCTCGGGGTCGAGGTCGGCGCACTTCATCTGGAGGGTGAGGCGGTACGCCCGCAGATACTCGAGCAACGTGGTCCGCTCGTCGACCGGTTCGGGGCCGCCCTCGCGGGGATCACTGTCGGGGTCCACCCACATGTCCTCGCGGACGGAGGCGGCGCTCCACCTCCTTGGTTCTGGCGGTCGGTCGGAACCAGAGGGGGTCATCTCGACATCGTCGTGTCCGCAGCGCCGACGCGCAAGGGCGTGGAGGATTCCTCGTGCCCGGGGCAGCCGTCGGCTCGAGGCGCGGCGACGCAGCGTCGAGCGAAGGCTCGGTCCAAAGTGTTCCGGTTCCCGGCGACGCCCCAGCTCTGTACCGGTCGGCCTCCCCCTGGCGGGAGCTCCCCGCAGTAGCGTGCCGGGACATGCCCCCTCCCTGGCACCGGGAGCTCGTCGGCCGTATCGACGAGCATGTCATCAACTCCGCCGCCCTTCGTGACAACCCGCTCGGCGATCCCTCTCAGCGTCCCCTGTGGGTCTACGTACCGCCGGGCTATGACGAAGACGACCGGCGCTACCCGAGCATCTACGTCATCCAGGGTTACACGGGTCACATCCAGATGTGGTGGAACCGCAGTCCGTTCCGAGTCCCGTACCCGGAGGCGGTCGACGCGCTGTTCGCCTCGGGACAGGCACCGCCGTGCATCGTCGTCTTCGTGGACGCCTGGACGGCCTATGGGGGCTCGCAGTACGTGGACTCTCCCGGGACCGGCCGGTATCACACCTACCTCTGCGACGAGGTCGTCTCCTATGTCGACGGTCGCTACCGCACGATGGACGACGCCAGACATCGGGGGATCCAGGGGAAGTCGAGCGGCGGTTTCGGCGCCATGATCACGCCGATGCTCCGGCCCGACCTGTTCGGTGCGCTGGCGACGCACGCCGGTGACGCGCTGTACGAGCTGTGCTACCTCCCCGAGTTCGGCCCTGCCGCTCGGCTCCTCCGCTCGTGGGAGGCTTCCATCGAGGCGTGGTGGGGCGACTTCTGCAACCGCGTGCCGTTCACCGACCCGGCCGACGCGACGCTCCTCGGTCTCTACGGCGTGGCCGCTTGCTTCTCTCCTGATGACGCCGGCCGGCCGCAGCTGCCCTTCGATCCGCTCACAGGGCGGCCCCGGGAGGACGTCTGGGAGCGCTGGCTCGCGTGGGACCCGGTGCGGATGGTGCGCCGGCACGCCGAGGCTCTGCGGGGGCTGCGGGCGATCTGGGTGGATGCCGGCCGGAGCGACGAGTACTTCCTCGACCTCGGTGCCCAAGCCTTCGTCGGCGAGTTGGCCTCGATCGGCGTCACCGATGTGCACTTCGAGCTGTTCGACGCGACCCACATGGCCATCGAGTACCGGTACCCGAGCTCACTCGCCTTCCTCGCCGAGCAGCTCAGCGGCTAGGTCCTGCCGGTTCGTCAGACCTCCGCCTGTCCTCACCCCGCCCGGGTCGTCTCTGGGGAGGCCCGGTCGAGGAACGCCTGCATGTCCTCGGTGGACTGAGGCAGGCGCATGTGGCCCCGCATCGCGCAGGCGGACGAGGCCACGTCGGCGGTGGCCGGCCACGACTCGGGGCTCCACACCGCTTGCCGCAGTGCAGACGGACCGTCACGACCCCGTGACGACGGCGAGGTTCCGTCGGAGATCCGCCCGGGGGAACCTGCGCGAGCACCGCCACCGCGGTCGCGATCGATGCGTCGCCCACGACCTGCAGGGTCTCGCCGACGCCGGGGACGACGACCAGCAACGAGGCGCTGCGGCCAGAGGAGTCTGCAGGGAGTCCGCAGCTGCTCGGCGGCCATGTACATGGTTCACCGCCGGGGCGGCGGCGCACACAGCGGCCGACCCGCCAGGCGCCGGCACGAGCTGGCACGGATCTTCGAGGGAGGGTCCCGGGCCGAGCGGGTCCGCCACCCGCTCGCTCAGCACCCCGTCGGTCGACGGGGGTGCCGTCAGCGGGCCGGGTGAGTCGCCGGTGCTGACCGTCGTCGCGGTCTGGGCGAACGGCCGGTGGCGCTTCGCGCGAGGGACGACGGACTCCGTGCCGTCGAGGGAGAAGCGGACGACGGTCGGCGGAGCGGGTCGGTCGTGCCCTCCGGCGCGGAGGATGTCGGGGATCTCGGAGCTCCGGAAGACGGAGGTGGGCAAGCGGCCAGTCTCTTCGGGCTCGTCGTCGAACTGGAGGAGCGGGGAGATCGCCGGTATGGCCGCTCCTTCTTCGTGTGAGAGAGGAGCCCATCGTCGAGCGGCGCCCAGGCCGCCGCCGGGCCGTGACGACCGGCAAGGATGGTGCACATGCAGCGCGTCACCGCTTCGGACCACAGGCTGTCGGAACCACGACCGAGGTTCCACCTCGCCGTCCCCGTCGACGACCTCACTGCCGCCTGTGACTTCTACGGCGGCGTGCTCGGCTGTCCCCGCGGGCGGGAGGCCGGCACCTGGGTGGACTGGGACCTGTACGGCCACCAGGTCGTGACCCACCTCGTCTCCTCGTCGGTCGGGCACGTGGTCGGGCGCAACCCGGTCGACGGCGACGAAGTCCCTGTGCCCCACTTCGGAGTCCTGCTCGACGTGGCCCACTTCCACGAGCTGGCCGGACGGCTCGAGGACCAGGGGGTCAGGTTCGCCATCGAGCCGCACGTCCGGTTCGCCGGCCAACCCGGTGAGCAGTGGACCATGTTCTTCCACGACCCGGCCGGAAACGCCCTCGAGTTCAAGGCGTTCGCCGACGATGCCGAGGTCTTCCGCCGCCCGGCGACCGCGGGTGGGCCCCCGGGCCGCGGAACACTGCCCCGCCCGGGGTGACGGCCGTGTCGTATCGGTGACGAGGAGCAGGGCGGGTCTCGGTGGAGGAGCAAGGCGGGCGCGACGGGCCTCACCTCAGAGCGGGCCCCGGTCGGGGACCGGGTTCTGCCGCCTGCCGAGGAGCCACGTGCCGGAGGGAACGCCGGCGGCGACGAGGATGCCGAGGAGAGGCAGCCAGAGGGCGAGGCGCTCGTGCGGAGGGCGGTAGCCGAAATGGACGGTCGTGGTCCCGGCGGGCAGGCGGATCGACTGGAAGAGGCTCACGGCCTCGTGAGTGGTGAGGTGGTGGCCGCCGGCTGTGGCGTGCCAGCCCGGCATGTAGACCTCTCGTCTGAGCAGCGTCGCGGGCCCCGTGCACGCGGCCGTCACCGTGGCGATGCCGTGGGCGTCGAGACGGCAGCTGCCCACGGGTCCTACTTCCACATCGCCTCGGTGGACAGCAGCGACCTGCCGATCCCGGCGCTCTCGGCCGACTACGTCCCGGCGCATGTCGCGCCCGGACCCATGGCGAAGTACTTCGGCAGCTACGACAACCAGGAGCCGGGACTCCTCGAGCGGCTCCCCGACTACGAGGGGCTCGATGTGCGCTACATCATGCTGACCGGCTCCGACACCTTCTTCGGCACCGGCGCGGACCTGGCGGGCGGGGTGACCCGTGTCCAGCGTGACAGCCTCGCCACGATCTCAGGCTTCCCCACCCGCAGAACTTCTACTCGGTCATCTCAGCCAGTGGCGCTGAGCACTCTCCCGCCAGGCTGCCGGGACCTCGTTCGTGGCCTGCCGGGGTGGTGCGTCCAACGAACTCGATCGGCCGAGCGAGTGAGAGGCGGTCCGGGTGATCGCCGGCGAGGCCCGGTGGCAGGCCCGGTTCGCCGCTCCGAGGCGGCGGCGCTGAGCGGGCCCTGCAGCCTCGTCCCGTGTGCAACGGGGAGCCGAGCCGCTCGCGACACGGCGGAGGCAGCATCTGGCTTGACTGGCGTCCGGCGGACATGGGGCGCACGGCGGCCCCTCGGACGCTCTTTCGCGCCAGGCCGAGAGAGCGCACGCCGGCAGGTCAGCCCTGTCCCGCCACCGGGTGCCGACCGGCGGAGATGGCGAGCAGCCGGGCGGCGACGGGTCCGAGACGCCCCGACCACACCGCCCGGATCACGCGGTGGAGGCGCAGTCCCTCGCAGGGCACCGCGACGAGCGCGCCGGACTCCCGCTCGTCTGCTACCGCCAGAGCCGAGAGCACCGCCGGTCCGGCTCCGGCGCCGGCGGCTGCCTTGATCGCCGTGGTCGAGCCGAGCTCCATGGCGCTCACCACTTCGAGGCCGTGCTCGGCGAGCGCCTCGGCGAGGACCTGGCGGGTCCCCGAGCCCTCCTCCCGCAGGAGGAGCGCCGTGCGGGCGAGCTCATCGGGCGAGAGCACCCGCCGCCGCCTGGCCCACGGGTGCGACGCGCCGACGACGACCACGAGCTCGTCCTCGAGCACCTCCCTGAACGAAAGCCGCCCGGGAGGGCGCGCTCCTTCGATGAAGCCGAGATCCGCCCGCCCGTCGGCGACAAGCCCGGCGACGCTCGCCGTGTTGCCCATCTCGAGCGAGACGCTGGCGCCGCCGCGCTCACCCGCGAGCTTGCCCAGCCAGGACGGGACGAGGTACTCGGCCACCGTCATGCTGGCCGCCAGGCGGAGGCTGGAGCGCGCCGACCGGTGGAGCGCCGAGGTCCCGACGAGCAGCGACTCGAGCGCATGCAGGACGGGTGTCGCCCACTCGACCGTCGCCTCGCCGGCGGGGGTCAGCCGGGACCCGGTCGTCGCCCGCTCGAGGAGGTGGATGCCGAGCACCTGTTCCAGCTTGCGCAGCCGCATGCTGGCGGCCGGCTGCGTGATCCCGTGCGCCCCGGCTGCCGCGCTGATGGACCCGAGCTCGCTCACCGAGACGAGCAGATCGAGCGAGGTCAGCTCAGGCACCGGCTCGGGAAGGGGCATAAGCGAAGCTTAGAACGCTACCTCGAGACGGCATCTTCCGGGCGGGCCGTTCGACCGTCAGCCTTGGGCGAAAGGAGGCACCGTGCCCATCGATACCGCTCTCACGCGCACCACCTTGCCGCTCGGCCCGGAGGTGTCCGCCCGCCGCTCGTTGCCCCAGGCGGCGGCGGTCCTCGTCCCTGGAGCCGCCCTGGCGGCGGCCATCGCCGTGGTGGCCAGCCTCCTCGGCTCGCTCGTCCCGGTCATCGGCGCCCCGGTCATGGCCATCGTCATGGGGATCATCGTCGCCACGCTCCGCCCGCCGCCGCCGAGCGCCAGGCCGGGGCTCGCCTTCGTCGGCAAGCGCGTCCTCCAGGGCTCGATCGTCGTCCTCGGTCTCGGGCTCTCGCTCGGGCAGGTGCTCGTCGCCGGCGCCGCCTCCCTGCCGGTCCTCGTGGGCACCCTCGTGGCCGCTCTCGGTGCAGCCTGGGCGGTCGGCCGTCTACTCGGCTTGCGGACGGACCTCACGACCCTCATCGGCGTGGGGACGGCGATCTGCGGCGCCTCGGCGATCGCCGCCACCGACGCCGTCATCGGTGCCGAGGAAGCCGATGTCAGCTACGCAGTGGCCACGATCTTCACCTTCAACGTCGTCGCCGTGCTGCTCTATCCGACCCTCGGACACCTGCTCGGGCTCTCGCAGCACGCGTTCGGGCTCTGGAGCGGGACGGCCATCAACGACCTCTCGTCGGTCGTGGCGGCGTCGACCATCTACGGCCACGCCGCTGCGGGATACGGGGTCGTGGTGAAGTTGACCCGCACGCTCGCCATCATCCCCATCGCCCTGGGCCTCGCCGCCCTCCGGCGCCGGCGCGCGGCGGAGCAGCCGGCAGCCAGAGCGGGGGCCCCGCGTGTCTCGCTGGCGCGGGTCCTGCCGCTGTTCATCCTCGCCTTCCTGGTGGCCGTCGTCGCCAACACGCTCGGGCTCGTCCCGGGCGGCTTCCACCACGAGCTGTCGGACTCTGCCACCTGGATGATCACGGCCGCTCTGGCCGCCATCGGGCTCTCGACGAGACCGGCGGAGATCCGCCGTGCAGGGTTGCGGCCCCTGGCGCTCGGAGCGGCGTTGTGGGCGACGGTCGGGGCCGTGAGCCTGGCGCTCCAGTTCGCCACCGGCACGCTGCGTTGAGCGGGGACTCGATAGCGTTCGACCGTGTCCGGCGAGCGGTCGCCTCTGCGGGTGGTCCGCCTGTTGCTCGGTGCCCTGGTGGCAGCGGGGCTGCTGGCGGCCTGCTCCGGCTCCGCCTCGGCCCCGCCCCGCACGTCGTCGCCTGGAGCGTCCCGGGCGAGCCTGCCGCCGACGACCTCCGGCCCGCCCACGCGCACGAGGTTCGCCCACGTCTTCGTGGTGGTCATGGAGAACGAGTCGTACCAGGCGGCGCTGGCGGACCCGTCGATCGCCGCCCTTGCCCGTCGCTATGCCTACGACACGAGGTCCTACGGCGCCGCCCACCCGTCTCTCCCGAACTACCTGGCGTTGACGGCCGGCTCGACGTTCGGGATCACCTCTGACTGCCTCAGCTGCTTCGTCGCCTCCGACAACCTCGGCGCTCAGCTCAGCCGACACGGCGTCAGCTGGGACGCGTTCTTCGAAGATGTCTCGTCCCCCTGCTACCTCGGCACCTCCTACGGCCTGTACGCCGCCAAGCACAACCCGTTCCGCTACTTCCACGACATGCGGGCGAGCCGGGCTCTCTGCTCCCACCTGCTCCCGTACCCGAGGCTGCGAGCGGTGCTGGAGCGCCCGGCTGCGGAGGCACCCCGCTTTGTCTGGGTGACGCCCAACGTGTGTGACGACGGCCACAGCTGCCCCGAGAGCGTGGCTGGCCGTTGGCTCGCCGACTTCGTGAGGGAGGTGACCGCCAGCCGCGCCTGGCGCGACCGGGGCCTGCTCCTCGTCACCTGGGACGAGGGATCCTTCGGAGATCCGAGCTCCGTCACCCCGGCCGGTCGCCTGCTGGCGACGGGAGGCGGCGGTCACCTGCTCACCCTCGTCGTCTCCCCGCTCGTGCGGGCCCACACCGTGCTGCGCCAGCAGCTCAGTCCCTACGGGCTGCTCGCCACCATCGAGGAGAACTTCGGCCTCCCCCTTCTCGGCGCAGCCCACGCCTGGTCGGGTCACACCCTGCTCGGCCTCGCCGGCGGGGCGACGGGCGGCAGCCCCTGACGCGCCACCCCTTCCCCTGGGCTCAGGCCGACTTCCTGGCGGCGGCGTCCCTCGCCCGGTCCATCAGCGCCGCCGCGGGTCCGAGGGTCTTGTTCGCGCCCGGCGTGTTCAGCGTGCCGGGGTGGGGATGCGTCGGGGCCATCTTCTTGGCGGACTCGAAGGTCTTGCCCTTCTCCGCCAGCTCGGAGGCTGTGAGGTGGGCCTGCAGGCGGGGGAACTCCATCTTCTCCTCCCGCTCGGCGTGCTCGAGCACCGACAGCCGCAGGGTCTCGAAGAGCTGCTCCCACGCCGGCGTCCCGACCTGTGAACGCTCCATCTCCTTCAGCATCTTCTCCGCCTCGGACTCCTCGGCGATCCGTTCGCTCGCGATGTGCTCGCCACCAGGGACCGACTGCTCGGTGAGCGGCCGCACGATCTCCTCCTCGGCCACCTCGTGGCGGATCAGCTCCTCCCGCAGGGAGTCGAAGAGGTTCTCCCGGCTCTCGACGGGCGCCACGGTGATCTCGGTGAACAGCCTCCTCACCGTGGCATGGTCCTCGAGCATCTCGTCGATCAGGTTCATGACAGCCTCCTGTCTCGTGGCACTCGCGCGCCGGTACCCCGAAGGCGAGTCCGACAACCGGAGCGGCGCGCCGCACCCCGGCGCGACCACGCTGCGTGCTAGCGGTACTTTCCGGGCTCGCAGCTGAGGAGCGGGCATCTGTGCTGGTAGATGACGGTATTCGGCGCCCGAACGTGTATTACCTAACTCAGCGCGTGGGAGCGTAGGCGTCGAGGTCGAACAGGTCGTAGAGGCGGCGCTGCGCGGGGTCCATTTCGGTGAGCATGCGCTGGGCCCGTGGCCGTCCCCGCTCCCCTTGGTAGAGCAGCACGGTCTCTT
>JAJZZB010000102.1 GCA_021797795.1 Actinomycetes bacterium | reverse complement strand
GCCGAGCTCGGGTTCAGCGTCGCCCACGGAAGCGTCCGCGACGTCTCGAGCCTGCACCCGCTCGAGATCCTCGGGAGCGAGGTGATCCCTGAGGTCGCCGATCTCTGACACGCCGCCGCCGAGGCGCGACCGGCGCCGAGCGCCACTGCCCCGTGAGACGGTCCCGCCCCACGGGCCAGGCGCCACCCGGCGCCCCCCGAGCACGAGCCCCGGCAGCCGGCGCCGCTAACCTGCCCCGGTGGTCGCCCCCACCCACTCCCGGCGAGGGGTCGGGCATCGAGAGCCCGACCGAAGGGCCCATGTCCGATCGCAGTGACGGCCTCGTCACCGCCTCCGGCCTGCGCCTGCCCGCCCGCGCCCTGACGTGGCGCTTCTCCCGCTCGAGCGGCCCTGGGGGCCAGCACGTCAACACTGCCGACACGAGGGTGGAGCTCCTCGGCGACCTGAGGGAGCTGGAGGGCCCTCTCGAGGTGGTGGCCCGCGTCCGTGAGCGGCTCGGCGACGAAGTCCGGATCGTGGCGGCGAGCGAGCGCTCGCAGCGCGCCAACCGCATGGAGGCGGCCCGCCGGCTCGCCGTCCGCCTCGAAGCGGCCTCCCGCCGTACGGCGACACGCCGCCCGACGAGACCCGGGCGCTCCGCCGTCGAGGCCCGCCTCGAGGACAAGCGGCGCCAGTCGGCGCGAAAGCGGCTTCGGCGACCGCCAGCCGGGGAGTAGCGCCGCCCCGGGGCCGGGCGCCGCCGTATACCGTGAAGGGGCGGCGGGTATCCCAAAGGGGCGACGTATGACGCCCGCTCGCGCAAAGGAACGAGACGTAGGTGAGCCCTGACAACGCCCGCCGCCAGCTGAGGGCCGGGCAGCTGCTGGCCGACCGGTATGTCGTCCAGCAGCTGATCGGGCTCGGCGGGATGGCCGAGGTCTACCGGGCCCGCGACGAGCGCTTGGCGCGGCCGGTGGCGCTCAAGGTCCTGAGGAGCAGATACTCCCACGATCCCGTGGTGAGAGCCCGCTTCGAGGAGGAGGCCCGGGCGGCGGCGCACGTCTCGCACCCGCACGTCGTCGCCGTCTACGACGCCGGGGAGGACGACTCGAAGGCCTTCATCGTGATGGAGCTCGTCGAGGGCGAGACGCTGCACCACATCATCTCGAAGGGTCGGGTCGAACCGGACCTCGCCCGCTCGATCGGCCTCGAGGTCCTCGACGCCCTCCGGGCCGCTCACGAGGGGGGCGTCCTTCACCGCGACATCAAGCCGGCCAACGTGCTCGTCACCCGCGAGCACGGGGTGAAGGTCGCCGACTTCGGCATCGCGAAGGCCGTCCACCCCTCGCCCGGGGCGCAGAACCACACCTCGACGAACGTCGTCCTCGGGACACCGTCGTACCTCGCGCCCGAGCGGGCCCAGGGCGAGCCCGCCACGGCGCGCTCGGATCTCTGGTCGGTCGGCGTGCTCCTCTACGAGGCGGTCGCCGGCCAGCGTCCCTTCCAGGGCGACAACGCAATCGCCATCACCCTGGCGGCCGAGCAGCACCGCTTCATCCCCATTCTCGAGCGCGTGCCTGAGCTCGACCCGGCATTCGCAGCCGCCATCGAGCGCGCCCTCGAATCCGATCCCGCCGTGCGCTTCGCCTCGGCGGGCGAGATGGCGGCCGCACTCGCCGGCGCGGCGGACACCGTGCGGGCCGGGCCGGCGGACGCACCCGAGAGCGCAGAAGAGGTCACGTCGCCGTTCGCCCCCGCAGCCACGGTCCCGGCTGTCGCCCTCGGCGGCGCCGGTCTGCTCGGCGCGACGGGCGCCGTCGGTGAGACGAGCGCGCTCGGATCCCCGGAGCGCGGCGCCGAGAGGCCGGGCGGGCGGCGGCCCCGCCGCGGTGTGGCCGTGCTGGTGGGGGCAGCGGTCGCTCTCGTCCTCGGCGGCGTGGCGGTCGCCATGGCGGTCTCGCCGACCCCGCCGCCCGGCCGGACGCCCGACCCCCCGACGACCCAGCCGAAGCCGAAGCTCTCGAGCACCCCGAGCTCGACGGGCCCCTCGTCCCCGCCGTCGACGGCCGCCCCGTCCTTCACAACCTCGAGGAGAACGGCGGGCTCGACCACGGCCGGCGCGACGGGCTCCTCGACGACGACGACCGCGTCGGGCCAGAGCTCGACGACAACCTCCTCCTCCTCGTCCACGACGACGACGAGCTCCACCTCGACCACGACGTCGACGAGCTCGACCTCGACCACCACCACCACCAGCGCCAACCCTCCCACGTCGACCCCGTCGTCGACGGCCAGGGCCGGCAGCTCGACGACGTCCGCCTCGTACGGCTGACAGCTTCGGGAAAGTTCGGAAAATCCCTCAAGCTCCCGGTCGATCAGGCCGATATTTCTCTTAACGGATGGGGGCAGTCGAACGGCCCGGGAACCCGCAAGGGCTCCCGGGCCAGTTCGCGTCAGGGCTGCTGTCTCTTCTGCCACAAGGAGAGGCTGGCCTTCTTCCGAGGACGGGCGAACGGAGGCCGCCAGGCCCCCGCTCTCAGGTGAGGCCGAGGAAGTGGGGCGTGAAGCGCGGGAAGACCCGCCAGAGCGAGGAGAGGCCGAGGCGGCGCTCGAGAAGCTCGGCGAGCACGTTGCGGTAGTCCGTCGTGCCGACGAGGTCGCCGAGGACGAGCGCCTTCGGCGCGAGGGTGGGCCAGGTGCCGTACACCTTGCCTCCGCGCACGCTGCCGCCGAGGACGAGCATGGCGTTGCCGTGCCCGTGATCGGCCCCTGCCGAGCCGTTCTCGGCGACACGCCGCCCGAACTCCGACAGCGTCACGACGGTCACCCTGGCGAGCTCGCTGCCGAGGTCCGTGGCGAAGGCGGCGAGGCAGGAGCCGAGGTCCGAGAGCATGGCCGCCATGGCGCCGCCCGCACCGCTGCCGAGGTCGGCATGGAAGTCCCAGTCCCCGTACTCGACGGCCGCCATGCGGACGCCGACGCGCGCCTTGATGAGCT
Organism: Actinomycetes bacterium; assembly: GCA_021797795.1. GTDB lineage: Bacteria > Actinomycetota > Acidimicrobiia > Acidimicrobiales > Bog-793 > JAKACF01. The sequence goes on along the minus strand of JAJZZB010000102.1, from coordinate 8,395 downwards.
CGGCCACCCCCATGAGGGACTGCCCGAGGCCCGAGCTCGGGTAGGAGGCGCCGTTGGCGGGCGAATAGGTCACCGCCTGGAGCGGAGCGAGGTCCCGGCAGGCCCTCAAGGTGTCGAGGGCCGTCGCCGACGTGGTCGAGGCGACGTCGGAGTAGAGGGAGCGGATCGCCGAGGGCAGGGAGGCGTCCCACTCCTCGCCGGCGAGCGAGAAGGCACCGACCTCCCACAGCGTGGTGACCGGCCTCGGCCCGGACAGGCTCGCCGTGAGGACGCTGTTGCCCACCTGCACGCCGGCGAGCGCGTCGGCGTCCCCGAGCGCGCTGAGGGCCCGGTTCATCCAACCGCTCACGAGCGCCGTCCCCGGAGCCGCCTGCCCGAGATCCTGCTGGGCCTGGAAGTGGCTGAGCGTCGGGTACGGGATGGCCACGGCCTGGACAGCGGCCAGCTGCTTGGAGGCCCACCACGGCATGAGTGGCGCCAGCGCCGGATGGAGGCCGAAGAGCCCGTCGAGCTGGAGTGCCTCGCTCGCCGGAACGGCGATCGTCGGCCGCAGGGAGGCGTAGTGGGGATCCCCGATCGGAGGTACGGCGGTGAGGCCGTCGAAGCCGCCGTAGAGGAGGAGGACGACGAGCACGTCCGAGCCGCTCGAGCTCGTCGCAACCGTCCCCCCCGCCGAGGTGAGGCCGATCTCGGCGATGGCGCGCCGGTCGCCCGGCTCGGCGGCCCAGGTCTTCTGGCCACCGACCGGCACCCTCCCGATGAGGGTCGAGAGCAGCTCGCGGCGAGACAGGACGCTCATCGGACGGCGAAGTAGGCAGAGTCGAGCACGAGCTTGGCGAACATCGGGAGACCGGCGATGCCCGAGACGCCGATCGGCTCGCCGGCGCTGCGGCCGAGGAAGCCGAGCAGGACGCTCTCGTGCTGCGGGAGCACCTTCTGGAACAACAGGCGCCCGGTCACGCGGTCGACGAACTCCCCGGACGGCATGGACGGGGAGGGGTGGCCGATCAGGGCTGCCATGCCGGGGAAGGTGAAGGTCCTCGTCCACCAGCCGCCCGTGAGCCGGAGGTGGATCCCCCACTCGGCCTGCTTGCCGCTCGCCGACATCCACGCCGGCGCGGTGTCGGGGTAGCCGTTCGGCTGCGGCCAGCCGAGCGGGACCTGGCCCATGATCCCGAGCGCGAACACCACGTCGGCGAGGTCGCCCGTGCCGGTGTTCTCGAGCGAGTAGTCGAGCACCCGGAAGCTGGCTGCCATGGCCTCGATCGGGCGGCGGACCTTGCTTCCGACCGACTCCCGGAACTCGCTCGAGGTGAGCAGCTCGAGCACGACAGGTGAGATGGCGGTGCCGTGGGCGAGGTAGGTCTCGGCGAGACGGTCGACGAGGGTGCGGGGTGGCGAGTCGCCCACGAAGCGCACCGCCAGCTCCGTCGCCAGATGGGAGGCGGTCGCCGGATGGTGTGCCAGGTAGTGCAGGTAGCTCCGCACGAGCGAGGCGCCGTTCGCCGCCGAGCTGTTCGCCGCCTCGAAGCCCATCACCCGCAGTGGGCCGACGTAGTGGTTCGAGGGCGTGTACGCCATCGCCGTGCGGTCCTTGTTCACCCCCCAGCCGGTGAGCAGGAGCGAGGCGTCATGGACGTCGTGCTGGGTGTAGCCGGCGTGGACCCCGACGGTGTGCAGCTCGAGCATCTCGCGGCCGTAGTTCTCGTTGGGATTGCTCCCCACCGACTGGTTCTGGTCGAGCCGGACCACCATGGCGGGGTTCTCGGCGACCGCCAGCAGCATCTCGTCGAACCGCCCGAGGGCATGCGACCGGATGGTGTTGTCGAAGGACCCGCACAGGTCCCAGACGTCGGAGTCCGGCAGACCGATGTTGAAGTGGTTCCACCAGAACTCGACCATCATCTCGTACAGCTGCCGCTCGCTCCAGACCGACCTCACGAAGTAGGCCGCCTGCATCTGGTTCATCTGTGCATAGGAGCCGCCGCTCACCCGAGCGCGCAGCTCGCTCGCTCCGAGGCCGAGCAGCGGGTACCGCCGGAGATAGGTGTCGCAACGGGAGTCGTCGATCGAAAAGGGGCTGAGCTGGCGCTCGATCCAGGTGCGCATGCCCATCGCCCTGATCTCGTGATGGAGCCACGGCGTGATGCCGTAGGTGGCCCTGCGGGCGAGGTGGAGGTACGGATCGGCCGTGATGAGCGAGGAGAGCGCCGGCTTGGTGGTAAGCGCACCGGCTCGCCCGGCGAGCGGGGCGGACGCCACGAGAGCGTCCGCGGCAAGCAGGGCGCCGGTGGCTGCGCACCCGCCGAGCAGTCGCCGCCGCGAGATGACGGGTCCGGCATGCACCCGTCAGGTATCGGACGTCGCCGCGCCGGTCTTGAGCCCGATCCCCGGTCCGCCATCGGCGAGATCCTCTGTCGTCGTCGTCGGGCCGGCACGCGGGCGAGGCGGCCCGGCCGGCGGCCCCACAGCCGGCTGCGGAGGACGCCGATACCGTGAGGCCATGGCCGACCGTGACGTGAGCGATGCCTTCGCATCCGACAACTACGCCGGGGCCCATCCCGAGGTGCTGTCGGCGATCGAAGCGGCGAACGTCGGCTACGCGAGGTCCTACGGCGCGGATGTGTGGACGGCCCGCCTCGACGAGGTCGTGCGACGGCACTTCGGGCCCGAGAGCGAGGCCTACCCGGTCTTCAACGGCACCGGTGCCAACGTCGTCGCCCTGCAGGCCCTCCTCCCGAAATGGGGAGCCGTCATCTGCAGCGACGGGGCCCATGTCCACACCGACGAGGGGGGCGCCCCCGAGCGGGTCGCCGCCATGAAGCTGCTGACCGTGCCGACGACCGACGGCAAGCTCACCGTTGACCTCGTCGACCGCCAGGCGTGGGGCTTCGGCGACGAGCACCGGGCTCAGCCGGCAGCCGTCTCGCTCACCGAGGCGAGTGAGGTGGGCACCGTCTACCGGCCGGAGGAGGTGAGGGCCCTCGCCGACCACGCCCACGCACTGGGGCTGGCGGTGCACATGGACGGCTCACGCCTTGCCAACGCGGCGGCGTCGCTCGGCACCGGGCTCGCCGAGCTCACGAGCGAGGCGGGCGTCGACGTCGTCTCGCTCGGCGGCACCAAGAACGGCGCCCTCTTCGCCGAGGCCGTCGTCGTCGTCAACGCCGATGCCGTCCAGGGCGTCAAGTACCTGCGGAAGATGGACACCCAGCTCGCCTCGAAGATGCGCTTCATCTCCGCCCAGCTGCTGGCCCTCTACGACGGTGACCTCTGGCTGCGATCGGCACGGCATGCGAACGAGATGGCACGCCTGCTCGCAGCCGGCCTCTCCTCGGTCCAAGGTGTGGAGCTGACCCAGCCGACCGAGGCCAACGGCGTCTTCGCCCGGTTCCCGCAGGGCCTCGCCGGCGGCCTGCGGAGGCGGTTCCACTTCTATGACTGGAACGGCTCGACCGGCGAGGTGCGACTCATGTGCTCGTGGGCGACGACGCCGGACGACGTCGCCGCGCTGGTGGCCGCCGCCAAAGAGGCCGCCGGCTGACCCGGTGAGGTGGCCGGCCCGCCGTCGGGGCACGGGCCGAGAAGTAGTGTCCCGCCATGTTCACCGACGGCCTCGTCAACCTGTACACGGGTGACATCCAGGCGGCCGTGCACTTCTATGGGGATCTGCTCGGACTCGCCGAGAGCTTCCGGACGCCGACCGAGGGACTCCCCGAGCACGTCGAGTTCCAGGTGGGCGGGTTCACCCTCGGGCTCGGCAGCCTCGAGGCCGCCCGCCGGGTGCACGGCGTCGAGGCCGAGCCGGGCCGGCCCGCCGTGGCACTCGTGCTGTGGACCGACGACGTCGACCGCGCCTACGCATCCTTGGCGGCGGCAGGTGTCCCCGGGCTGCGACCCCCGCACGACACGGGCAACGACAACCGGAGCGCCCTCGTGCGGGACCCTGACGGCACGCTGATCGAGATCGTGAGCAGGGTCTCCACCTGATCGAGGCGCCGTCCGAGCTCTCGAGAGCCCCCGAGGGAGGTGCCGCCCTCCGACTGGCTCCGGGCCGGGAGCCTCACCGGTCCTGCGCACAGCAGTCTGACGCCCGGCACCGCTCCGGCCATGAGCACGGGGCGCTGCCCGGCGGCGGCCGACCAGGTCGATCTCCGGTCGAGGTCGGCTCGGGCCGGGGGCACGGCGGACCACCGACGAGAGAGGTGTGGCTCCCGCTCGGGTGCGGGGCTCCCTCGTCGGAACGGCCACCGGCGATGGCTACCGCCAGGGGCGAGCGCGACGAGCGCGACGCAGAGATCGATCTCGGCACGCCGCCGCCACACCTTCGTGGCACGACGCTCGATCCGTGCGGCAGGATCGGCCCGTGGCGCCCCACCTGCAGGCCATGCGCGCCGACCATGCCGAGGCGGTCCTGGCCTTCGAGCTGGCCAACCGGGCGTACTTCGCCGCCTCGATCTCCGACCGCGGCGAGGAGTACTTCGCCCGCTTCGCCGAACGGCACGCCGCGCTCCTCGAGGCCGAGGACGCCGGCCGTGGGGCGTTCTACGTGCTCGTGGACGAGAAGGGGGCGGTCCAGGGACGGTTCAACCTCTACGACATCGAGGACGGCAGTGCGGAGCTGGGCTACCGGGTGGCCCAGGCGGCGGCCGGTGGCGGGCTGGCCACGGCAGCCGTGGGAGAGCTCTGCCGGCTCGCGGCTGCCCGCGGGTTGCGCACGCTCACGGCGAGGGCGAGCCTGCGCAACGTGGCCTCGCAGCGGGTGCTGACAAAGACAGGGTTCGTCGCGATCGGACCGGCCGATCTCCCCGGCGAACGGGCGCTCTGCTACCTGAAGCGGCTCGCCCCCTCGCCGGCCGGTGGGTCGTAGGCACTCGCGCCCGAGCTTCGACGACGTGAAAGAGCGCTCGAGGTGGCGCCCGATCCTCACCGATCTCCGAGCCCTCGTGACCCGCCCGGCGAGCGGCCGTCGCCTGCGCCCGGGCACCCGAGGTCGCGCCAAGCGGGGCAGCGGACGTTGTCGGTCTGGTGGAGAGCTCCCTCCTGCACAGCCCGCTTGTTCGTCGTGTCGGATCTCCGGCTCCTCGGGTCCGGGTTCGACACCGCGGTCGCTTCGGCGCCGGACAGCCCGCGTCAGCGGCCACGGCGGACGGCGGCGAGGGGCCGGCGTCGGCGCGCTACCTGCGGGCTGACTCGAGGGTGCGAGGATGGCTCGTGATCCTGAGCACCATCTCCTCCGTCACCCAAGCACGCAGCCAGATGGGCACCACACTGGCCTTCCACATCGTGTTCGCCTGCTTCGGGGTGGCGCTGCCCACCCTCGTGATGCTGGCGCACTACCGAGGGCTCCGCCACGGTGACGCCGCCGCCCTGTTGCTCGCCCGCCGGTGGTCGAAGGTGATGGCGGTCCTGGTGGCGGTGGGCGCCGTCTCGGGCACCCTCTTGTCGTTCGAGATGGGTCTTCTGTGGCCCGGTCTGATGGGGAGGTTCGGGGCTGCGATCGGCATCCCGTTCAGCATCGAGGGGATCTTCTTCCTCCTCGAAGCGGTGTTCGTGGCGATCTACCTCTTCGGCTGGGACCGTCTGGCACCGTGGTGGCACTTCTGGTCGCTCCTGCCCGTGGCGATCTCGGGCATCTTGGGTGCCTGGTCGGTGGTGGCGGCCAACTCGTGGATGAACCAGCCCTCGGGGTTCCGCCTCAGCCACGGGCACGTCTACCGGATCGACCCGTTCGCCGTGTTCTTCAACAACGCGTCGTGGTATGAGGTGCCCCATATGGTGCTGGCCGCCTACATGGTGACCGGCTTCGGGGTGGCGAGCGTCTACGCGGTGGGGATGCTGCGGGGTCGACGTGACCGCTACCACCGCCTCGGGCTGCTCATCCCCTTCGCCGTCGGCGCCGTCTGCGCCCCCCTCCAGATCGGCATCGGCGACACCGCGGCGCGGGCCATCGCCAGCCAGCAGCCGGCCAAGTTCGCGGCGATGGAGTACGTGCTGCACACTCGGACCCACGTGGCCGAGTACCTGGGGGGTGTGCTGGTCGACGGTCGGGTCGTCGGTGGCCTTCGGATCCCCGACCTCGACTCGTTGCTCGTCGGGTTCTCCCCGGGCACCCGGGTGGTCGGGCTCGACAGCGTGCCGTCGGCGTTCCGTCCGCCGTTCCCGACCCTCATCCACCTCTCTTTCGACCTGATGGTGGGGATCGGGTTCGCGCTGGTCGTCTGGTCGGCGTGGTGCGCCTGGGCGTGGTGGCGCAGGCGGGGCTTGCCGACGCTGCGCCGCTCGACGACGCCGTTCCTGGTCGGCGTGGCGGTGAGCGGGGTGGCGGCGACGCTCGCCATGGAGGCCGGGTGGGTCGTGACCGAGGTCGGACGCCAACCGTGGATCGTCTACAAGGTGGAGCTGGTCTCCCAGGCGGTCACGACCTCGGGCGGCGTGACCTTCACGCTCGTCGCCGTGCTCGTCATCTATCCCTTGCTCACCGCGGCCACCATCGCCACCCTCCTCGTCATGGCCCGCCGGTGGCGAAAGGAGCCCGACGCCTCGGCGCCCGGCCTCCCCTACGGCCCAGCCGGGGAGCCGCAGCCCTCCGAGGTCGGCCCGTGATCGTCGACGTCCTCGCCGCGCTGCTCTGGCTCATCGTCACCCTCTACGCCTCGACCGGCGGGGCGGACTTCGGTGGCGGGGTCTGGGACCTCCTCGCCGGCGGCGACCGCCGGGGGGCCGCGCCCCGCCAGCTCATCGACCGTGCCATCGCCCCGGTCTGGGAAGCCAACCACGTCTGGCTGGTCATCGTGCTGGTGGTGCTGTGGACGGGCTTTCCCCCGGCGTTCGGGGCCATCATGACGACGCTGTTCGTGCCGCTCAGCATGGCCGCCTTCGGCGTCATCCTGCGCGGCAGCGGTTTCGCCTTCCGGGCGGCTGCGACCAACCTGCGCTACCGCCGGCTGAGCGGCGCCCTCTTCGCCTCGTCGTCGCTCATCACCCCCTTCTTCTTCGGGGCGGCAGCGGGCGCCATCGTGACCGGGAAGGTGCACGCCGTGGCGCACGGCTTCGACATTTCGGCCTGGACGTCCCCGACGGCGCTCACCTTGGGCGCCCTCTCCGTGGTGGCCTTCGCCTACCTGGCTGCCGTCTACCTCACCTGCGACGCCGAGCGGCACCAGGCAGCCATGACCGAGTACTTCCGGCGCCGGGCGCTCGCCTCGGGCGTTCTCGCCGGCGCGCTCGGCGGCCTGGCCCTCTACGAGCTCGACCAGAGCGCGCCTCGCATCGCCCATCACCTCATCGCCGGGCCGGGGCTCGGACTGCTCGTCGCATCGGTGCTCCTCGGCACCACGGTCCTTGTCGGGCTGGCCAGGCGCCGGACCGCCGGGCTGCGGTACCTGGCTGCCGCCACCTTCGCCACCATGCTCTGGGGATGGGCGGCGGCCCAGTACCCGGCGATGCTGCCCGGGACGCTCACCCTGCGTGCCGCAGCCGCACCCATGGCCGCGCTGGTGACCGAGCTCGTCGTCGCCCTCGTGATGGTCGCCGTGGTGGCCCCCGCTTTCGTCCTCCTCTACCGGCTGTCCCAGCGCGGGACGCTGAGCGGCGAGCACCCGGAGCCGTAAACGGTGGCCTTCCGCGACGTCGAGCTGCAGCGGCGACCGAGCGAAGGACGCCTGGTCGGCTGGGTAAGGGGGGCGAGCGCGGCAACACCGACGTAGAACCCCAACCACCGACGCGGACCGACACCCGCACGCGGCGACTCGTGCGGTATCAGGAGGTGGCCACCGATCCGAGCCCGACCGTGCAATGGACTTGCGCAATCAACTTGCGTATCGTCTCGTGCCGTGGCCCGTCGCTCGCTGATCGCCGAACAGGTGCTCGAGATCATGCACCGCGCCGACCGGCACTGCTGGACGCTTGACGAGCTCCAGGACGACCTCGCACGCCGGGGCCTCGCGCCCAATCCGTCCTCGGTGTTCCGGGCCGTCTGCGGGCTCGAGCGGTCGGGTACCGTCGTCCAGGTGCCGCTCGGCGACGGCCGTGGGCACTACGAGGTGGCGAGTGAGCACCACGACCACCTCGTCTGCAGCTCCTGTGGTTGGATGGAGCCACTCGCCTGCTCGATCGTCGCCGACCTGGCGAGCCGGGTCCGGGTCTGGTCGGGGTTCCTCGTTTCGGGTCACCAACTCGTCCTGTCGGGGACCTGCCGCACCTGCGCCGAAGAAGCCCATGTGGCGCCCCAGCACGGGGCCCGAGGTCGGCGGCACGAGCAGGCAAGGGCGGCTCATGACGGGGATCCTGGCGGCGATCAACCTGTGGAACCCGACCCACGTCGCCGGGTTCGCGATCGTCGGGACCGCCTTCCTCCTGGGCATGGTCCACGGCGTCACCCCCGACGAGCACA
>JAJZZB010000010.1 GCA_021797795.1 Actinomycetes bacterium | reverse complement strand
AGGCGGAGGGGATGGCGCTCGAAGGACGAGAAGACGGCCGGGCGGTGTGAGCTCGGGTCGCTCCTCGGGCGGGACGCCTTGTCGACGGTTCGCGGGGGCCGGTCGCCCGATCGCTCGTGGCCGTCAGGCACCGGTCAGTCCGAGCGCCACCGTGGCCGGTGGGCCGGTGACGACGCAGTCGTGACAGAGGTTCGCCACCGTCTCGAGCTGGCTACGGCGCTTGATGAGGTGGCACCCCTCGCAGACGAACTCGTCGGGCCGCGCCCTCGCCACCAACACCGGGAACTGCCATTCACGCTCGGAGTCGGGGTCTCCCCAGAGCTGCTCGTCCTCCTCGTCGTCGAAGACCGGCGCCTCGAGCTGGCGGGCAAGGATGGCGTCGAGGGGGGCCTCCACCTCGTCATCGTCCTGTTCGGCGGGTGCCTCCGCCGACAGCTCCGCCACCGCCTCGATGACCTCCTCGACCCGCATCGCATCCACCGTCATGGCGTCAAAGTACGGCGGAGGCCTTCCGGCCTCCTAGGGTCCTAGGACTCTTTGGCACGTCCGAGCAGGACGACGGAGCGGCAGCCGGGCCAGTGAAGGAGCCGATGATGGTCGGCAACACAGCCACCGTGGCGGCTACGGCGACCGCCTCGTCGTGGACGAGGATGACCGGATCGGCGAGCGCCCCGCCCCCCGGCTCGGCCAGGTGCGCGATCCTGTCTGCCCGGTGAAACGAGCTCGGCGGGCCGACTCCGATCCCCGGTGTCGGCGTCCCAGAGCCACACCGCCATGTGGCGAGCCGAGGCGAGCGCGCCAGTGGTCGAGTCGCACGCCCCGTAGGACGGCCGGAAGGCATACGGCGTGGTCCAGACGAGCGCCGCTGCCCGCCGATGGTGCGGTCCATCTGGCTCGCCTGCGCGGCGGGGCGAGTCCGGGCAGACCGAGCGGGCTCCAGGTGTGGTCGGGGTCGAGGAAACCGGCCGCCTCCTCGGCCGGGACGGCGCCGGGGCCGTCCGAGCCGCCGGCGGGCCGAGACTGAAGGTCGCCGGAGCCCGTTCCTGCCCGGGGATCGACAGGATCGCATGGGTGCCGGGGTCGTCAAAGGGCGGGACCGCCGCCGGCACCGCCGCAGCGAACGTCACTCATCCCACCGACCTCGTCTCGCGCCACGAGCGACACCGGGACCGCCTCCCCGGCATCGTCCCCGATGCTTGCCCCACTACCAAGTGATGGCCGGACGGCACGTCGGTCCCTCGTGACCTTGACCCATTCGGGCCCGTCGCCCGGCCTGAGCTCGCGGGCGGTGTGACTTCCGTCCCTACCGCCGCCGGGCCGACCCGGCGCAAGCTGGTGGCGTGCCGGCCTGGCCGGACGAAGGGAGAGCCATGTCGGCGAGAGGAGAGCCGAGCGGCTTCGGAGGAACCGGGGCGGCCGTCACGCGAGCCTGCGAGCTGCGCCCGATCGTCGCCCGAGACGATCCGGCACGGCCGGCCGGCCTCGCCTGCCTGCCCGCGCGCAACTCCGCCGTCGGCCACCTCACGGCCGAGTCGCGGCCGAACAGCTCGACCCTCCGCGTCGGAGACCCTCCCGCCGCCGTGCTGGACACACCGGGGGCGAAGCCACTTGCATGCTCAGTCCGGGGGCGGACCTCGTCGCCCTGGCGATGGGCCGCCGCCTCGGAGCAGGGGGCGAGGCACCCCGGTGCGCGGGCGCCGACGGGCGTCGCCTCGAAGACCTCCTGCACGATCAACTGCCTCGTGGCAACATGCTCGACGACCCCTTCGGCGTCAAACGGGGGCTTCATGACGACGACGCATGCCTACACCGGTGACCAGCGCCTCATCGCCGCGCTCCACCACGCCCGCCGCCCGGGGCGGACCGCCGGCCTCAAGACCATCCCGGCGACCACCGAGGCGCCCCGCGCCGCCGCCGAGGAGGTCCGCCGGGCCTTCGCCGAGCTCGCCGGCGGCGTCGGCGGAGCCACCACCCGGTGATCTCGCCGTTGGCGACGGGAGATCAGGGCCGGTTGACCGGTGCCGACCAGTCGAGGCGCGTGCCGCCGGCAGGCGCCTGCGAGACGACGAATCGGCCTCCGAGCAGGCGCGCCCGCTCGCCGAGGTTGGCGAGCCCGCTCGAGCGCTCGGGGTGCCCGATGCCGATCCCGTCGTCGGAGACCGACACGTGCACGCTCCCGTCGTCGAGCGCCACCTGGACCTGGACCTGGTCGGCATGCGCGTGACGGGCGGCGTTGGACAGCGCCTCGCGCACCACCGCCACGACGTGGACGGCGACGTCGCTCGGCACCCCGGCGTCGATCGGGCCCTCGAAGCGGACCGAGGGAGCAAAGCCGAGCTGGTCCTCGGCCGAGGCGACCAGCTCGAGCAGCTTGTTGCGCAGCTGGTGGTCGGTGGACTGGGAGGCCGACAGCCCGTAGATCGTGTTGCGGATCTCGCGGATGGTCTCGTCGAGGCCGTCGATGGCGGCCGAGATCCTCTCGCGCAGCTGCTCGCTCTCGGCAAAGGGGACGGTGGACTGCAGCGCCATGCCGGTGGCGAAGAGCTCCTGGATCACATGGTCGTGCAGGTCCCGGGCGATCCGCTCCCGGTCCCTCGCCAGCATCATCCGCTCCCGGTCCCCCCGCGCCCGCTCGAGCTCGAAGGCGAGGGCCGCCTGGGCGGCGAGGGCCTCGGCGGCGACGACCTCGGCCTGCCCGAAGCCCTCGCCCTTGTCGTCGCGGACGACGACGAGCGCCGCCCGCACGACGCCCCCGACGAGGACGGGGACGCCGAGCGCCGGGCCGTCGGCGGCGACGCCCTCGAGCACGGTCGAGGTCGCCTCCTTCAGGCGGGCGGCCTGCTGGTGCGAGCGGCTCTCGACGACCCGGTCGACGAAGAGGCCGCCGGCCGGCAACGTCGTCCCGACGAGGACCGCCAGCGGACCGACGCCGGCGGCCACCTCCAGCTCGTCGCCCTCCCGCACGGTGACGGCAGCAGCGGGCGCCTCGAGGATGGCCGACGCCCGCTCGCAGACGAGCGAGAGGGCGTCGACAAGGGAGCTTCCCGACAGCAGTGCCAGGCGGATCTCGGCCATGGCGGCGTGCTGGCGCTCGAGCCGCTCCTCGTCTTCGAGGGCCCGCCGGAGCTCGTCCTCGGCCGCCTTGCGGTCGCGGATGTCGCGGGCGAACGCCGAGTAGCCGTCGAGACGCTGCTCTGGGCCGGAGATCGGCGAGATGGAGACGGCGACGTCGATCTCGCTGCCCGCCCGGCTCCACCATCGCGTGTCCACGGCACCCCGCGAGACACCTTCTTGGGCGAGGCGGAGCAGGTGATCGAGGTCCGCGAGCGACTCCGGGGGGACGAGGACGGCGAGGTGCCGCCCCCGCATCTCCTCGGCTGTATAGCCGAAGAGATCCTCCGCACCCTCGTTCCAGGTCGTGATCTCCCCCTCCAGGTTCATCGAGATGATGGCGTCGAGCGAGGACCGGATGATCGATGCGAGTTCCGCCTGGGCGGCCGAGGCGGCGTGGCGGTCGCTCAGGTCCCGGATGGCGGCCAGCACGAGCAGCTCACCGGAGGCCTCGACAGGAGCGAGGCTGATGTCGACCGGCATCTCGCTCCCGTCTCGCCGCCGCCCCGACAGGTCGAGGTTCTCGCCCATCGGCCGGCGTTGGGGATGGTCGAGATAGGAGCTGCGATGGTGCCGGTGCCGCTCCCGCAGCTGGCCGGGCACGACCTCGTCGACGGACCGGCCGACGAGCTGTCCCGCGTCGTAGCCGAACAGCTCGTGCGCCGAGGCGTTGGCCGCCACGACCAGGCCCTCGCGGTCGACCGCCAGAGCGGCGTCCGGCATGAGGGCGAGCAGCGGCTCGAGCAGCTCTTCGGACACGGAGGGAACCCCGAAGGCGCCGCCCTTCTCCGGTCCGGGAGCGGGACTCGGAGGCGGTACCGCCAGGTCAGGTCTCATCGTGTCAGGCGTCCTAGGACTATGACGGCCCCCCACAGGCCGCACCACAGGCTAAGAACGCCGCTGCGGGCAGTCAAGACGACGTCTCGAGCGCCTTGGTGGCGCTCGTGAGCTCCCCTGGAGGACCCGCTCCAGCCCCCCGGAGAGCGGGCGACGGTTCCCTGGACCGCCCGCCCGTCCGAGGCGTCCGGCACCGCTGGCGGGGCATCGGGCTCGCCGTGCTCTGCGTGAGCCTGCTGGTGGTGAGCCTCGACAACACGATCTTGAACGTCGCCCTCCCGACGATCGTGCGGGACCTGCATGCCTCGACGAGCGAGCTGCAGTGGATCGTCGACTCCTACGTCGTCGTCTTCGCCGGCTTCCTGCTCACCCTCGGGAGCCTCGGCGACCGGATCGGGCGCAGGCGGGTCTTCCTCGGCGGCCTGGCCGTCTTCGCCGCCGGCTCGGCGGTATCGGCCTTCTGCACGACGTCCGGCTCGCTCATCGCGGCTCGCGCGGTCATGGGCGTCGGAGGGGCCGCCATCATGCCCTCGACCCTGTCGATCCTCATCAACCTCTTCCCCGAGCCCGCCGAGCGCGAGCGGGCGATCGGGATCTGGTCGGGGACGACTGGCCTCGGCGTCGCGATCGGACCCGTCGCCGGCGGCTGGCTGCTCGCCCACTACTGGTGGGGCTCGGTCTTCCTCGTGAACGTCCCGATCGCGCTCGCCGGGCTCGTCCTTGGGACCGCCGTCCTCCCCTCCTCCAAGGACCCGGCGAGCAAGGCGCCCGACCCGGCCGGCGCCGTCATGTCGACGGCCGGGATGGCCGTGCTGCTCTGGGGCGTCATCGAGGCGCCGACACGCTCGTGGTCCTCGCCGGTCGTGCTCGGGGCGATCGCGGCCGGGCTCGCCGTCCTGGCCGGCTTCGTGCTGTTCGAGCGGGCCTCGAGTCATCCGATGCTCGAGCTCTCCTTCTTCTCCTCGCGGCGCTTCTCCGCCTCCATGGGGGCGATGGCTCTCGTGATCTTCGCCCTCATGGGCTCGCTGTTCGTCCTCACCCAGTACCTGCAATTCTCGCTCGGCTACAGCGCCCTGCAGACGGGCCTGCGGATCGCTCCGATCGCCTGCATCCTGCTCGTCGCCGCGCCGCTGTCGATGGTGGCGGTACGCCGTGTCGGGACCAAACCGGTGGTCTTCACGGGGATGACCATGATCGCCGCCGGGTTGTTCCTCGCCAGCCGGGTGAGCGTCCACGGCAGCTACGCCGACGTTCTGCCCGGGTTCGTCCTCATGGGTCTCGGCACGGGCCTCGCCTTCGCCCCCTGCACCGACTCGGTGATGGGTTCGCTGCCCCTCGAGAAGGCGGGGGTGGGTGCGGCGACCAACAGCGCCGCCCTCCAGACCGGAGCGGCACTCGGAGTCGCCCTGCTCGGCAGCCTCCTCAACACGCGCTACCAGAGCCGGCTGGCACCGGTGCTCGCCCCGCATCACGTGCCGAAGCCGCTCCTCGACCTCATCACCGGGTCGCTCGGGGCGGCGCTCGCCGTCGCCGGCCATCTCGGGGGGCGCCTCGGTGCGGCCCTCGCCGCCGTGGCGAGGCAGGCCTTCGTGAGCGGGCTCGACCTCGCGCTCCTGGCCGGCGCCGCCGTCGTCGCCGCCGGCGCCGTCGTCGCCGTCCTGCTCATACCGAACCGGGCGCCGGCGCCCCCCGTCCCCGCTCAGAGGCCGCGCACACCCCTTCCCGGGCGGGACGGCACCGGCCTCACTCCCCCGCCGCCCGCGGGGAAGGCTGGGCGAGGCTCTCGGTCGTCAGCGCCACGACGAGGTCGCTCACGCTCACAACCCCGATGACCGTGCCGTCACGGCGGACCGGCAGGTGGTGCACGCCGTGCATCGCCATCTCCTCGATGGCCTCCTGCACCGTATCGGTGGACTCGAGGGCGAGGACCTCGTCCGAGGCGACGTCGGCCGCCCAGGCGAGCTCGGGGTTCACCCCGTCCGCGATGGCCGCCACGACGTCGCGCTCGGTGACGATCGCCGAGGGGCCGTCGCCCCGCAGCAGGATGAGCGAACCGAGCCCGCGGGCGACCATGGCGCCGGCCGTCTCCCGCAAGGTGAGCTCCGGGTCGGCGAATTCCGCCGGCGCCGTCATGACGCGCGTCACCGGCGAGGCGAGCAGCTCGTCGCGCGCCCGGCCGACGGCATCGCGGGATCCGTCGTCGTATCCATAGTCCAGGAAGCCTTCCACGCTCTCCTCCTTGTCCCCCGGGACGCCCCTCCCGCTCCGGGCTCAGTAGATCCACACGCTCGAGCCGACGGGCATCAGCCCCCTCCCCCAGATCCAGTCCATCGCCTCGGAGCTGACCCGCACGCAGCCGTGGGACACCGGCTCCGGCGGCACGTAGGACTCGCCGTGCACTGCGTAGCCCGAATAGAAGTACTTCGGCCTCCAGAGTTCGCCGAGGGAGCTCACGACGAGGCCGTCGACCTCCCGCAGGACCCGGAAGTGGCCGATCGGCGTGACGGCGACCGACGCCACGCCATGGTCGTAGTAGACGTAGCCGCCGCCCGTCGAGACGTTGAGGGCCGCGACGAGGGTCCCGTCCCGGACGGCCATGAGGACGCCCCGGGAGAGGTCGACCTGCACCCCCGAGCCGCTCTCCGAGCGGGGTCGGGCGACGACGCCGGCGGCGAGGGCGGCGGTGGTGGCCGGCCCGACGACGCCGTCGGTGATCAGCCCGGCGACTTTCTGGAGCGCGTAGACCGCCTGCTCGGTCGCGTCGCCGAAGCGCCCGTCGGGGGTCCCGACCCAGTACCGGAGCGCCGAGAGCCGCTCTTGGAGGGCGAGCACCGCCGGCCCGACCGAACCGATCGAGAGCGTCCCGGCCAGCTCGGGTGCGACGGTCGTGGTCGGAGCGCTCGAGCTGGTGGTCGTCGGTGGGCCGGTCACCGGTGGGCCGGTCGTGGTGGTCGGAGCCGTGGGCGGTGGCGCGGTGGGCGCCGGGAGACTGCGCTGCGGTGCCGTCGCCGTCACCGCGCCGCCTTGTCCGCAGGCGGCCACGGTGAAAGAGACGGCCAGCAGGGCCGCACCCACCGCCGGGAGCGGGCGAGCCTTCCGTCTCCAGCCGGGCCGCCGAGCCTGTGGCAGGGGCGCGTCCGGCTGAGCGGCCGGCCGGGCCCTCTCAGCCGTGACGCGCCTCGGCCCCGGCCGGGTAGTGCTCGATGACGGCGTCGCTTCCTGGGAAGAAGAGTCCCTCGTGACCGTCGTCCGACCAGCGGACGAGATAGGGCGGCCCACCATCGGCGGAGTGCACCTCGAGGATCTCGCAGTCCCGGTCGGTCTCGCCGACGTGATGCCCCTTTACGACCAAGCGGTCGCCTGATGACGCGAACATGGCTCTCCTCTCGTCTCCTCCCTTCTGCCAGAGGCGCGGGGCGCCCGGAAGGGCTGAAAGTCCCCTTTTGCGCCGTCGCACCCCGACGCCTCCCCGGCGGTACCGTCCGGTTCGGAAGAGAGGAGCGAAACGATGGACGTGTCGCTCACCGAGGAACAGGCGCGGGAGCTCTCCAGCTTGATCGAGGGAGCGCTCGGCGAACTCAGCCACGAGATCGCCGACACCGACAACGCCCGTTTCAGGATCAGCCTGGTCGAGCGCCGGCAGCGCCTGTCCGAGGTGGCGGACGCCCTGCGCCGAGGCTCGCCTGCCGCGTCCTGAGCCCAGCCGGCCGCCGACGACGAGACGGGCCGGCACAGGCGCCGTCCCGGACGGCTCGCCTCCGCCGGTTACGGCGGCTGCCCGGATGCGCCCGCCGGTGGCCCGGACCGGGGCGCGAACAGAGCTTCGCGGGTGACCTCCCAACTGGTCTCGTCGGCGGCCACGAGCAGACCCTGCACAGCGTCGCCCGGGCAGTAGCGACTGCCGTCGAGGCGGCGGGCGGCACCTCCGACCTCCTCGACGAGCAGCGCTCCGGGCGCGTGGTCCCAGGCAAGGGTCCGCCAGTAGAAGACGAAGTCCTCACCGCCCTCGGCAACTGCCGGGTAGTCCGCGCCGGCGCACCTGCTCCCGGGGCCGACGTGGCCGAAGCGCTGCCCATTGGCCGCCAACTCGGCCGCCGTCTCGGGATCGACGAAGCCCGTGAGGACCCTCCCGCGAAGCTCGGCGGCGGACCGTCCCGGTGGCGGACGGTGGAGGCGGAGCCCGTCCCGGGTGGCACCCTGGCCGCGCTCGGCGACGTACATCTGCCGGCGCGTGGCGAGCCAGATCCACGAGGCCACCGGGAGACCCTCCCTCACCAGCGCGACCATGACGGCCCAGTCCCCCTCGCCGGCGACGAAGTTGGTGGTGCCGTCCAGCGGGTCGAGGAGCCACGCCCGCTCGGACCGCAGCGCGTCCAGCAACGAGGGCTCGCCCGCCGAGGCCTCCTCGCCGACGACCGGCGTCCCGGGCCAGAGCGCCGCCAGCCGAGACCCGAGCGCGGCCTCCGCCTCGAGGTCGGCGACGGTCACGATCTCGCCCGGCGACTTCGCCCGTACCTCGCCGGCCGAAAGGGCACCGGCCCGCGGCTCGAGCAGCGAGCCGCTCACCTCGCGGACGGCCTCCTCAACCCGTGCGACGAGGTCGGGCACCGGTCGGCTCACGGAGCGATCCTCGCGCGGTCGCCCCGGCGAGTTCCTCCCCGAGACTGCTCAGGCCGGCCGGCACCTCTCCTCGACCGGCTCACCGGCCGGCCGCTGCCCGGGCCGGGGCGTAGAGACCTCCCTCCAGGCGATGGCCGAACCCTCGAGGAGCGGCCGGCGGAGCGCCTCGGCGAAGACGGTCGGCCTCCATCTCGATCCACCCGAGCCCGCCGTCGTGCCGGGCGGGCTGTGTCCAGCCGGCGGTTGCGTCGCCAGCCCGGTACCGGCCCCTGTCCGCCGTCAGGCCTCCTCGTCGGGGCCACCTGGCGTCCGACATGCCGGCAGCCCTATCACCGAGCCAAGCAGGCCCCGCCCCGGGGGCTGACATCACCCGAGTCGTCCGATGCCGGTGCGAGCCGGCGCGTCCGGCCGGGAGCCTGTTCCGCCCGGGGCCCACGAGCGGGCGCCTTCCGGGCGGGCTCAGCCGGGCGTCAGAGCCGCTTCAGGACCACGAGGCAGCAGTCGTCCTCGGGGACCTCGCACAGCTGGCCGATGATGGCGTCCGCCAGCACGTCGGCGGCCTCGTCCCACTCCTGCTCGACAAGGGCGCGCAGTGCCTCGAGCTGCAGGTCGATCTCCCCTCGTCGGCGCTCGACGACGCCGTCGGTGAACAGCACGAGGCCCGAACCGGGCGCCAGGACGACGACGTCCTCCCCGAGGTCACCGCCCGACCTGCACCCGAGCGGCGGCGCCCGGCGGGTCGGCAGGTAGCCGGCGCCGCCTGGACCGAAGGCGAGGGGCGACAGATGGCCCGCCGACGACCATGTCACCGTGCCGGTCGCCGCGTCGAGGATGCCGTAGAGGGCGGTCGCGAAGGCGTCGGACGAGGTCGTCGCCATCAACAGGTCGAGCCCGCAGAGAAGCTCGCTCGGACCGTACCCGCCGACGGCGAAGGCCCGGGCGGCGCTGCGCAGCTCGGCCATGAGCGATGCCGCCTCGATGCCGTGGCCGGCCGAGTCACCGACGCCGACGAGGAAGCGTCCCCCACCGATGGAGAGCAGCTCGAACCAGTCCCCGGCGACGGGGCTTCCCGCCGGGAGGTAGCGCGCGGCCGTCTCGAAGTCGTCCAACCGCACCTCCTCAGTCGGCAGCAGCGCCCTCGTGAGCAGCT
Source organism: Actinomycetes bacterium (assembly GCA_021797795.1). Lineage (GTDB taxonomy): Bacteria > Actinomycetota > Acidimicrobiia > Acidimicrobiales > Bog-793 > JAKACF01. The sequence continues at coordinate 36,913 of JAJZZB010000010.1, read as the reverse complement.
CGGCGATCCGCTGCTCGGCCCGGAACCGGCCGGCGTTGGCGAGGGCGATCCCGGCTCTGGCGGCGAGCCCCTCCGCCGCGTGGAGAAGGGCCGGTCCCGGACCGTCCCGCCAGCGGTCCGACACGAGGCTCATCACCCCGACGACGCTCCCTGCCGCCTTCACAGGGACGGCGAGGGCCGACCAGGGCCCCTGCTCGGCGGCGCCGAACAGGGACTCCGGCTCGAGAGTCGGATAGGCGGCGGCGATCTCGGCGGTGATGCGGGTGATCACCTGCACCTCGGCGCTGCGGTAGGCGACCGCCAGGGGCGAGGCTGCCGCCACCGGCACGCGCGAGAACGAGCGGAGGGTCGTCGCGACCGGGTTCTCCTCGCTGACCGCAAGGGCGACCCGGCGCAGCTCCTCGCCCTCGAGGACGTACACCGCGCACCACGGCGCGAGCCGCGGGACCGCCAGGGTGGCGAGACGAGAGACGATCTCGTCCGGGTCGATCTCGCTCACCATCAGCCGCGTCCCCTCGCCGAGCAGAGCGAGGATCTCCCGCTCCTGCAGCTCGGCCGCGAGGACGACCGCGGCATCGAGGGAGGCGGCGCACAGGTGGCCGACGACCTCGAGCAGCGCCCGCCGCTCGGGCGGGATCGCCTGCGGCACCCGATAGCCGAGCGACAGCACGCCGGTCACGCTCCTTCTCGTGACGAGGGGGAGCACCACCCAGGAGGGCTGCTCGCCGGAGAGGACCTGGTCCGTCGTCGCGTCCTTGTCAGCCGGGGGGGGCCACACGAACGGGACGCCGGTGGCGAGCGCCTCGTCGAGCGGGTTGCCCCCGCCCGCCGCCAGCCCCGGCCAGGAGGGCGGGGCCGAGGTGGGCGAGGGGCCGGCCGCCGCCAGCGCGCGCATCCTGCCTGCCCCGTCGAGAACGCCGACCGCGGCGGCGGAGGCTCCGAGCAGATCGCAGCCGATACGCACCATCGCCCCGGCCACCTCGGCGGCGCCGTCGGCGGCGGCCAGCAGGCCGGCGATCCGGCGCACTGTCGCCAACTGGTCCTTGGACGACACCTCGTTCGGCCCCCCAGCCTGCCCCCCGGTGCCGGTCTGTTCTGGCGTCCGACCATCGTTGCGCCGACGACCCGCCGTGTCAACGGCGTGCCGGGCTTGATGACCTTCGGCCTTCGCCAGGCGAGAGCGACGGCCTGATGCCGCCACCCTCGACACAAAGCGGCGGAGATGAAGCTCGCACAGGTGACGATCGAAGTCGAGATCGACACCGGTCAGTCCGAGCCCGGCCCGAGCGACTCCTGGAGGCGGGTCCGACTCGCACTGCTCGCCGCCCGCTCCTCGAGACGCGCCCGCCTCCTCGCTGATCGTCATCTCCCCGCCCTGACCGGTGAGCACCCTCGCCCGCTCCGCCAGGACGAGCAGACGTGAGCGGGGCGAGCCGGTGCACGGCAGTCCGAGGCTCCCGGGCGAGGGGGACGGCCGCGTGCACGCGTTCGCTGTGGCCGTCGGTGGCGACGCCGGCGACCACCGCCGGTCTCCCGGGGCCGCGGCGATCTCGTCGGGGACACGGGAGGCGTCGACGACGAGCACCTCCGCGTCGCAACGACGAGACAGACCTTGGCCTCCCGCCGTCGAGCGAGAAGAGCCCGGAGGTCGACAGGCGCCCGAGGTGGCCCACGAGCCCGGTCATCCGGCGTGCAGCACGCCGTCCTCCCCTCGAGCTCGGGTCCTTCGGCCCTGGGCACACCGGCGAGGGCGGTCGAGCATGGGCCGCAAGACCAGCGACACGACGCGCTCCGGCGGGGTAGCGAGGACGGCGTCGGAGAGGAGGACGGACGTGAGCGAGCAGGATCTCGCCGGTCGCCGCCGGTGGCCTTCTGCGGGTGGGCGCCGGGCTGGGGAGCCGGCTGGCCGTGCCCTCGCTCAGCTTCGGCGGCCGGTCGGTCGGCGAGCACACCCGTTGCACCCCCGACAGGCGGACCATGGCGAGCGTCTCGAGCGACCGGTCCCCCACGCTCGCCCCGGCGAGCCCGGGACTGTCACCGGCAGCTACGACGTCGCCCTCGGACCCGACGCAGCGGCCGGCGCGTCTTCGATCCCGAGACCGTCACGACCTGTCTTCGTGCCCCTCGGCGCCCGGCGCCAGCCGGCGAGGCTCGACGGCCTGCCGGTGCAGTGGTCCGCGGGGACGCTCCCGATGAAACCCGTCACGTCCTGCGAGCGCGCCGGCCTCGCCGCGGCGGGGCGGCGCCGACTTTCCGCCCCGGGCGCTCCCCGGGAGACGGGCACCACCCGGCAGGCCGCATGACCGGGCAGGCCGCGCCAATGCAACCCGCTGACTCGATCCTCTGGCGCATCGAGCGCGACGCCGTGCTGCGCTCGACGATCACGGCCGTCACGCTGCTCGACCGCACCCCGGACTGGAGTCGGCTGCGGCATCGCACGGGCGCGGCAGCCGACACGATCTCCCGCCTCCGCCAGGTCGTGGCGGAGCCCATCTGGCCGGTCGGGTCGCCACACTGGTCTCCGGCCGACGAGTTCGACCTGGACTACCACCTCCGCCAGCTGTCGCTCCCCGGCGAGCCGGGCCTCGACGCCGTCCTCGACTTCGCCGCCCGGGAAGCGATGAAGGGATTCGACCACACCCGCCCGCTGTGGGAGTTCACCCTCGTGAGCGGGCTGTCCGGTGGCCAGGCCGCCCTGGTCGAGAAGTTCCACCACGCGGTCACCGACGGGCTCGGCGGTATGCAGCTCGCCCTGCAGATGCTCGATGCCTCGCGGGACGCCGCCGACCTCGTCGCCGCCGTGCGGGGACGAGGGGAGCTCCACGCCCCCAGCAACGGCCGGCCGCTCCGCCGCACCATCGCCGCTGCACGGGCCGCCGCCGCCCTCGATGCCGACCTCGTCCGGGCCGTCATACGGGCCGGCACCACGCCCGTGCGCTCGACCCGCGAGCTCCTCGACACCGCGCGATGGGCGGCCCGGCTCCTCGCCCCGAGCGGCGCACCGCTCTCGCCCCTCATGCTCGGGCGGAGCACCAGGCTGCGATTCGCGGCATTCGACACCGACCTCGACCGGCTCCGCCAGGCTGCCCATCACGCCGGAGGCTCCCTCAACGACGCCTTCGTGGCAGCGGTGGTCGCCGGGTTGCGGCGTTACCTCGAGACGCAGGGCGCCAGCGTCTCGAGGCTGCGCATGACGCTCCCGGTCAGCATCCGCCGCCCCGGAGACCCGCTCGAGCAGAACCGCTTCACCCCCGTCCGCTTCGTCGTTCCGGTGCTCGCCTCGGGCGAGAGCCCCGCCCTCGCCGTCCAGGCGATCTCGACCATCATCCGCAGCTGGCGGGCGAGCCCCGCCCTCGGGCTGAGCGACGGCCTGGCGCGCCTGCTGAACGCGCTCCCGACCGAGGCCGTCAGCCGAGTCTTCGGTTCGCTGCTGAAGAACGTCGACTTCGTCGCGACCAACGTTCCCGGTCTTGCTGTCCCCTACTACCTCGCCGGCGCGAAGCTCGTCGGCCAGTACGCCTTCGCCCCGCCGAGCGGCGCCGCCCTCAACGTCGCCCTCGTCTCCCACCTCGAGCGCGTCTGCGTCGGGGTGAACATGGATCCGGCGGCGGTGACGGACACCCCGCTCATGACGCGCTCGCTCGAAGACGGCTTCGCCGAGGTCCTCGAGAGCCGGGTGGCACGGCACGCGGCTGCACACGGGCGGCCGGCCAGGCCGCGGGCGAAGGGAGGCGGCGGCTCGTGAAGCTCGTCGACAACCTCGTCCACCTCGAGCGCACCACCTCGCTCGACGCCGGCTTCCTCGCCCTCGAGGGCCCGGCGACGCCGATGCACATCGGCTCGCTCACCTATCTCGAAGCGGGTCCGCTGCACGACCGCCAGGGCAGGATCCGCCTCGGGGACCTGCGCCGCCTCGTCGAGGAGCGGCTCTCGCTCGCCCCCCGGTTCCGCCAGCGACCGGTCACAGGCCCGCTCGGGCTCGGCCGCCCGCTCTGGGTCGACGACCCCCACTTCGAGGTGGCGAACCACGTCAACGAGGTCGTGCTGCCCCCTCCCGGCTCCGAGCAGCAGCTGCTCGAGCTGGCTGCCCAGCTCATGATGCGTCTCCTCGACCGCTCGCGCCCGCTCTGGGAGCTGTGGGTCGTGGACGCTCTGGCGGACGGCAACGTGGCCTTGGTCGAGAAGGTGCACCACGTGATGATGGACGGGGTGAGCGGGGTCGACGTCGTGATGCTGCTCACCGACGACAACCTGGCCGAAGGCAGACGGGGCGGCCGCGCCGGCACGCCCGCAGCACCGAAAGCCCGGGCCGGGCGGCACGGGACGCTCCCCCTGCTGGCGGCCGGGGCCGCCGACGAGCTGGGCGTGCCGCTGGCCCTCGCCGGCATGCCGTTCCGCCTCGCCCGGCTGGCGGCGGGCGCGTTGCGCCAGCCCGCCCGCCACCCTGACCTGGAGGACCGGGTCGCCCACGTCGGCGCGCTCGCCAGCGGGTCGCTCTCGCTCCTTTCCCGCAGCGTCATCGCCCCGCGCACAGCCCTCAACGAGCCCGTCACGAACGTCCGGACCTACGTCCACGTCGAGTGGCCGCTCGCGGGGGCACAGGCGATCGGCCACAGCTTCGACTGCACGCTGAACGACGTCCTGCTCGCCGCAGTGACCGGTGGCGTCCGCCAGCTCCTCCTCAGCCGGGAGGAGGACCCCGGAGAGCGCTTCCAGGTGGCCGTGCCGGTCTCGACCCGGCGCGCCGCCGAGCACCTCGCCCTCGGCAACCGCGTGGCGCTCTTCCTCGTCCCGCTGCCCGTGGCCCTGGAGGACGCGGTGGTGCAGCTCGAGACGGTGCACCAGCTCACCCGCCAGCGCAAGGAGGGGGGTCAGGCGGCCGCCATCGCGGCGCTCGTCTCGGCAGCGGACCACTGGCCGACCCCCGTCATCGGGCTCATCGCCCGCCTCGCCCACCACCAGCCCTTCGCCAACGCCGTCGTCACGAACGTCCCCGGCCCGCCGCGCCGCCGCTACCTGATGGGCGCCCGCGTCCGGCGCCTCGCCCCCGTCGTCCCCCTCGCGGGCAACCTCGACCTCAGCATCTGCATGCTCTCCTACGACGGCGAGCTCTCCTTCGGCTGCCTGGCGGACGCCGAGCGGGTGCCGGACGTCCGCGTCGTCGGCGAGGGTATCCGGGCGACCCTCGAGTCGCTCGAGGTAGCGGCCTCGAAGCCGAAAGGAGTGGTCCCATGAACGAGCTCGTCGGCACCCACCTCTTGCTCCCGGCCTGGGAGCGGAGGGCGAGCACGGTCGGCTTTCACGACGGCGAGTACCACGGCGACTACGGCCGCCACGCCGACCGCGTGCTGCGCCTGGCCGACGCCATGCGCCGCCAGCTCGGCCTCACGAGGGACGAGCCCTTCGCCGTGCTGTCGGTGAACAGCCACCAGTACCTCGAGCTGTACCACGCCGCCTTCTTCGGGGCCGGCGTCATCAACCCCCTCAACCTCCGCCTCTCCCCCCGCGAGCTCCAGCTGATCCTCGCCGACTCCGAGGCGAGGGTGATCTTCGTCGACGAGTTCTTCGCCGATCACCTCGACCGGGCGATCGAGCCCGTCCGCGACTCTCTGCCGCTCAACCGCGTCGTGCTCGTCGGCGGGGGTGACCATCCCCACGACATCCGCTACGAGGAGCTGCTCGAGGCCGGCCATCCGGTCGTGCCCGACGAGCCGGAGGAGACCGACCCGGTGGTGCTCATGTACACGGGTGGGACGACCGGCCTGCCGAAAGGGGCGCTCCTCGACCAGCGGGCCGAGCTGCTCAACCTGTACCACGTCGCGATGACCGTCAACCTCTACGAGGAGCGGGTCTACCTCCATCAGGTTCCGATGTTCCATGCCGCCTCCATGGCGGCCATCCTCGGCATCCCGGCGATCGGCGGCATCTCGGTCGTCCAGCCGCTCTTCGAGCCCGGTCAGGCGATGGACCTCACCGAGCGGTACGCCGTCGACTGGACACTCGCCGTCCCGACGATGCTTGCCATGCTGCTCGATCATCCGCAGTTCCGCCCCGAGCGGCTCGCCTCGCTGAGGGACCTCATCTACGGCGCCTCGCCCATGCCTGCCGGGCTCCTCGAGCGCCTCCGGGTCGCCCTCCCCGACCTGGCGCTCTGGCAGGGGTACGGCATGACCGAGTGCTCCTCGGTGCTCACGATGCTCACCGACGATGACCACCGGCGGGGTGGCGACCGCCTCCGGTCGGCGGGCCGCCCGGTGCTCGGCGTCGAGATCGTCGTCGAGGACCGGGGCGGCAACCGGCTCGGGCCGCACGAGACCGGAGAGGTCTGCACCCGGGCGGGCAACCTGTTCACCTCCTACTGGCGCAGGCCACGGGAGACCGAGGTGGCCATGCACGACGGCTGGTACCACACGGGCGACATGGGCTACCTGGACGAGGAGGGCTACCTCTTCCTCGTCGACCGCCTGAGCGACATGATCGTCACCGGTGGCGAGAACGTCTACTCGCTCGAGGTGGAGAACGCCCTCAGCACCCATCCTGCGGTGGCCGAGGTGGCCGTCTTCGGCGTCCCGCACCCGACTTGGGGCGAGGAGGTCCACGCGGTCGTCGTCCCCCGCCAGGGCGCCGAGGTCTCCGTCGAGGAGCTGCGCGAGCACGCCCGGACCACGATCGCCGGCTACAAGGTGCCGAAGTCGATCGAGTTCCGCTCCGAGCCTCTGCCGACCTCGGGCGCGCTGAAGCCGCTCAAGCGGGAGCTGCGCCGCCAGTACCTCGAACGACTGGCGCAGGCCGATCGTCAGCCGGCCGGTGCCTCGACCCGGGAGGTCGGGCCGGCTGAGCGGGCGGCGCGCTAGCGGTCGAGCGCCACGACCGGGCGGAGCACCTGACCCCGCTCCATGGGTTGGAACGCCTCCTCCAGCCCCTCGAGGGCGATCGTCCCGGAGACGAGGCGGTCGAGGTCGAGCCGCCGTGGCGGCGGGCCAGTGCATGCCCGTGGACCCGTCCGCCCGCCCCGAGGCCGCCGGCCTGCTCGGCTGCGGTGACATGGCCGGGCTCGGCGCGGCCCTGTGGACCGGGGAGGTCGGCCCCGGCGGCGCGGTAGCCGTCTTCGGGTGCGGCGCAGTGGGCTGGCAATGCAGTGGCACGGCGCCCCCGGCGGCGTGGGCGGCACTGTCCGCAGACCACCCGCCAGTTCAACACGACGACATCCCCCGGAGCCAGCGACGAGACGTCCGGACCGACGGCCTCGACGACGCCGGCCGCCTCGTGGCCGAGCAGGAAAGGGAAGTCGCCGTTGATGCCGCCCTCGCGAGAGTGCAGGTCCATGTGGCAGACACCGCACGCCTGCACCGTGACGAGCGCCTCGCCCCGGTCCCGGCTCGGGGACGAGCACCGTCGTCACCTCGACACGAGCCCCCGCCTGCAGGCGACGACGCCCTTCAGCTCGTGGGCCACCGCACACCTCCTCGTCCGTCTCCGCGAGAACCTGGACGGCACCGGGCTCGTTAGCCTCGGGCCGTGCCGCAGGAGGATGACCGCCGGAGGGACCGACGGCTGGCGGGACGGCTCGTCGGACCGGCGCTCGTCGCCGTGACGGTGCTCACCTGCTCCTGTTCGAGCGCCGCCAGGTCCTCGGTCGCGACGACCGCTCGGCCACAGGTCAGCTCCCGAGCGAGCCCGAGCACGACCGGCGCGCCGCCCTCTACAAGGCCGCCACCGAGCTCGACCCAGGCGACGACCAGCACGAGCACCACCACGACCACCAGCCTTGCGACCTATCGCACCGGCGATCTCCCCCAGACGAACGTGCTCCCCTCCCCGAGCTCGCGCCAGTTCCACCAGGAGATGGCGGACCTCTTCGCCGGCATCAAGGAGGACTCCCTCAAGCGGGCGCTCTGGTCCTTCTTCCCCGAGGCGGCCTACGACCGCCTGAAGTCGATCCCCTACCCCGAGGCCGACTGGCACGACCGCCTCGTGGCCGACTTCTCTCTCGACCTGGCGGCTGCGCACCGCTACCTCGGTCGGGGCGTCGAATCCGCACGCCTGCTCTACGTCGCCGTGCCGATGAGCGAGGCGGCCTGGATCCCGCCGGGCTACTGCTACAACTCCATCGGCTACTGGCACGTGCCCGGGTCCCGCCTCGTCTACTCAGAGGCCGGGCAGACCCGCTCCATCGGGATCGCGTCACTCATCTCGTGGCGGGGGCAGTTCTACGTCGTCCACCTCGGCGCCGTCCTCCGCTCGAGCGCCACCGGGATCGTCGACGACCCGGCGATCGGCCAGGGCCCCTTCGGTCCGCCCGGAGGCTGCTGAACCGGACCCGCCCGCTCCCGGCCGCTCGGACCGGCCCGCGCCGTCGTCGCAGGCGATTGCTGCGGCCCTCTGGCTGCAGATAGACTGAACGTTCAGTCAAGCCAGCGACGGCGGCTGCATCTCCGCCGCCGGAAGGAGAACCACCGTGGTTGCACGGACCGCGACCCTGCACAGCCTCGAGGAGCTCATCTCCGCCGAGGAGCGCGCCTTCATCGAGCGCCAGCCCCGCTCGGGCGCCCTTCATGCGAGGGCCGTCCGCTCGCTCGCCGGGGGGGTGACGAGCAACTGGCAGATCTCGAGGCCACAGCCGGTCTTCCTCGAGCGCGGGGAGGGCTCGCGGATCTGGGACGTCGACGGCAACGAGTACGTCGACCTGCACGGCGGCTACGGCGCCGGGCTGGCCGGCCACGCCCACCCTGCCGTCGTCGAGGCGGTCCGCCGCCAGGTCGCCCGCGGGACGCACTTCGCCCAGCCGAGCGAGGATGCCGTCGCCGTGGCCGAGAACCTCGGCAGGCGCTTCGGCCTGCCGACATGGCGCTTCATGAACTCTGGCACGGAGGCGACGATGGACGCCGTCCACCTCATGCGGGCGGCCACGGGACGGGACCTCATCGTGAAGATCGAGGGCTGCTACCACGGCCACCACGACTCGGTCCAGGTCTCGGTCATGCCCGGGGCCGACGCGGTCGGCCCGGCCAGGCGGCCCAACAGCGTGCCCGCCAGCAGCGGGGTCCCCTCCGCTCTGACGGCGCTCACCCTCGTCGCCCCGTTCAACGACCTCGACTCGCTGGCGGCGATCCTCGACGAGCACGCCGGCGGGGTCGCCGGGCTCATCCTCGAGCCGATCATGATGAACGCCGGGATCATCCACCCCGAACCGGGCTACCTCGAGGGCCTGAAGGCGCTCGTGCACGCCCACGGGGCGCTGCTCACCTTCGACGAGGTGAAGACGGGCCTCACGGTCGGACCGGGAGGGGTGACGGCGCTGAGCGGGGTCCAGCCCGATCTCGTCTGCCTCGCCAAGGCGATCGGCGGAGGCCTCATCGCCGCAGCCGTCGGCGGCTCGGCGGAGCTGATGGAGGACGTGGCGGACGGCACCTACGAGATGGTCGGCACCTTCAACGGCAACCCCCTCTCGATGGCCGCCACCCGGGCGATGCTCGAGCAGGTGGCCACGCCGGATGCCTATGCCAGGCTCGCCGGCCTGGCCGGGCGCGTCCGCGACGGGCTCTCCTCGACGATCGCTGCCCACGGTCTGGCGGCCCATGTCGTCTCGGCCGGGGCGAAGGGCTGCGTGACCTTCTCCCCCGCCCCCGTGCGGGACTACCGCGACTTCCTCGGCCTCGACGACCGGTTCAACCACCTCCACTTCCTCGTCCAGCACAACGGCGGGGTCTTCCTGCCGCCGTGGGGCAAGACCGAGCAGTGGCTGATCTCGGTCCAGCACGACGACACCGACCTCGACCGCTTCCTCGCCAACTTCGAGCGGTTCGCCACCCGCCTCCAAGACGTGGCCGCCTGAGACGCTCCACCGCGCCATCCAGGTGGTCGTCCGGCTGGCCGCCGGCAGAGGTCGAGCTTCGAAGGGACGCCCTCAGCGTCCTCGAGGGCGACGGCCACCGTCGGCGGCGATCCGGGGGGAGGAGGTACTCGGCGAGGTCTCCCGGGTGCTCGTCTGAGCGCCGGCGGCACCGCCTCGGCGCGTCGGGCCGGACGGCGTCAGCGGCGCCCCGCCCGCTTGCGGACGCGCCGGTCGGAGGGGACGAAGCCGAGCTGCCGGGCGGCCACGGAGATCGCCAGCTCGAAGGCGCGCTGGGCGTCGACGACGGGGTCCCCGAGCACGATCTGGATCGCCAGCCCGTCCAAGAGGGCCGTGAAGCCGACGGCGAAGTCGTCCACCGAGACCTCCTGGAACTCGCCGGCGCCCATGCCGTCGCGGACGATCTGACGGATCGTCTCGCGGAACCGCTCGTCGGACTCCTCCCGGACGCGGCGCACCTCGTCGTTGCGCAGTGCCTGCCCCCAGAGGTCGAGCCAGAGCGCCCACGGCTCCTCCACCGAGCCGGGCACCGCCGGCAGGCAGGTCATGGAGACGACCTCCTCGAGGCGCCCGGCCGCCGTCGGGATCCGGCCGGTCTGACGGGTCATCTCGGCGTACCAGCCCTCTTCGGCCTGCCGCATCGCCTCGGCGAGCAGACGGTCCTTGGTCTTGAAGTAGTAGATGACGAGGGCAGGGCTCACCCCGGCCCGCTCGGAGACGTCCGCGATCCGGGTCTCGGGGAAGCCGCGTTCCATGATGACGTCGATCGCGGCCGAGAGGATCTGGGTCCGCCGGGCGTCGGGCAGCGCCTCGAGGCTGGTCTCAGACGTGGTGGTCACCCGCAACCGTCCTTCCTCCGCGGCCGAAAAGGGTCCTGTCCGTCGCACACGGCCTTGTCCGACTGTAACAGCGCTCGATAGACTGAACAGTCAGTCAACCGCCGGGGGCGGACGAACGGAGGACGGGATGCCAGCGGACTACGACGCCATCGTCGTCGGGGGAGGCCACAACGGGCTCGTCGCCGGAGCCTACCTTGCAAGGTCCGGGATGCGGACCGTGGTGCTCGAGTCCCGCCACAAGACCGGCGGGGCGGCGACGACAGAGTCACCCTGGCCGGAGGCGCCCGAGTTCAAGGTGACGCGCCTGTCCTATGTCATGAGCCTGATGCCAAGGACCATCCTCGAGGACCTCTCGCTCGAGCGGCACGGCTACAAGGTCTTCCCGATCGGCCCCTACTACCAGGCCTTCCCCGACGGCCGCTCGATCCAGATCTGGGCCGACGACTCACGGCGCAACTACGAGCAGATCGCCAAGTTCTCCCGGCGCGACGCCGAGGCGATGCCGCGCTGGGACGCCTGGCTCGGTGGCCTGGCCGACGTCCTCGGGCCGATGCTGCTCACGGTGCCGCCGAAGCTCGGCTCGAAGCGGCCCGGTGACCTCGCCGGCCTGCTGCGCGTGGCGTGGCGCCACCGCGGCCTCGACGTCCGGAGGATCGGCGACGTCACGCGCCTCATGACGATGTCGATCGCCGACCTGCTCGACGACTGGTTCGAGAGCTGGCAGGTGAAGGCGCCGATCGCCGTCAACGGGGTCATCGGGACCTGGGCCGGTCCCTACGAACCGGGCACGGCCTACGTCATGGCGCACCACTCGATCGGGGACGTCGGAGACGGCCACCTCGGCAGCTGGGGATACCCAGAAGGCGGGATGGGCGCGGTTGCCGGGGCCATCGCCCGCGCCGCCAGGAGCTTCGGCGCCGAGATCCGCACCGGGGCCCCGGTGGCCCGCACCCTCGTCCGCCACGGCGCCGCCACCGGCGTGGCGCTCGAGGACGGCGACGAGCTGCACGCTCCGATCGTCGTGACGAGCCTCCATCCCCGGACAGCCTTCCTCGAGCACCTCGCCCGCCAGGAGCTGCCGGACGACTTCGTCGGCGACATCGAGCGCTGGAAGTCGCGAAGCGGCGTCGTCAAGGTCAACCTCGCCCTCTCCGAGCTCCCCGACTTCATCGCCGATCCCGGCACGACCCTGCAGTCCCACCACACCGGCTCGGTGGAGATGGCGCCATCGATCGAGTACATGGAGCGGGCCTTCCTCGACGCGAGGCAGGGACGGGCGGCCGAGCGTCCCTTCAGCGACTCGGTCATCCCGAGCACTCTCGACAGGACGCTCTGCCCGGAGGGGACGCACGTCATGTCGCTGTTCAGCCAGTGGGTGCCGGCCGACTGGGCCGACGAGCCGCACGAGGCCGAGCTCGAGGCGTACGCCGACCGCCTCATCGCGCAGTACGACGAGCTCGCCCCGAACTTCAAGGCCTCCATCCTGCATCGCGACATCGTCGGTCCCTACGAGATGCAGCGGGACTACGGCCTCGTCGGCGGCAACATCTTCCACGGCGAGCTCTCGGTCGAGCAGCTCTTCCACATGCGTCCCGCCCCGGGGTTCGCCGACTACCGCACGCCGGTGCGCGGGCTCTACTACGCGAGCTCGGCCACCCATGCCGGCGGCGGGGTCTGTGGCATCCCCGGCTACCAGGCGGCCAAGGCTGCCCTGTCCGACCGGCGCTCGGCGGGGCGCCGGGCACGGCTCCGGCCGAGGTGAGCCTCGAGCGGATGCTCGAGGCCCGCTCGGTCGCCCTCGTCGGCGCCACCCCCCGTCCCGGCTCGCTCGGGATGCGGGCCCTCACCGAGCTCGGGCGCAGTCCAGGCCGGCCGTCCATCCACCTCGTCAACCCGGCCCGCGCCGGGACGACGATCGGCGGCCGCCCGGTCCTCGCCTCGCTCGAGGAGGTCGCAGGCCCGGTGGACCTGGTCCTGGCGGCGGTCGGGGACGCCCACCTCGAGTCAGTGCTGGCCGACGCCGCTCGACACGGGGCGGCCGGCGCCGTCGTCTTCGCCAGCGCCGTCGACCCGGTCACGCCCGGGGACTCCGCCCCCTTCCGGGCCCGACTCGCCGCCATCGCCCGGGACGCCGGCATGGCGCTGTGCGGCGGCGGGTGCATGGGCTTTGTCTCGAGGGGCCTGCGGGCCATCGGCTACCTGGAACGCGACCCCCTGCCGGCGGGACCGATCGCGCTCGTCACCCACTCCGGCTCGGCCTTCTCGGCGCTACTTCGCGCAGAGCGACCCTTCGGCTGGTCGCTGGCGGTCTCGTCGGGCCAGGAGCTCGTCACGACGGCAGCGGACTACCTCGAGTACGCCCTCGGGCTGCCCGAGACCGGCATCGTCGTGTTGGTGGCTGAGACGCTGCGGGACGTGGCGCGCCTTCGCTCCGCCTTCGATGCGGCGGCCGAGCGGGACATCCCGGTGGTCGCCCTCCCCGTCGGCACCTCGGAGGCCGGCCGGGCGATGGTGGCGGCCCACTCGGGCGCGCTCGCCGGTGGTGCGGCCGCCTTCGAGGCCCTCTTCCGCGCCCACGGGGTGGTGCAGGTCGCCGACCTGGCCGAGCTGTGCGACACCGTCGAGCTCCTCCTCGCCGCCCGCCGGCACCGTGGCCCTGCCCGAGCGGGAGGAGCGCTGGCGGCGGTGCTCGACTCGGGAGCCGAGCGGGCGCTCCTCGTCGACGTGGCCGACGAGCTCGGGGTTCCCTTCGCAACGGTGGCCGAGGCGACCACGGCCCGGCTCGAGGAGCTGCTCGACCCGGGGATGGCGGCGACCAACCCGCTCGACCTCTGGGGTTCGGGGCGCGCCACCGGGGAGCTGTTCACCGAGGCCCTCCTCGCCCTCTCGAGGGACGCGTCCGTCTCGGTCGTCGCCCTCGCCGTCGACCTCGTCCCCGAGTTCGACGGCGACGACTCCTACCCCACTGCCGCCCTGGCGGTGGCGGCCGTCTCGCAGGTCCCGGTCTGCGTGCTCTCCCACGTCCCGAGCGCGCTCGACCGGGAGGCGGCGGCTCAACTTCGAGGCGCCGGCGTGGCCGTCCTCGAAGGGACGCGCCCAGGCCTCGCCGCCCTCGGGCACCTCCTCTCCCGGGCCGGCGGCTCACCTTCTGAGCGGGGACGGGATCCCGAGCCGGACCGGGCCCGCCGGGAACGCTGGCGGGCGCGGCTCGCCGCCGGCCCGCTCCGCCCGGACGAGGCGGTCAGGCTGCTCGCCGACTACGGCATCGCCTCGCCGGCGACGCGGGCCGTCTTCGACGAGGCGGCCGCCGTGGCGGCGGCCGCCGAGATCGGCTTCCCCGTCGCGCTGAAGACAGCCGAGGGCGACCTCGCCCACAAGTCCGAGGTCGGCGGCGTCGTGCTCGGCCTGCCCGACGCCGGCGGAGTGGCCGCCGCCTACGCCGACCTCCGCCGGCGGCTCGGGCCGGCGGCGGTCGTCTGCGAGATGGCCCCCGCCGGGGTCGAGCTCTCCCTCGGCGTCGTGCGCGACCCCCTGGTGGGCCCGCTCGTCGTCGTCGGCGCCGGCGGGGTCCTCGTCGAGCTGATCGCCGACCGCGCCGTCGCTCTTCCTCCCGTCGGCCCGGAGGCGGCCGCGAGACTGGTGTCGGGGCTCCGCGTCGCGAGGCTGCTCGAGGGCTTCCGCGGCGGGCCGCCGGCCGATCTTGCGGCGGTCGCCCGGGCGCTCGGGTCGATGTCGGCGCTCGCCATCGAGCTCGGGGACGAGCTCTCGGCCGTCGAGGTCAACCCGCTCTCGTGCGCCCCATCGGGCGCCCTCGCCCTCGACATCCTCGTCGAGGTGCCTGTCACAAGAAGATGACGTAGACCTTCCGCAGCGTCTCGTGGATCTGCCACGTGCCGGTCCAGCCGGCTGGGAACAGGGCGCTGTCGCCCGGGCCGATCTCGACGGCCTCCCCGTCGGTCGGCGTGACGGTCATCGACCCGGAGAGGACGTGGATGAACTCGTTCTGCTCCTGCACCCAGTGCGACGGCCCAGGCGTGCACTCCCAGATCCCCATCTCGGACCCGTCGTGGGACCAGGACATGAGGCCCGAGGCGGTCATCGCCGGGCCTGTCGCCTCCTCGAGCGGCCCCCAGTCCTCGAGCGCCGCCCCCGCGGCCTCGTCGACGAGGACGAGGGGCGGGGCGATGTGTGCGTCGGTCATGACGGTCCGGTCCTTTCCCGAAAGACTGCTGCAGGGGCGGTCCCGGCCGGGCCCGTGCGCAGGGACGGACCATCCCATAAACTGAACAGTCAGTCAACCGACCGAGGAGTGTCCCATGTACCAGCTGACGGCCGCCGACGAGTCGATCCGGGACCGCGCCCGGTCCTTCGTCGGCGACCTCATCCCCTACGAGGAGGAGGCGGAGGCCAACGAGGGGAGGCTCCCGGACGGCGTGGCCGAGAAGATGAAGGCCCGGGCGAGACAGGAGGGCCTGCTCGCCACCAACATGCCGGCAGACCTCGGAGGCGGCGGCTGCTCGATGCTCCAACAGGTCCTCGTCCAAGAGCAGGTCGGGCGCGTGACGAACACCCTCGCCTGGGTGCTGTCGACTCCCCCCGCCTGGTGGCCGGCGGTGGCGACCGAGGACCACCGGCGCCGATACCTCCTCCCGACGGTGGCCGGGGAGATGGCCGAGTGCTACGCCATCACCGAGGAGCGAGCCGGGTCCGACGTCGAGGGAATCGAGGCGACGGCGAGGCGAGAGGGCGACGAGTACGTCCTCGACGGCGTCAAGTGGCACGTCACCTCGTTCAACGAGGCGGCGTACGCCTTCTTCCAGGCCCGCCTCAGCGTCGGGCCGCACGCCGGCGAGCACGCCATGTTCGTGGTCGACCTCCCTTCTCCTGGCGTGCGGGTGGTGCGCACGCCTGCGTACTCGCACACGACCACCCACCACCACCCGATCGTCGCCTTCGAGGGTGTGCGCGTGCCCGACGCCAACCTCGTCGGCGAGGAGGGCGCCGGCATGACCTTTGCCTACGAGTGGTTCCGCTTCGAGCGATTCATGGTGGCCGCCCGCTGCCTCGGGGCAGCCGAGCGCCTCCTCGAGGAGGCGAGCCGTTTCGCCAGCGAGCGCATCGTCGGCGGGCGCCCCATCGCCGAGTACCAGCTGGTGCAGGCGATGCTGGCGGACAGCGCGACCGAGCTCTTCGCCGCCCGCTCGATGCTCTACGAGGCGGCCCGCGGCGTCGACGAGGGCCGGGACGTGAAGGTCCAGCACGCCCAGGTCTCAATGGCCAAGCTCTACTGCTCCGAGATGGCGAACCGGGCGGCCGACCGGGCGGTGCAGGTCTTCGGGGGCAGAGGTTTCATGCGCGAGAACGTTGCCGAGCGCTTCTACCGGGAGCTCAGGGTCGAGCGGATCTGGGAGGGCACGAGCGAGCTCCAACGGCTCATCGTCGCCGGCCAGCTCGCCAAACGGGGCGTCCGGTCGCTCGTGTGAGCCTCAGCCGGCCGGGCTGAGCTCGGTGGTGCGGACCGGTTCGCCGAGGTAGCCGCGTGCCACCATCGTCACGAACTGGTACACGCCGTCCTCCTGGCTCGAGAGCGGCCCGGGGAGGGCGCCGGCGGACGACAGCCCGCGCTGGACCGATTCGCAGGCGAGCCAGTCCTGGCGGTTCGTGATGTCCCAGAAGTCGACGGCGAACCCCGGGTCGAAGTCCTCGCGCTCGGCGTCCTCGGGGGCGAAGTGCCACTCGCAGACGATCCTCGTCCGGTCCGGTCCGAGCGGGGTGAGGACGTGGGTCATCACGTAGTCGGGGTGCAGGCTGACGAGGACGTTCGGGAAGAGGCCGATGTAGTCGACGACGCGCCGCCGGCGCTCGTCGAGGCCACGAAGCGGCGAGGCTCCCGTCTCGGTCCCGAGCGACATCGTGGCGTAGCCCTCCCGGATGTCCATCCATCCCGCCACCCAGGCCCCCTCGCCGGGGTGGTAGTAGTTCTCGCCGCTCCGGGGAGGGCTGGCGGCGCACAGCTCCGGGTGGATGACCGGGCAGTGGTAGCACTCCTGGTAGTTCTCCGCCAGGATCTTCCAGTTGGCCGCCACGACGTACTCGTGGCGGCCCCGCGTCACCAGCCGTTCCGGTTCGTAGGGGGCGACGATCTCCTCCAGGCCGGCCACGTGCTCGGAGAACGGCCCGGCGTCGCCCGAGACGTCGACGAAGAGGAGTCCGTGCCACTCGACGAGGAGGAGCTCGACGAGGCCGAACTCGAGCGGATCGAAGTGGTCCTCGCCGTCGAAGTCCGGCGCCCTGCGCAGCCTGCCGTCCAGGCGGTACGACCAGGCGTGGTACGGGCAGGCCACGATCGGCCGGTTGACCGTCGCCGCCCCGCAGGCCAGCAGCTCGTGGCCGCGGTGGCGGCAGGCGTTCACGAAGGCCCTCGCCCGGCCCTCCCGGTCCCGCATGAGGAGCACGCCGCCGCGCCCGAGCTGCTCGGCACGCTGGTCGCCGCTGGCGGAGATGGCCGAGGCGGTGGCGACGCAGGTCCACCCGCCCTCGAAGAAGTGCCGCTGCTCCCACTCGAAGACGTCCTCGGCCGTGTAGGCCTCCGGAGGCAGCATCCGGCTCTGGCCGAAGGGCGCCAGCGCAGCCGCCAGCCCGGGCGGACCGATCGGGGCCGGCTCGATGGGAGTGTCCTGACTGACCATACAGTCAATCGTAGGGGACCCTGAGCGCCGGGTAAAGGCTCAGGCCGCTACCCGGCGGCCTCGAGCCCGGCGGGCGCCGGCTCGGGCGATCCCGACGGTGCCGCCGGCCTCGCCCCGCGGCGGACGAGCGCGACGAGCTCGGCAAGCGAGGCGCCGAGGAGGCCGGGAAGCTCCGCGATGCGGGCCACCGTCTCACGACAGCCGTTCAGGCCGAAGTAGACCGTGCCGCAGTAGCTCATCACGGTGATGTTGAGCCCCGCCCCCTCGGCCACCGGGCCGAGCGGGTAGAAGCTGACGATCCGCCCGCCGGCGAAGAACAGCGGGAAGGGGGGCCCCGGGACGTTCGAGATCGTCACGTTGAAGGCCGGCCGGAGGTGGTCGAAGACCCGCATCGAGGACACGAGGCGCGAGGCGCGCCCGATGAGGGCGGGGAAGGTGAACTCGGTCCAGTCGGTGAGGGTGGCAGCCCCGATCAGCTTCTCCTGCTCCTTTGCCGACCGCATCCCCTCGGCGATCGCCTTCAGCCGGTCTGCGGGGTCCTCGACTTCGGTCGCGAGGGAGGTGAGCATCGCCGAGACACGGTTGCCGTGCGCCCCCCGCTCGCTCTCTGTGCGCACCGACATCGGGACGAGGGCGACGAGCGGGTCCCCGGGCAGCTCCGCTCCGGCCTCGAGGTAGCGGCGGAGGCCTCCTGCGCAGACCGCCAGCACGACGTCGTTGACGGTGCAGCCGAAGTGGTTCTTCACCGCCTTCAGGTCATCGAGCGGGCACTCTGCGAAGGCGACCCGGCGGTGCGGCGTGATCGCCTGGTTGAGCGAGGTCTTCGGTGCCTCGAAGGGGGCGGGCGGCGGCTCCACGCTCGGCTGCCGGTTCCGCTCGCTCACGTGCAGCGCCGACTCGACGACTCTCCGGGCGGTCCGGGCCGCCCTCAGGGGGTGGCCGACGAGGGAGGCCATCGCCAGGGCGAAGAGCTCGACGTCGGTCGGGAGGGGCTCCGGCCGCCACGGGTCGACGATCACCCGCGCGGGCGGGCGCGCCTCGAGGTCGAGCCAGGTCGCGGCGATCTCCGCCCCCGAGACGCCGTCGATGGCGGCATGGTGCATCTTCGTCACCACGGCCACGCGGCCCTGCTCCAGGCCCTCGACGACGTACATCTCCCACAGCGGGCGCGAGCGGTCGAGCGGGAGGCCGACCACCTGGGCGACGAAGGCCTCGAGCTCGGCGATCCCTCCCGGTGCGGGCAGGGCGGCGCGACGGACGTGGTAGTCGGGGTCGAAGTCCGGGTCCTCGATCCAGACAGGATGCGAGACCTTGAAAGGCACCTCCACCAGCCGGCGACGGAAGGGCGCCGCCAGCGGGAGGCGCTCGGTGACCATCGCCCGGATGGAGTCGAAGGAGGTGTCCGCCTCTCCCGGTTCCATCACGTAGACGCCTGCCACGTGCATGTGGGAGCTCGGTGTCTCCAGGTAGAAGAACATCGCATCGAGTCCGCTCAGTCGTTGCATTGGGGACTCCTCTCGAACGACCGCGGAGCTGGTCGGCTAGCGCCGCCCGCTGTGGCCGAAACCTCCCGTTCCCCGCTCGGTCGGGGAGAGCTCGTACACCGCGTCGAGCCGGACCGCCTCGACGGCGACGACCACGAGCTGGGCGACCCGGTCGCCGCGCTTCACTTCGAACTCACTCACCGGATCGGTGTTGACCAGTATGACGGAGACCTCGCCGCGGTAGCCAGCGTCGATGAGCCCGGGGGCGTTCAGCACGGTGACGCCGTGGGAGAGGGCGAGGCCGCTTCGCGGGAGCACGAGCCCGGCGAGGCCCGGCGGCACCTCGACCGCCAGACCGGTCGGGACGAGCGCCCGGCCCCCCGCCGGACCGAGCACGAGGTCGACCCGGGAGCGCAGGTCGATCCCGGCGTCGCCGTCGCGGGCGGCGGCCGGCAGCTCCAGCCCATCGTCGAGTCTCAGCACTGGGATGTCGATCACACTCGCACGGTAGCCGAGGGATACTACGATCCCCGGCCGTGCTCGTGTGGATGGATCTCGAGATGACCGGCCTCGACCCCGGGCGTGACGTCATCGTGGAGATCGCCACGCTCGTCACCGACGACGTGCTGAACATCGTGGCCGAGGGGCCCGACCTCGTCGTCCACGCGAGCGAGGAGAAGCTGGCGGGGATGGAGGACGTGGTGCGCCGCATGCACACCGGCTCCGGGCTGCTGGCGGCCATCCGCGCGTCCACCGTCAGCGTGGAGGAGGCAGGCCGGGCGACCCTCGAGTTCGTCCGCCAGCACGTACCTGCCGGCGAGACGCCGCTGTGCGGCAACTCGATCGCGGTCGACCGGCGCTTTCTGCGCGCCTATCTCCCCGAGCTCGAGGACCACTTCCACTACCGCAGCATCGACGTCTCGACCCTGAAAGAGCTGTGCAAGCGGTGGGACCCGGCCGTCTACGCCGCCCGCCCGCACAAGCTGACGGCGCACCGGGCCCTCGACGACATCAAGGAGAGCATCGCCGAGCTCGTCTTCTACAAGGAGCACTTCGTACGTCCTGCCGCCCCCGAGGCCGACACCGGGCGGGCAGGCGGCGGGGAGTGAGCTCAGCCGACCGCCGCCCTCGGCGCGAAGAGCAGGAGCCGGCCTCCGAGGAGGTCACCGAGGTGGCTCCCGGCGTCCTGCGCCTGCAGATCCCGATCCAGTTCACCGGCCTCGGCCACGTCAACTCCTACGTCCTCCTCGACGACCGGGGGGCGGCCGTCGTCGACGTCGGCCTTCCCGACGAGGCGACCTGGTCGGCCTTCAGGTCCCGGCTGGCCACCGCCGGGATCCCGCTCCGCCGGGTGCACACCGTCGTCGTGACGCACTCGCATCCCGACCACTTCGGCTCCGCCGGCCGCCTCGCCCACGCGGCCGGCGCCGAGCTCGTCGCCGAGCAGAGCTTCCACACCTTCCTCGAGCGCAACCCGCACCGCCATCTCGTCCCGGAGGACGACACCGGGTACGCCACCCTGCTCCGGGCTCGGAGAACCCCCTGGGGAGGCGCCCTGTTTCCGACGACCCGCCGCCAGCGCCTCACCCGCCGGCTCGCCGGCTACGGCCTCGTGCCGAGCATGCGGCCGCCGCGCCCGACCCGTCGGGTGGCCGACGGGGAGGTCCTCCAACTCGGCGGACGGGCCCTTCGCGCCGTCCACACCCCGGGCCACACGGGCGACCACCTCTGCCTCTACGACCCCTCCGACGGGCTCCTTCTGAGCGGCGACCACGTCCTCCCGACGATCACCCCCCACATCGGGGGGCTGTCGCCGCTCCCCGACCCGCTCGGCTCCTTCCTCGCCTCGCTCGCCCGGCTCCTCCGCCTCGGTCCGACCGAGCAGGTGCTGCCTGCGCACGGGCAACCCTTCACGGCGCTGGCGGGACGGGTGGACGAGATCGTCACCCACCACGACGAGCGGCTGGACCGGCTCCGCGAGATCGGCGCAGAGGCGGGACAGGCCACCGTCGCCGAGTTCTCCCGCCAGCTGTTCCGGCGGCCCCTGTGGGGTGTGATGGCCGAGAGCGAGACCTTCGCCCATCTCGAGTTCCTGCGCCGGCGGGGCGAGGCGAGCCGTGTCCGGCTCGACGGCGGCGAGCTCGCCTACTCGATCGACCCGAGTGGGGGCTCCTCCGCCCGGGAGGCAGCATTCGGCCCGCTCGAGGCGTGAGTCCGGCGGCGTGTGGTCACGCGCCGCAGCCTCCCCCGGGCTCCCCGCTCGCCGCTGCCGGCGCCGAGGCGGCGCTCCCGCTCGTACTCGGCGAGCACGTCCCTCGCCGCCCGGTAGCCGCTGTCGATCAGCTCGTCGGTCCGCGAGAAGTCGAGCGGGTCGAAGATGGCCGCGCCTGGCTGCTCGATGACGACGACGTCGACCTCTGGCGGCACGGCTGCGAGCTCACGTCGGATCCGGGCGCCGAGCGCCAGGGTGAAGGCGGCGAACATCGCCTCGAACGGGCGCGAGAAGCGGGGGGAGGCGGCATCGACGCGGCCGCACAGGAGGACGTAGATGCGGCTGGCCCCCGAGGACAGCGCCGCCGACAGGGCGACGTTGTCGAGGACGCCCCCGTCGAAGTAGCGGTAGCCACCCATCTCGACCGCCGGGTAGAGACCTGGCAGGGCGGCCGAGGCCATGATGGCATCGAGGGCGGGGCCTTGGGTGAACCACTCCTCCTTTCCGTCCTCGAGGCGGGTGGCGACGACGAGCAGCGGGACGGGCGCGTCCTCGAGGCGCTCGAAGCGCAGCGAGCCGGCGACGATCGAGCGCAGCCCGGCGGTCGGGAAGACCGAGGCGCGCTTGTCGAGGAAGCGCCAGGTCCCCTGGAAGCGGCGGCGGGGGAAGACGTCGGCCGCCGCCAGACGGCGCCAGACGTCTGCCGCCAGGTAGACGCCGTCGAGGGTTGGCATCCCG
The DNA here is from genome assembly GCA_021797795.1 of Actinomycetes bacterium. Lineage (GTDB taxonomy): Bacteria > Actinomycetota > Acidimicrobiia > Acidimicrobiales > Bog-793 > JAKACF01. The sequence continues at coordinate 15,098 of JAJZZB010000010.1, read as the reverse complement.
GCGAAGGCGGCCCCGTTGATCGCCCCGATCGAGGTGCCGACGAGGAGGTCGGGCTCGACACCCACCTCGACGAGAGCCCGCATCATCCCCACCTGGGCCGCTCCCTTGTTGCCGCCGCCTCCGAGGACGACGGCGGTCTCGACCGGCCGGCGGGGCCACGAAGGCTCGGGGCGTGCGACCCCGCCGTCCCGGTAGGTGCTCGGCGGCAGACCGTAGACCGGCATGGCTAGCCCGCGACGGCCACGACCACCCGTCCACGCGTCCTGCCGGCGAGGATCTCCTCGGCCAGCCCCGGCACGTCCTCGAGCGGGGCCTCGACGGTCATCTCGTCAAGCAGGTCCCGGTCGAGGTCGGAGGCGAGCCGGCCCCAGGCGTCGACCCGCCTTCGGATCGGGCAGCGCACCGACTCGACGCCGGCGAGGTCGACGCCGCGGAGGATGAAGGGGTGGACCGTCGTCGAGAGCTCGGCCCCACCGGCAAGGCCGCAGGCGGCGACGCAACCACCGTAGGCGGTCTGGCGGAGGACCGTGGCGAGCGTCGTGCCGCCGACGGCATCGACCGCCCCCGCCCAGCGCTCTTTGTCGAGCGGGCGCACCGGGGCGTCGGAGAGCTGGCGGCGCTCGATCAGCTCGCCCGCTCCGAGGCGTCGCAGGTAGGCCTCCTCTTCGGGTCGGCCAGTTGCGGCGGTCACGGCATGGCCGAGCTTGGCGAGGAGGGCGACCGCCACGCTCCCCACGCCGCCGGCAGCCCCGGTGACGACGACCGGCCTGCCCCCCGCCCGCTCGGGCGTGAGCCCGTGGTCCTCGAGGGCGAGGACGCAGAGCATGGCGGTGAGCCCGGCGGTCCCGATCGCCATCGCGGCCCTCATGTCGAGCCCGGCGGGCATGGGCACCACCCACTCGCTCCGGACCCGGGCGAGCTCGCCATAGCCGCCGTGGCGCTCCTCGCCGAGGCCGAAGCCCGTCACGATCACCTCGTCGCCGCGCTCGACTCCGGGCGCTTCGGACCGCACGACGACGCCGGCGAGATCGACGCCGCAGACCATCGGGAAGCTCCGCACCACCTTGCCGCGGCCCGTGACCGCCAGGCCGTCTTTGTAGTTGAGGCTCGACCAGGCAACCTTGACGGTGACGTCCCCGTCGGGGAGGTCGGCCTCGTCGATCTCGCCGAGACCACCGTTGGCGACGCCCGGCTCGGCGGCGAGCACGGCCCGCATCTACAGCACCGCTTTCACGAGCTCGGCGAAGGCCTGCGCCCCGCTGCCGCCGATCGGCATGTGTGTGCCGTCGGGGTAGAGCCACTGCGGGTGCGCCGAGACGAGGGCGTTCCAGTGGGCGAGCCGGGCGGTTGGATAGCGGGGCACCTCTTGTCTGAACATCGCGTTGTTCTCCTGTTCCCACGCGACGGGCGCGTGGTTGGTGACGATCACGACACGGCTTACACCCGAAAGGGCGGACATCATCTCGGCGAACTGGGCGGCGGTGACGGGGCCGTTCGTCCCGAGCGCCACGACCACCACCGAGCCGAGCTGCCCCTCGGAGCGGAGCTGCTCGAGCTCGGACAGGCCGGCCGTCCACTGCTCGCCCACGCTGGCGACGACCCGGCAGTGCGGGATGAGCGCCTCGAGGGCGGGGGCGGCGTCGATCGTCACCGAGTCACCGACGACGGTCACCCGCCCCCTCACGAGACCCGGCGCCGCTGGCGCCGTCGTGCTCGTCGGCGAGGTGGTCGACGACGAGGTGGCCGTGGCATGCCAGGAGGTCGAGGACGGCACCGGCGCCCGGGTCGCCGGCGCCCGGGTCGTCCCCGGGCGAGAGGAGCCCACGGCGGCGGCGGACCCGCAGGCGGCGAGGGAGACGACAGCGGTGGCGAGAGCGGCGGTGCGGCCGGCTCGCAGGAGTCTGGTGCGGGCGGTCATAGGCGTGGGTGAGCACGGGACGCCACGAGACGTCCGGACGCCACGGACAGGTGAGTCTACGATGCGCCATGAGCTCGACTGGTCCGGTCGGGCGCGGGGTCAACCAGCGCGCCCAGGTCAGAATGTCAGCCGAGGAGGTCGAGGCCTTCCTCGCCGAGCGGCACAACATGACGATGTGCACCCTCAACCACGACGGGACGATCCATGCCGTCGCCATGTGGTACGGCTTCCTCGAGGGTTGCATCGCCATCGAGACGAAGGCCAAGTCCCAAAAGGCCCGCAACTTGATGCGCAACGCCGAGATGACCGCGCTCGTCGAGGCCGGCGAGCGCTACGACGAGCTGCGCGGGGTGGAGCTCGTCGGCGAGGTCGAGCTGGTGGACGATCCCGGGAGGAGGCTCGAGCTCGGCATCAGCGTCTACGAGCGCTACCAGGGGCCGTACGACGACGAGAAGCGGCCCGTCGTCGAGGCGACGCTCAACAAGCGGGTCGTCGCCAAGCTGCACGTGCGGCGCGTCGTCAGCTGGGACCACCGCAAGCTGTCCTGACGGGCTCGTCTGCTCGGGCGTGGCGCTCCCCCCGCAGGGGTAGTCGTCCCGCGTGACCCTCGAGATCGGCTACACGATGATGTGCGAGCAGGCACCGCCCCGACAGCTCGTGAGCGACGTGGTGCGGGCCGAGGCAGCCGGCTTTGACTTCTCGGTGATCAGCGACCACTACTCTCCCTGGCTGGAGAGCCAGGGGCACTCGCCGTACGCCTGGAGCGTGCTCGGGGCGGCCGCCCAGGCGACCGAGCAGATCCCGCTCATGACCTACGTCACCTGCCCGACCGTCCGCTACCACCCCGTGGTCGTGGCCCAGAAGGCCGCCACCGTCCAGGAGCTGTCCGAGGGGCGCTTCACTCTCGGTCTCGGGGCGGGCGAGAACCTGAACGAGCATGTGGTCGGCCGCGGCTGGCCGTCGGTCTCGATCCGCCACGAGATGCTCGAGGAGGCGACCGAGATCATCGCCCGCCTGCTCGCGGGTGAGCGGGTCAGCTTCCACGGGCGTCACTTCACAGCGGACGCGGCGCGGCTGTTCGACCCGCCCGCCACCCCGGTGCCCATCGGCATCGCCGTGAGCGGCCCACGCGCCTGTGACCTGGCCGGCCGGCGGGCGGACCTCATGATCGCCGTCGAGCCGGACGCCAGCCTCGGCGACCTCTTCGACGCCGCCGGCGGTGCGGGAAAGCCACGGGTCGGACAGCTGCCGGTCTGCTACGCGGCGGATCGCCGGCGTGCTGTCGAGCTCGCTCACGACCAGTTCCGTTGGTTCGCCGGCGGCTGGAAGGTCAACGCCGACCTGCCCGGGCCGGAGGCCTTCGCGGCCGCCAGCCGCTTCGTGCGCCCTGACGACGTCGAGGCGTCCATCGCCTGCGGTCCCGACGTCGAGCGCCACCGCGAGGCAGTGAGGGCCTTCGCCGAGGCCGGCTTCACGCATCTCGCCCTCGTCCAGATCGGCCACGCCCAGGAGGGCTTCCTCACCTGGGCGGAAAAGGAGCTGCTTCCGGCGTTGAAGGGGCTGTGAACGACACCGCCTCGAGCCGACAGCCGCCGCTCGGCTGCCGAGTCCGCCCCCTTCTCCCAGAACCCCGCCACGCATCCGGAGCCGTCCGGAGCCGGTTCCGATCGATGAGCTGGGATGACGCGTCGCCAAGTCCTGAGAACTCCCCAGGAGCGTCTCAGACTTCTCCCAGCTTGACGGGGAATCATGGAAGGAAACCGAAAGGCGCCGACACCCGCCGGCGCTGAACAGGAGCATTCGATGGACCACAACCCCTTCGATCCGAGCGAGAACTCGGGCGAGCCGCACGAGCAGGCGGGCGCCGGCGAGGGGCCCACGGCCCCCGGTCTCGACCCCACCGGTCCGGGAGCCGGCGGCCCGCCGCCCCCGCCGTCCCAACCGAAGTGGCAGCCCCTCCCCGAGGGCAACTGGGCGCCGCCGTCACCACCGGCCCCGCCGCCGCCGTGGACAGTGGGTCCTGGCGGTTACGGCCAGGAACCGGCCCCCGGTTGGGTGACGCCCCCCTACGCGCCGGGCCAGCAGGGCTCAGCGGCGACACCGCCCTACGGCGCCGCCGCTCAGGGCGGCTACTCTCCTCCGCCCTACGGCGGGTACGGCCCGCCGCCCGCCTTCGGCGACGGCCCGGGAGCCGGCGGCCATCCGGGCGAGAGCGGGCCGCCCCGCCGGCGGGGGAGGATCATCGCCGCCGCCACGGCAGTAGCCGTCCTCGTCGCCGGTGCCGCCACGGCTGGGGCCATCTTCGGGAGCCGGGCGTCCAACACGAGCAACCGCGCCACCCAGCCGATCCCCCAGCCCCAGTCCTCAGGGACGAGTGCCGCCACCAAGCTCAACGTTGCCGGGATCGCGAAGAACGTCGACCCGGCCACGGTCGACATCACCTCGGTCCTCGGTGCCCAGAATGCCGAGGCGGAGGGAACCGGCATGGTGCTCACCTCCAACGGCGAGGTCCTCACGAACAACCACGTCATCCAGGGCGCCACGAAGATCACCGCCCAGGTGGACGGCACCGGGACCACCTACCAGGTGAAGGTGCTCGGCGCCGACCCGACGGCCGACGTCGCCCTTGTCCTGCTCGAGGGTGCCTCCGGCCTGCCGCACGTCTCGATCGGCAACTCCTCGACCGTCTCGGTCGGCGACGGCGTCGTCGCCATCGGCAACGCCCTCGGTCTCGGCGGGACGCCGACAGTGACGAGCGGGATCGTCTCGGCCCTCGGTCGGTCGATCACGGCGAGCGACGCCGGCTCGGGGAACGTCGAGCACCTCACCGGCCTCATCCAGACGGACGCGCCGATCAACCCGGGCAACTCGGGCGGCCCGCTCGTCAACGCGGCCGGGCAGGTGATCGGGATGGACACAGCGGCCGCCACCGGGTCGAGCACGCAGTCGGCCTCCAACATCGGCTTCGCCATCCCGATCGACCGGGCGATCGGCATCGCGACGAAGATCCAGCAGAACAAGGCGTCGTCGCAGATCATCCTCGGGACCCACGGGATCATGGGCGTTGACGTCGAGAGCATCGCCACGGCCGAGCAGCAGTCCGCCTCACCCTTCGGAGGGTCGACGAGCTTCCCGGTCAACTACGGCGCCGTGGTCCTCCAGGTGCTCGGCGGCTCACCGGCCGCCCGGGCGGGCATCCGCTCGGGTGACGTGATCATCGGCCTCAACGGCAAGAAGGTGAGCAGCTACATCGCCCTCGGCAAGATGCTCACCGGAGCGCACCCGGGCACGACCGTCTCGGTCACCTGGGTCGGCGGATCGGGGGGCAGGCACACGGCCTCGCTCACGTTGATGGCAGGCCCGGCGGTCTAGCCTCCTCCCGTTCGAGGCCACCGATGCAGGCTCCCCGCTCCAGCATCGGTGGCCTCGTCGCGTCGAGGGATGTCCGCCGCCTCCTCGCTCAGGGGGAGAGTCGCCGGACCTCGCCGAAGAGCTCCTGCTCGACCGCCCGCTGGTCCTCCCGGCACCAGCGGGCGGCCGGCTCGGCCTCGAGCCGCTCGAGCGGGATGGGCCGCCCGCAGCTCTCGCACCGGCCGTAGCTGCCCTCCGCCAGCTTGCGGAGCGCCCGGTCGACTTCGACGAGCTCGCCTTCCACCTGCTCGCGGATGGACAGGTCGCGTTCCCGGTCGAAGGTCTCGGTCCCCTGGTCCGCCGGGTGCTGGTCCACGCCCGACAGCTCGCCGAGGTCCTCTCGCTCGCTCCTGTCGCCCATCCCCGAGCTGCGGAAGTCGTCGGCGAGGCGCTCGAGGCGCGCCCGCTCGGCGAGCAGGTGGTGGCGGGCGGTGCTGAGCACCATGGCGGCGGCCCCCTCCTGCTCGTCCCACTCGTCCTCGAGCTCGTCGGCGAGCTCCTCGGCAGCCTCCCCGCCCAGCTCCTCCTCGTCGAGCAGGCCAGCGCAGAGCGCCGACTCCTCATGAACCGAGAGGACCTCCGCCGCCTCCGACTGGGTCTCGAGACGCTCCTCGAGCTCCTCGGGCTCGAGCGTGTCCGGGGTCTCGTCGGGTGGCCGTCCCGCCAGCAGGTGCTCGAGCTCGAGCCGGCCGTCCTCCTCGACCTCGGCCGCCTCCCGCTCGCCGAAGGCCTCGAGGTCCTCCCCGGCGAACTCCTCGTCGAGCTCCGCCTCGTCGAGCGACGACCGATCCCGGCCGGTGACCTCCGGCGCCGGGTCGTGCGCGCCGCCTCCCCGATCGGTGGCCGTCATGGTGCCTCCTTCGCGAGGTGCTCGATGTACCACGCCGTCGCGAGCCCGGCGACCACCTCGAGGGTTCCGGACCCCTCGAACAGGTGCGACGCCCCCGGGACGACCGAGGGCTCGTTTCGGCACACGAGCCGCCCGCCGAAATCGCGGTTCAGCCGCAGCACAACGTCGTCCGCACCGCCCACGATGATCAGGGTCGGCGCCCGCACCTCGGTCAGCCACGGCCCGGCCAGATCGGGCCGTCCCCGGCGCGAGACGACGGCCGCCACCGGAGCCCCGGGCGCCGCACCGTGTCGAGCGACGTCGGCAGCGCCGGTGCTCGCCCCGAAGTACCCGACCGCCCGCTTCCGCCTCTCCTCTCTCGCCTTAGGCCATACGGTCGCCTCGCCGAGACGGCGGCGGAGCAGCTCGACGTCGAACACCTTGGAGCGGTCGAGCGCCTCGGAGCGGGTGAGGAGGTCGATCAGCAGCGTGCCGAAGCCCGCCTGCCAGAGGGCGCCGGCAACGAGGCGGTTGGGCGGGCTGTGGCGGCCCGACCCGCTGCCGTGCGCGAACACGACCAGGCCCGCCGCCTCGGTCGAAACGGCGAGCTTGCCGGCGAGGTGTACCCCTGCGGCCACGACCTCGACCTCCTCGTCGAGGCCGGGCCGGTCTCGTGGCGCCGGGGAGGAGGCCGGCGCTGTCTCGGCGGGGAGTGACTCCCAGAGCAGCGCGAGGACCTCGGCGTCGCTCGTCTGGGAGAAGTCCCGGTAGACCTGCCCGATTGCGAGGACGTACGCCGGCTCGGCGAGGACGACCACCCCGTCGGCCTCGCCTTCGAGCGAGGCGGCCGCGCTCTCGGGGGCGACCGGGACGGCGAGCACCACCCGGCGGGCACCCTTCGCCCTTGCCAGGGCGCAGGCCGCCCTCGCGATCGAGCCGGCGGCAAGCTCGTCGTCCGCGGCTACCGCCGTCCTCCCCGAGACGGGCACCTCCGGTCGCACCGCCTGCAGCCGGGCCGAGCGCCTCGCCACCTCGGCCCGCTCGCGTGCCTCGACCTCCTCGAGCGTCTCCTCGCACACCCCGGCGTCACGTGCCACGCTCTCGTCGTCGACGCTCACCTCGGCCTCAGCCACCGCCCCCACCCCGAGCTCGGGCTCGAAGGGCACGCCGAGCTTTCCGGCGACGAGGAGGTCGAGAGGGGTGCCGAGGCCCCGGGCGACCTCGAAGGCCACCGGGACCCCGCCTCGGGGCAACCCGAGCACGACCGCGTCCTCGCCCCTCAGGCCAGCCAGAGCACCTGCAAGCTCGCCTCCGGCGTCGCGCCGGTCCTCGACGATCGCGACGGCCGTCTCCACGGATGTGGCCTCAGACGAGGCCGGCGAACTCGCGCGGCAGCACCGACACGAGATGGTCGACCGTGCCCTGGCCGAGGTCGTCCCGCAGCAGGGCGAGCACCGCCCGGACGGCGTCCTCCGCCTCGCTCGGGCCCTTCAGGGCGGCGCCGCGCTCGACCCGCCCGAGCAAGTCGGCGAGCGACAGCCGCATCGGGGTGCTGGAGGGGTCCCAGCCCTCGTAGAACAGGCCGCGGACGAGCAGCGGCAGTTGGGCCGCCAGGTGAGCGGCCACGTCGGGCTCGAGGCGGTCGCGCAGCGCCTGCAGCACAGCCCGCAGGACCTGGTAGGCGCGGCGGCGGTCCTCCAGGAGATCCCGCTCAGCGACCTCGTCCAGCCACTCGTAGGTCTTCTCGACCGTCCGGTCGATGACGCCGAGGCCGTGGCTCACGACGACACCTCCTTCGTGCTCACCTGCCGGAGGCAGCCCGGCGCTGTGCCGGCGGCCCCCTGACAGCCCCCAGCCTGAGCCGGCCGGGTGGTCCGTGGACAGTGCCGAAGGACCCATGATCGAACCCACGCCGCACGGCGTTCGGCCGAGGCGGGCGGGGACCACCCTGGCGAGAGCGCAGCAGACCCCTACCGGCCTGGCATCTCATCTGCACCGCTGCGAGCGGGAACTCCCGGACCGGCTCCCCATGCGGTGGGCGGCGCGAGCGCCCTCGCCGGCCACGCCACCCACCTCGTCCAGGGCATCGCCGGGCAGGTCCTGCACGAACGGCGCCGGGGCTCGGATCCCTGAATCGATCCCACATCTATGCCGGGAGCCCCAGAGTTGGTGGCGGGGGTTCAGGACCAGCGCACGACCATCGGGTTCAGGATCCGACGAAGGCGCTGGTCACAGTGCTTGCCCTATGCAGCCGCCTGGGCGGTTGCCCTACTCAATGTTGCCGGACCGAGGGAAGGACCCGAGAAACTCGCCGTTGTGTCACAGGCTTCGTCTTCCGTTCACCGCCCCAGGGCCTCACCCAATCGGGACACTGATTCCGCGTTACGGGAGCTCGCTGCGAGCTAGCGGTCGGAGAGTCGCCGAGCGTCGACGAGGTCATGGATGATCTGGAAGTCGCCAACGTTCTCGGTGAGGAGGGGCACTCCTTCCACGTGGGCGGTGGCCGCAATGGCGAGGTCGATCTGGCGCCGTCTCGGGTTGCCACCACGACGGGCCACCGCGGCGGCGAGCTGACCCCAGACACGGGCGACGTCGACACTCACGGGCAGGGGGTCGAACGTCGCCTCGATCGCTGATAGCCGAGCGACGCGGCGCGCTCGCTCGTCATCGTCGTCAGCGACGAGGACACCGAAGTGCAGCTCGGTGATCGACACGACGCTGATGGCGGCCTCGACGTCGTCAGGCGGGGGCAGCTCCCCGATCAGCACCGACGTGTCGAGCAGAGCCCTCACGAAGCGAAGGGGTCCACGACGCCGGCCGGCAGTCGCTCGAGGTCGACATCCAGCCCTCGTGGCGCCCCTGCACGCCACATACCAGCGAGTGCAGCACCGCGAACCCAGCGGCGGCGGTGCACCGGACCGAGCTCGGCCACGGGACGACCGGCGACGGTCACGGTGATGGTCTCGCCGGCCTCGGCCCGACGGAGCACCTCACCGACGTTGTTCCGTAGCTCTTTCTGTGCGATATCACTCACGCCGACTATGGTAGCAGAACTGCTACCCTAGTCTCCGTAAAGGGCGCAAGGGGCTCGTAGTCGAACCCACCTTGAGACGCCGGCGTCCGGTCCGCCGGTGTCGGTGCCGAGAACGTCATCCTCGGCCTTCGACCTGGACTTTGACGTCGGCGAGCTCCTACAGCCAGCATCCGGCGGTGATCCCCTCATTCCTCTACCGAGCGTTCTGCCGCGTCCTTCAGCTAATCCGTCTCATCTGCCGCGGCAACGTTGAACTCGCCGTCGAGGTCGTCATGCTCCGACACGAAGTCGCGGTGCTCCGCCGCCAGATTCATCGGCCGATGCTGGAGCCTGCGAACCGGGCGGTGTTGGCGGGGCTCGCGCGACTGCTCCCCCGCCGACGGCTCGGTCACTTCTTCGTCCAGCCAGCAACGCTGCTGAGATGGCACCGGGACCTCGTCACGAAGCACTGGACCTACCCGCCGAGCCGACCCGGTCGGCCGGGCATCGCGAAGGGAACCACTGCGCTGGTCATCCGGTTGGCAGAGGAGAACCCCGGCTGGGGCTACCGGCGCGTCCACGGCGAGATGGCGACCATGGGCATCACCATCGCACCCTCGAGCGTCTGGGCGATCTTGAAGCGTCATGGCATCGAGCCGTCGCCACGCAGGTCAGGACCGACCTGGGCAGGGTTCCTCTCCACGCAGGCGAAGGGATTGATGGCGTGTGACTTCTTCCACGTCGACACGGTTCTCCTCCGCCGGCTCTACGTGCTCGCCTTCATCCACCACGACACGCGACGAGTACGAATACTCGGCGTGACCGCCAAGCCAGTCGCCGCTTGGGTGACTCAGCGGGCCCGCAACCTATCGATGGAGCTCGCCGACCACGTGAACGCGGTCAAGTTCCTCATCCGCGATCGCGACACCAAGTTCACCAGCTCCTTCGACGCCGTCTTCGCTGCCGACGGCGTCAGGGTCATCAGGACCCCTGTCCGGGCACCCCGGGCGAACGCCATCTGCGAGCGCGTGATCGGCACCTTGCGGCGCGAGTGCCTCGACAAGGTGCTCATCCTCGGGCGCCGCCATCTCGAGGCAGTGCTCGCCGAGTACGTCGAGCACTACAACGCCCACCGCCCGCACCGATCGCTCGACCAGCGTGCGCCGTCCACACTCGATGCGACTCCGGCGCCGATCGACGACATCGACCCTGCCAGGGTTCGAAGAACCGACCGCCTGGGCGGCCTCATCCACGAGTACCGGATGGTCGCCTGAGCTGGATGGATGGGATTCTCGGCACCCACAGGTGAGCTTCGCCACCTTCTCGACGTGGTTCTGCCGGCGCCGGCTTGCGTCTTCGATCCGAGGTTCGACCTGGTCGCCTGGAACGAGACCTTCGCGGCGATCTGGCATCCCGAGACCCTTCCACCGGGTCGGTGCAACGTCATGTGGATGGCCTTCTGCGAACCAGCGCGCCGGGCGATGTGGGCCAACTGGGAAGAGCGCAGCCACGCTCTCCTCGCCGAGTTCCGGGCTGCCTATGGCCAACATGCCGGCGACGACCGGTTCGCCGAGATGATCGCCGACCTTGAAGCTCGCAGCAGCGAGTTCCGCTCGTGGTGGACGACCTACGAGGTGCGCCAGTCGATGACCGGAAACCTCAAGACCCGCGTTCCCGGCGCGGGTGTCGTCAACTTGGAGGTCATCGAGCTACGAGTGTGCTCACATCCGTCGCTTCACCTGTCGGTCCATGCACCGGCGCGCCCCGCCGATCACAAGAAGCTCGCCGCGCTCGCGGGTTCGGCATCCCGCCAGCCGGCAAGGTTGGCCCGCGCGAGCTGACGACCGCGTCCGCTGAGGGATCCCCCTGCGGAGCCGGTCGCAGAGATGACGACACCTATCAGGGCTCGATCACGTAAGGAGTCGGCTGACGCCCGTCGACGTCGGTGAAGCCATAGATGCGGGCCAGATCGCCTACGGCGAGCGTCTGACCCGAGCGCCGGGACACCGCCGGGTCGCAGGCCAACTCCACCACGGCGCGACCGATGTAGGCCACGGACTCCATCTCGGCCCGCTGGCGCTCGGACAGCCCGGTCATCCGCTCCACCGCCATCCAGCCGGGCGAGACGCCCACGATGGCAAGGTCGGTGTCCTTGGTCTCCTCGGCCAAGCCGGTCACCAGCCGGCATACCGCGTTCTTGGCGACGTCGTAGAAGACATTGCCCAGGTAACGCCTACCCCGGGTGAACGTCGTCAGCACGACGAGCCCGTAGCCGGTTTCGCGCAGAAGCGGCAGGCCGTAGAGGCAGGTAGCGAGGTGGGAGCGCAGCCCAGCGGTGAACATGCCGTCCCAGCGTTCCATCGACTGCTCCCAGAACGGCCGCTGGAACCACTCATTGTGCTCCCGATAGGGAAGGTAGCCGCCCCAGGCATTGGCCACCAGCACGTCGAGGCGGCCGTGGTCGGCCCGGATGCGCTCGAACAAGGAGCGAACGTCGTGGTCGTCGGTGTGATCGCACGCCACCGCGACCCCCACGCCTCCTGCAGCGACAACCTCCTCCGCGGTCTCCTCCACCGAGTGAGGGAACTCCGCCACTGCCGGCTTGTCGCGGCTGCTGCGCGCGGTCACGTACACGGTGGCTCCTTCGGCACCGAGGGCCGTCGCTATCCCCCGGCCTGCACCCCTACTCGCTCCCGTCACCAGAGCTATCCGACCGCCGAGCCGTGTCATGTCGGAAAGCATGCCCTATCGCTGGCGAGCGGTCGACGGAGTGGTTGCACCACCTTCCGTACAGCGAACCCCCTTCGGGAACGCCCCTGGTCCAGTGAGGGTGATGCCCAGACGGTGTCCCGTAAGGGCCGCCCGGTTTGGATTCTCGCAAGGGTGCCCTATACGGACACGTCCCGAGAGTCGCCGATTCGGAGCGGGACGGCTCGCACCAACGACGATGGGTGCAGCCGGCGCGCCGGCCCATCGCTCGCACATGCCAGCGCCGAGATCGAAGGACCGCGGACTGTTGGTGATCTGCGCGGCACTGGGGAGGTGACCGAGAAGCTGAGCCACGGCGCACCCGCTTGCCTTGTCGGCAAGCAGTTCCTTGCCTGGTGCAGCGACGAGCACTACGACCACCGGCACCTCCAGTCCGCTACGCCGCCCGGAGCGGTAAGAGGCACCCATGGCTGGGAACTCCGAGGGGCTGCCGTCTACCGCATGCAAGGAGGCCACGGCTGGGTCGGGGTGCGCCTCGGTCCTCGACGTCGACCGACTGGGACGACCCAGCGATCTGCGAGGACGCCTCCCTGTCAGTCGCCCTGGCCCCATCCAAGTTAGCCGCCCCAGGCCCGGTGCTGGGTGGCGCCGATGACTTTGAGTAGTGCACTACATACGCATGCCCTATGCATGCGTATGTAGTGGCGCCGTGACCGGGCGACCTCCAACGGCGCCAGCTCGAACCCGCAGCTCACCGGCCTCATCTCGCCGCGCACACCCTGCACCAGTATGCGTACGCAGCGGTGAGCAGGCCCCGAGAGATCCACCCGAGAAACTCGTATCTTCGACGCGGAGGCCGACGTGAAAGTGCGTGTCACAGCGTCGCGCACTTGAACGAGAGCGCGAGGAACCAAGAGGACTAGTGGCGGGGCTTCAGGACCAACAAGCACCTTCGGGCCTCAGACCCGACAAAGCCGCTGGTCAGCGCCCTGCCCTATGCAGCCACCTGGGCGCCGCGCCACGTAGCGCACGACCATGGTCGCCGATGTTCGAGAAACTCGGTCGCACTGGGCGGTGTCCGCAACCCGGTCAACCCAGCCGCGGCAGCACGTCGAAGTAGTCGCCGTCGAGGGGCCGCAGGACGTCGAAGTGTCGGCGGTCAAGGCTGGCGATCGCGCGCGTCCGGTACCGCTCAGCCAGGACCACGATCGATGCATCCGCGACTCCGATCTCCTGGTCCCGATAGCTGGCGATCACCACCCGGGAGCGGCGAAGCCCCCCTTCGTCGAACGCCGCCAGGTCCCACGCTCCGCCGGCCAGCTCGTCGAGCACGGCCAGCTCGTCGTCCACGCCGTGTCGGGTGGCCACCAGGTAGTCGAGCTCGGCCACCACGTACGGAGAGACGACTAGGGCATCGGCCGCGGCAAGCACCGCTGACACCGCGTCGTGGTCGGGCTCGGAGGCATCGAAGAACGCCAGCAGGGCGCTGGTGTCCACGATGACCGGAGGCACCTTCAGCGCTCCCCGAAGCCGGCAAGCAGCTCCTCGGCCTGGCGGGCGATCGGCTTCCCGCTCGAGTACAGGGCGCCACGTGGCCGCGGACGAACACCACCGACCGACACACGAATCGACTCGCGGATGATCTCTGCCTCGGACACCCCGCGCTCTGCAGCAACCCGCTTGACCGCCACCTTCAGGTCCTCCGGCAGATACAGCGTCGTCTTCTCCATGATTATATGGTACCACCGGTGGCGGTGGCGCCCACACCTGGTCCCGTGGAACCTGGTGAGTAGCGGGAGGGAACCTCCCCCTCCCGCTCTCGCAGAACCGTACGTGACGGTCTCCCGTCATACGGCTCCCACAGTCCGGCGTTTCGGTGAGGCGAGGAGATGCCAATGGGCAAAGAGCGTCGGCTGTCGCAGCCGTGCTGCGTCCAGCCAGCGCCATGCCCGATTGGGACGTCCTCGGAGTCGTTTGAACTTCTGCATTGCCCATCGGACGAGGTGTTCGTCGATGCGCGCCGCGATGGCGTACAACTCGGAGCGGTAGAAGGCTCCGTAGTAGTTGATCCAACCTCGCACCTGGGGATTGATCTCCTGGGCGAGGCCGGATAGGTCCGTTCCACTGCGGCGGTTGAGGTGCCAGGCTCTGATCTGGCGGCCCTTCGCCTTTCTTGCCACGGCGCTGATGGCCGGCAGGAAGCTCACGAAGAACCCATACCGACCCTTGGCCAGGCGAGCCCGAAAGGTGTAGCCGAGGAAGTCGAAGCACGTGTGCTCGGAGCTTCCCCGGCGCTTCGCGTCTTTGCAGTACACGATCTTCGTCTTGTCGGGGTGCAGCTCGAGGCCCAAAGACCCGAGCCGCTCGGCAAGTGCGGCTCGCAGAGCGAGCGCCTTTGCCTCGGTGTCGCAGTGGACAACGACGTCATCCGCATAGCGCTCGAAGGGCGAACCGGGGTACTCCCGGTCCATCCAGCGATCGAACGCATAGTGCATGAAGAGGTTGGCGAGCAGCGGCGAGATCGGAGAGCCCTGGGGGGTTCCCTTCTCCCGTGCCACGAGGGTCCCGTCTGGCATCTGCATGGGGGCTTTCAGCCACCGTTCGATGTAGAGCAGGACCCAGGCCTCGTCGGTGTGGTGAGCGACCGCTTTCAACAACAGATCGTGGGGAACGCTGTCGAAGAAGGCCCGGACGTCGAGATCGAGCACCCAGTCCTTCGTCCAACAACGCTGACGAGTCTTGGCGAGAGCATCATGGGCGCTGCGCCCAGGACGGTAGCCATAGCTGTCGGGGTGGAAGATCGGCTCCAGCTCCTCTTCCAGCAGCATCGCTGCTGCGGTCTGGGCCACTCGGTCTGCCGTGTTGGGCACCCCGAGCACCCGGACCCCTTTCCCATGATCCTTCGGTATCTCCACCGCTCGCACCGGTCCGGGGAAATAGCTCCCCGACGACATCCGGTTCCACAGCTTGTAGAGGTTGTCGGCCTCCTCGGCTGCGAACCGTTCGATGCTCACGGCGTCCACTCCCGGCGCACCGCCGTTCGCTTGGACCCGTTGCCACGCCTCGTAGACGAGGCGCCTTCGAATCTCAAAGGACTTCACCTTGCGCTTCGGTCCCTCCCCCGGCTCCTCCCCCGAAGGGTTGGCCGTCGGGTGACCTTGGACTGCCCGGCCCCTTGGCTCGGGCCCCATTACAGGGCCTTCATCGCTACTACGAGC
>JAJZZB010000101.1 GCA_021797795.1 Actinomycetes bacterium | reverse complement strand
CCGGAAGCGGGGCACCACCTGCTCCTCGTAGGCCTCGTAGTCGATCGCCGTCACGCCGGTGCGTCCCTCGGCGTGGTCGCGCACCAGCCCCGCAAAGCCCGCCACGGCTCCCCAGCCCGGACCGCCGACCCACTCGAGAGCTGTGGCGTAGGAGAGGGGGGCACCGGTGAGCGTGAGCCAGTCGCCGTCTCCCACTGCATCGGTCACGCACGCATCGTACGCACGCTTGCGCCTCGAGTAGCCCCCGGGGCCAAGGAGGGTCGCGACCCGTGACAACCGGCTGGTTTGTATCCTCTCCCCGTGGTCGAACCCGGTGACGACTTCGACGATCTCCAGGACGAAGGACCGCTTCGACCGCTTCTCCCTCCGGAGGACCGCGTGTGGCGGCACCCCTCGGAGCTCGCGAATCAGCACGCCGGCGCCGACCAGGCCAAGGTCCTGGCCGCGCGCCGCAAGTGGCTCCAGAGCACGCCCTCGCGTGCCGGCGCCGGTGCAGCCGGTCTCGTCGGAGCGCTGCTCGCCACCGGTGTCGTGCTCATCGGCACGCATCTGACCGCCTGGATGACACGAGCTCATGCTCCGGTCTCCAGCCACTCGCAGACCAAGGTGCTGGCGCTCACGACGGACCCGAGCACGACCTTGCCGATGCACACGAGCGCCATCGCGAACCAGCTGGCGGGTCTCTCGGCCGCCCTCGTCAGGGTGCGCGCAGCCGGGCCGCACACGACGGTCCTCTCCGACGGCGCCCTCATCTCCCCCAACGGCTACGTCGCCGTTGCCGCCTCGGCCATCGCCGGCGCGACCAGCATCTCGGTCGTCCGCTCCGACGGCGAGGAGCTCATCGCCACGGTCGTCGGACGCGACCAGGCGACGGGCATCGCCGTGCTGCGGATCGCCGGCTCATCGCTGCCCTGGCTCGAGCTGTCACCGGATCACAGCCCGCCGGTTGACAACCTCGTCCTCACCGCATGGCGGACAGGTGACCTCAACGTCTCGGTGGCGTCACTCGCCGTCGCCCCACGCCCCGCCAGCCTCGCCAACGGCCCGGCTCTCTTGGAGGTCGGCCCGCCCTCGCTCGGCCTCGGTGGGGCGCCGATCGGCTCACTCGTCGTGCAGGTCGCCGGCGGTGAGGGCGAGATCGGCGGCATGGTCGTCGGCAAGGAGGGACGTAGGGCGATCGTTGCGCCCGGCTGGCTCCTGCAGACGGTCTCCGGATACCTGATCGCGGACGGACATGTCGTTCACGGCTGGCTCGGCATCACCGGCAGCGCCACCCGGCTGCCGGTCGTGCTCGCTGGGAGCGAGAACCCGAAGCGGAGCACCGGCCACCACAAGGCAGACGTCGCCGTCTCGCCGTCGACGGGTGTCAAGGTGCTCAGCGTGCAACCGAAGAGCGCGGCGGCGAGGGCGGGGCTCGTGAAAGGTGACATCATCGCGGCGGTGAACGGACAGCGGGTCACGAACATGGCACGGCTCCAAGCGATGCTCTACCTCATGGCGCCGGCGGTCTCGGTGAAGCTCGAGGTCGTCCACGGCCAGACAGCGTCCGAGGTCAAGGCACGTTTGCAGTCCGCGGCCTGAGGCGGCCATGAGCGACCTGCCCACGCCGGGCGGCGGCGGTGATTTCTTCGCGAAGATGCTCGGAGACCTGCTCCGGCTCATGCCACAGGGCTCGGGGTACCAGTGGCAACTCGCCTACCAGCTCGCTGCCAGCGCTGCAGCGGGGGACTCGCCCGATCCGAACCCCGACCCGCGCGAGCGAATCCACCTCGAGGAGCTCAGCAAGATCGCGGAGCTCCACGTGGCGGATGTCACCGGCATGCAGCTCACCCCGAGCGGGCGCAGCCCTCGACTCGTGCCGACGAGCAAGAGCGAGTGGGCGCGGCGCACCCTTGACACCTGGAGGCCGGTCCTCGACAAGCTGAGCCCGGCGCCCTTCGTCCCGCCCCCTCAGACCGAGCAGGAGCTGGGTGAGGACGGCCGCCAGCTGAGCGAGCTGCTCGGCCGCTGGGCCGGGGCGGCCATGCCGATGATGATCGCCATGCAGGTCGGCTCCGCCGTCGGGCATCTCGCCCAGCGGGCCCTCGGACAGTACGAGGTGCCCCTCGCCCCGGCGACCGGAGACGAGATCCTCGTCGTCTCCGCCAACCTCGCCGAGGTGGCCTCCGACTGGAGCCTGCCCTCCGACGACCTCTCGCTGTGGCTGTGCGCCCACGAGATGGCGCACCACGCCGTCCTGTCGCGACCGCACGTGGCGCAACGCCTCGCCGAGCTCGTCGTCGCCCACGCCGAGACGGTGAGGCCGGACCCGGAGGCGTTCCAGTCGCTGCTGAGCGGCGGCGAGCTGACCGACCTCTCGTCGATCATGGACCTCTTCGGGGATCCGACCGCCCTCCAGGCCTCGCTCGAGTCCCCCGAGGCGAAGCGGGTGAGGACGGAGCTCGACGCGCTCGTGGCGACCATCTCCGGCTATGCCGAGCACGTCACCTCCGAGGTCGCAGACCGCCTGATCGGTGCCCACGCACCGATCGGCGAGGCGATGCGACGCCGGCGCCTCGGCCGCGGCGCCGGCGAGGAGGTGGCGGAGGGGCTGTTCGGCCTCAGGCTCGACCAGGACAACGTGGACCGCGGGGACCGCTTCGTCGAGGGCGTCCTCGAGCGCTCGGGGGGTGCCGAGCTCGCCCGGCTGTGGGTGGACGCTGCCAGCCTGCCGACGCCCCCTGAGGTCGACGCTCCGGGCCTCTGGCTCGCCCGCCTCGAGATCGCCTGACTCAGGCCTCCGGCGTCGCCGCCTCCTCCTCAGGAACGCCGAGGTCCCACTCCAGGATCAGGTTCTCGCGCTCGGCGTCGCGGACGATCCGCTCGCGGTTGCGGCGGAACTGCGGGTCGTGAGGCGGCAGGAGCACGAGCCGGGCGAGCGCCCGCTGGCGGAATTCCTCGATCAGGCTCCGCTCGCCGAACTCCGACTCGACCTCCCAGTGCGGGGCGACTGGCCCGAGGTAGACCATGCGGACGTGCCCGCGGGGAGGCTCGGGAGCCTGCTGCTCGTCAGGCTGGTACGACGGCATCGTCATGGACCCCTGCTCCTTGCTCTCTCGAGGACTGACCCGGAGGACATGGCAGTCTACCAGGGCGGATACCGACCCTCCCGGGAGCGCGGGGCGACCGGCGTTCTCTCAGCACCTTCTAAGCAAACGCCGACCATTTCGCCAGACGATGCGCTAACAATGGGGCGCAATGGACACATCGTGGATGGCTCGCGGGAACTGCCGGGAGCAGCCGCCGGACCTGTTCTTCCCGAGCGACGGAGTCGGCGTCGAGGTCGCACGCCGGGTCTGCGCGGATTGTCCCGTGAAGGCGCCCTGCCTCGAGTACGCCATGGAGAATCACATCGACCATGGCGTCTGGGGAGGCACCTCGGAGCGGGAGCGGCGGCGCATCGCGCGCCGGCGGCGCCTGGCAGCGGCAGAAGCGGCCAACTGATCGCCGCCGCACGCCATCAGGCGGCGGCGTGAGAGCCGAGTGGAGACGGCCCTGATGATCGAGGCGGTGGTCAACGTGTCCGAGGGCCGCGACCTCGGCATCGTCGGGCAGATCGGCGCCGCGGCAGGCAAGCTGTTGCTCGACACTCACAGCGATCCCTTCCACCACCGCAGCGTCTACACGCTCGCAGGAGAGGCCGAGGAGATCGAGCTCGCAACGCTCGCACTCTCCCGGCGGGCCGTCGAGCTCGTCGACCTCTCCGGGCACCGCGGGGTCCATCCCCGCCTCGGCGCCGTGGACGTGGTGCCCTTCGTGCCCTACGCGGAGCCCTACGAGGTCGCCCTGGCGGCCCGCGACCGCTTCGCGGCCGCCCTCTCCTCCGAGGGGGTCCCCTGCTTCCTCTACGGCCCCGAGCGGACGCTGCCCGAGATCCGGCGGCGGGCCTGGGTCAGCCTCTCCCCCGACCTCGGGCCGAAGGCGCCGCACCCGACGGCCGGCGCCACCTGCGTCGGGGTACGGGGCGTGCTGGTCGCCTACAACCTGGTGATCGAGTCCACGATCGAGCGGGCTCGCGGGATAGCGAGGGCGCTGCGAGGTCCGTCGGTGCGCGCGCTCGGCCTGCCGGTCGGCGGGGAGGTGCAGGTCTCGTTCAACCTCATCGAGCCGGACCGGGTCGGGCCTGCTCAGGTCTACGACGAGGTCGAGCGGCTCGTGCCGATCCGCCGGAGCGAGCTCGTCGGCCTCGTGCCCGGCCCTGTCCTCGAGCGGATCCCGCGGGCACGCTGGCGACAACTCGACCTCGCCGAGGAGCGCACGGTCGAGGCCCGCCTCGCCGCCCTCCGCTGAGCCACTCGCGGGAGTCACCGGGCCAAGTTCGGCGTCGGGGGCGACCTGCTCGCCCGGCGGAGGACGTGGCTGGCAGGCTCTCCGCGACAGCCGAGCGGGCGGCGGGGCGGTTCAGGCCGAGGGGGCGAGGGCGTGGAGCTCCTGCTGGCGCTCGGTCTCGACGCTCATGACCTCGCGCAGGAGATCCACCGCCTGGAGGATCTTCGGGTAACGAAGGGAGTAGCGGACGCTGTTGCCCTGCCGCACCGCGATGACGAGTCCGCGGTCGCGAAGGATGGCAAGGTGCTGAGAGGTGTTCGACTGCGGCGACTCGAGCAGTTCGCTCAGCTCCGACACCGTGAGGGGGCCGTAGCGAAGCGCGTAGAGCAGCGTGAGGCGCTTCGGGTCGTTGAGTGCCTTGCACATGCTCCCCGCCAGCTCCTCGAGTTGACGTCGCAGGCGTGCGTCCACCGGATACTCCACCACACCTCTAGGCTATGGCGTCGCCTGGGGTTTCGCCAAGAACCCGATCCGGGCGAGTGCCAGGCTGTCATCGAACTGCGTGCAGCTCGATGACAAAAAGCCTTGACGTGCCCTCGGGCCGGTGTTAGGAAGGCGGCTGCCATCGCATGAGGATATGCGAGGGTACGCATATGGTCCGGTCGTGAGCCGGTGATGGAGTCCCAAGGGGGGGACGACGATGTCCGAAGTGATGCCCGCTTCGATACTCGATTGCACGGGCCTTCAGTGCCCGTTGCCGGTGATCAAGACGGCACAGGCCATGAAGGGCCTCGAGGTCGGCCAGGTACTCGAGCTCCTCGCGACCGACCCCGGGGTCGAGCCCGACATGAAGGCCTGGACGTCGAGGACGGGCAACGAGCTCGTCGACATCCGACGGGAGGACAAGGTGTTCCACGTCCTCCTCCGGAGATCGGTGTAGGCCGCCATGTGGACCTCCGACGACGAGGCCAAGGTCCTCTACGTGCAGACCCACGGGGTCAACGACCCGGGGAGGTCTGCCACGCCGTTCTTCCTCGCAGCCTCGGCGGCGGCGATGGAGTGCGAGGTGGCCATCTATTTCACGATGTACGGTCCCCAGCTCCTCCAGCGGGACGTCGTCGACAAGATCGGTCCGAAGGGGGACCGTGGCCAGCCGCTCTCCTACTTCATCAAGCAGGCAACGGACCTCGGTGTGCGCCTGTACGTCTGCCAGCCGTCGCTCGATCTGAACGACCTGCAGCTCGAGGACCTCGTCGACGACGTCGAGATGATCGGCGGCGCCGCTTTCAACGATCTCGCGATACGGGCCGATGCGGTCGTCTCCTTCTGAACCGGCCGGTGCCGCCGTGGCCGAGCGCCCCCGCGCGCGTGGAGCGGCCGTCAAGTCCGAGGCGGTCGCCGGCTTCGACGATGTGACCTACGAGGAGAAGCGCAAGCTCTTCGAGGAGGTGAGGAGCGATCTTCGCTTCCCCGACTATCTCTACGGCTGCTACGAGTGCGGTATCTGCGTGGCCGTCTGCCCGTCGGCGCGCTTCTACGACTTCAGCCCGCGGCGGATCGCCCAGGCGGCCGCCCGGCAGGACGTCGAGCTGATCTACCAGCAGATGCAGGAGGACATCTGGGAGTGCTCCCAGTGCTTCTCCTGCTTGCGCTGTCCACGGGGAAACAACCCGGGCGGGATCGTCACGATCATGCGCGAGGTGGCCGTCAATCATGGCCTGGCGTCGGCCAAGGAGGCCCTCGAGGGCTACTCACGCATCATCTACAAGATCATGTCGACGGGAACCCAGGTCTCCCCCGACATGCTGCAGCCCGACGCCTTCCCTGACTGGGGGCCCGAGGTGGCCGACGTCTCGAACCAGCTCGCCCTGTGGCGGCGGGCGCTCCCCCCCGAGACCCTTCACACGACGTCGACAGGGTGGGACGTGTCCGACCGGACGCTCATCGAGCTGTACCTGATCTGGCTCGAGACCGGAGCGCTCGACATGATCAGGGACGTCGACGAGGGTCTCCACATGATCCTCGAGGAGGTCATGGAAGAGCGCCTCGAGGAAGAGGGGATCGAGCGGTGACCTCGCCCTCCCGCCCCGCCCGTAGGAAACGACCCCACCGACAGCCAAGGGAGGACCGATGCCGATCCCTGTCGAGGTGATGCTGAAGAAGAAGGAGCGCTTCGAGCGGGATCCCGACACGATCCCCGCCGACTTCCACGACGAGCTCTTCCGCCTCGAGGCGGAGGGAGAGCTGATCGTCCAGAGGATCCCCGACGGCCAACCCGTCGTGGAGGTGCCGACGAAGTACGGCCGCCCCAAGCGCGTGCCGAAGGGCCACCTCTGGCACCACAAGTCCTGTGGGCAGTGCGGGCACATCCCCGGGTACTCGACGTCGATCTTCTGGGTGATGCGCAAGCTCGGCTACGACTACGAGGACCCGCGCGACCAGACGTCCTGCACGGCGTGGAACTACTACGCGAGCGCGACCTCCAACGAGGCGGCACAGGCCGCCGTGGCGCTTCGCAACTTCGCGACCGCCTATGAGAGCGGCTACTTCCCCCTCATCCACTGCGGCACCTCCTACGGCCATTACAAAGAGGTCCGCTCCGAGCTGCTGCGCCACCCCGAGCTGCGGGCGCAGGTACGACGGGTCATGGACAAGCTGGGCAAGCCCATGGTGCTGCCCGAGGAGATCGTCCACTACTCGGAATGGTTCTACGCCCTGCGCCACGAGATCGCCGCCCGTCAGGTGCGCGACTTCTCGGGCATCGCGGTGACGGTCCATCCGGCCTGCCACTACTACAAGCTCGTCGAAGGGGACGCGATCTACGACCCGGACGTCTACGGCGGCCAGCGCACGGCCGTCGTCACCGCCCTCGCCGAGGCGCTCGGCGCCGAGGTGCGCACCTACTCGACATGGTTCGACTGCTGCGGTTTCGGCTTCCGGCACATCCTCGTCCAACGCGACTTCACCCGTTCGTTCGCCACCATCCGCAAGATCGAGGTGATGAAGGAGGAGGCCGATCCCGACGTCGTGCTCACCCACGACACCGGATGTGTGACCACCCTCGACAAGAGCCAGTTCGCCGCTCAGGCGCACGGCCGCAACGTCGGGGTCGCCGTGATGTCGGAGGCCCAGTTCGCCGCCCTCGCCATGGGCGCGCACCCTTACAAGGTCTGCCAGCTCCACTGGCACTCGGCCGACTACCGCCCGCTGCTCGAGAAGATGGGCATCGACTGGGAGAAGGCATGGGTCGAATTCGAGACCGACGTCGCGAAGCTCGAACGGGGCGAGAAGGAATTCCTCAGCTGGGAGGACGTGGACGGCTGAGCGGCCCCGGGCGCGTCCATGCCGGGGTGCACCCGGCCGAACGACACCTCACAGGAGAGGCGACATGACGATTGCGAACCAAGCGGCGCCTGCAGTGGCGGTGGTCGGCGGAGGCCCCGCCGGGCTCGCCGCGGCGAGGACGGCAGCCGACCTCGGCAGCCCGGTTGTGCTGATCGAGCGGCTCGGCTTCCTCGGCGGCATGCCGATCATCGAGAACTACGCCGCCATCACCCCCCACCTCGAACCGGCCGAGGTGGCGATGGGCAGGATGATCACAGCGGTGGAGAGCCACCCTCTCGTCGAGGTCGTCCTCGACACCGAGGTGACGTCGTGTGAGGGCGAAGCCGGCGCCTTCACTCTCACCCTGGAGGGCGGGGCAGGTGGAAGCCGGAAGATCTCGGCCGGAGCCGTGGTGGTCGCCACGGGCTTCCAGCACTTCGACCCAGGCCGCGAGACCCAGATGTACGGCTACTACGAGTTCCCGGACGTCATCGCGCTTCAGGACCTCGAGGCGATGCTGAAGGATCATCACGTCGTCCGACCCTCGAACGGCGAGTCGCCGGCCCGAGTCTGCTTCGTCCAGTGCGTGGGGAGCCGGGACCGCCAGATCGGCAACGAGTACTGCTCCAAGGTGTGCTGCGGCATCGCTTCGAAAGAGGCGATGGAGGTCCGCCAGATGCTCCCTGACTGCGAGGTCTTCATCTTCTACATCGACATGCGGATGTACGGCTACTGGGAGAACCAGATCTACTGGCCGGCGCAGGAGCAGCACCACGTGCAGTACGTAAAGGGCGTCATCAGCGAGGTCCTGCCGAAGGGAGACCGCCTCCTCGTCCGTGGAGAGGACACGACCATGGGCCGCCCGATGGAGGTGCTGATGGACCTCGTCGTGCTCTCGGTCGGGATGGAGCCGTCGCCCGGGACCCGGAAGATGGCATCCGTGCTCGGCATCGAGCAGAACAAGTACGGCTTCGTCGAGGCGGTGCAACCCCCCCTCGACACGGTGAGCACGAGCCGGGTCGGCGTCTTCGCCGCCGGGGCGGCGCTCGGGCCGGCCGACCTCGAGGACAGCGTGTCGACCGGAGCGGCTGCCGCCTCACGTGCCGTCGCGCTGCTGCGGAGCCCGGTCGGGGCGTGAGCCCTGCGGGGGCGCTCGTGCCCGGACCCGTCGTCGACGTCCTCACCGCCGGAGAGTTCCTCACCGAGGTGCTCGCCAGAGTGGAGCAGCCGACCCTCGACGAGATCTCCCGCGAGCTCGAGGCGAAGCACCGGCTCTTCGCCCAGCTGCTGGGTGACGGCCGGGCCAGCGATCTCGACGAGGGCGGGCTAAGGCGCGTGCTCGGCGCCGTCTTCTCCACCCGGCGGCGGTCGGACGCGATCATGGCCGAGGTCGGCGCCGGGCGGCTCCGGTCTGCCATCGCCGACCTCCTCGAGGGTGCCGACCCGGTTGCCGAGCGCTTCGAGCGATTCGACGCGGTCCTCTCCCCCGTCGCCGACATGGCCTTCGACCTGCCCGGCGAGCTGCTGCACTTCACCTATCCGGATCGGTACTGGCTCTGGACCCGCTGGCTGTGGGACCCGCGGATCGAGACGGGTTCGCTGCGCCTCGTCACGAGCGACGAGCTCGACCTGAGCGCAGGGGGACGGGGCGACACCTACCTCCGCGTCGGTCAGGCCATGGCGCTCGTCCACGAGATGGGCCGGGCCGCCGGGTTCGTCACGGGCGAGGACCTTCTCGGCACGGACGTCTACCTCGCCTGCGTCTACGCCATCTACATGTACACGGTCCTTCGCATGCGGATGACCCAGGAGTTCAACCGCATCGTCCCGGAGCTGGCGGACCTCGTCCGGCGGCTGCTCGGGGTCCGCCACCTGGAGAGCTGAGGAGCGCCATGCCCGTCGGAGGCCGAAAGCAGGCACCGGTCGTCATCGAGGAGGAGATGGCCGTCGTCGCCTCGACCATCTCGGGAAGGACCTCCGAGCTGCCCGCGATGTGGAACCGCATGCTCGAGCCGCGGGTGCTGCGCGACTACGGCTCGGGCGGTTTCGCCCGGCTCGCGGCGCTCCAGGGTGGTGAGTCCCTCGAGTGGTGCTACGGCTGCGGCAAGTGCGTGCCCGTCTGCCCGGTCGACCTCGTCGGCGAGTACGGACCGCGCAAGCTCCACCGCAAGGTGCAGTCCGGTGTCGACCTCCTCGCCGACGACGACCTGTGGCTGTGCACCACCTGCATGAACTGCCTGAGGGTGTGCCCGAAGCAGGTGGACATGATCAAGGTCATGCCAGCCGCGCGAGGGGCGGCGGTGGGCGCAGGGGAAGTGCCGACCGAGCTGCAGGACGTCTTCGAGAAGACCTTCCGCTACGGCAACTGTCTCGGGGAGAACCCGCGCCGGCGCCACGCCTGGACCCGCGGTGCCGGCGTGCCCGTGCGGGTGCTCGCCGACCAGCCGGGCCCGGTCGACGTGCTCTTCTACGTGGAGGACTACTGGAGCTACCACCCTCGCGGCCAGCAGGCGGCTCAGGCTTTCGCCCGGGTCCTCACAGCCCTCGGGGTCGACTTCGCCATCCTCGGCGCCGAGGAGAAGACGGTCGGGGACTCCCAGCGTCTCGCCGGCGAGGCGGGTCTGTTCGAGGCGCTGATGGAGGACGTCGCCGCCACCCTCGGCCGGTACGACTTCCGGCGGATCGTCACGCCCGACCCTCATGGCTTCAACGCCCTCGTCAAGGAGTACCCCAAGCACGGCCACCGGTACGAGGTGCTGCACTACACCCAGCTGCTCGCACCGCTCGTCGAGCAGATGCCCTTCGCCGCCAGCCTCGAGCGCACCGTCACCTTCCACGACCCGTGCTACCTCGGTCGCCACAACGGGGAGTACGACGCCCCTCGGACCCTCCTCGAGGCGATCCCGGGCATCCGTCTCGTGGAGATGGGGCGCTGCCGCGAGAACGGCTACTGCTGTGGCGGTGGCGGTGGCGGCATGTGGCTCGACGGCTTCACCTCCAACCACACGGCCGAGCGGCTCTCGGAACGCCGGGTGCGGGAGGCGGCCGAGACCGGAGCCGACATCCTCGCGGTCTGCTGCCCGTACGAGGTCTCGCGTTTCGAGGACGCCGCAAAGTCGACCGGCAACGACCACCTCCAGGTGCGCGACATCGTCGAGCTGCTCGACGAGGCCATGCGGGGGCACGGTGAAGGCTGAGCAGGACGCCCGCCTCCGGGTGCTCCGCTTCGGGCGCGTGTCGCCCCTTCGCTCCCAGACGCTCTGGCACGCGATCGCCGAGGGGGTCTCGAACGGGGCCCCGGCGACCCTCTCGTTCATGCGCCCGGACTCCCCCTACGTCTCGGTCGGCTACCACCACGATCTCGGGCAGGTAGATCTCGACGCCTGCGAGCGGGCCGGTCTGCCGGTCTATCGCCGGATGGTCGGCGGCGGAGCGGTCTACCTCGACGAGGGACAGTTGTTCTTCCAGATCACCGTGGCCGCCACCGATCTGCCGCCGGCGAGACACGACGCGTTGAGCCGCCTGCTCACCCCGGCACTGGCCGCATTCGACGCCGCCGGCCTGCCCGCGCACCTGGACCGCAGCGGCGAGATCCTCGTCGGCGACCGCAAGGTGTGCGGGCACGGGGCGGGCCAGATCGGCAACGCCGTCGTCGTCGTCGGGAACTTGATCGAGCGCTTCCACCACGAGACCGCAGCAGGGCTGATGCGCACGCCGGGGCGTGCGACGGCCGCCGAGGCGCTCCGGCTGATGCGGCGCTACGTGGGTCCGGAGGAAGGGAGCTCGGTCGACCCGGTCGCCTTCGAGCATGCCGCCGTCCGCTC
>JAJZZB010000100.1 GCA_021797795.1 Actinomycetes bacterium | reverse complement strand
TGAAGCGCCTCGCCCCCGCTCCCCCGCGAGCGCTCCGCCCCGAGCGCCCGCCAGGGTGCGCGGGACGCTCGGCGGACGGCTGCGGACGGTGTCCGGTCGGCGCCGAACCGGGCAGGTCGCTGCGCGTCGGCGGGAGTTCGACGAGGCCGTCGCCAGCTGGAGGACGCTCTTCGGTGCAGCGGTCCTCGTGGTCGAGCAGCCGGTCGTCGTCCGTCGCCTGCTCACCGGCACCATCGAGGGTGAACGCCTCGGGAGGCTCGTTGACCGGCACATGCTCGTCGCCACTTGGGCGGCGACCGACGAGCTCCAGCGGGCGGCCTTCAGTGGTCGCTCACCGGCTGCGCGAACCGCCGGGCGCTCGAACGGGACCTCGAGCGCGAGCTCGCCCGCTGTGCCCGCGCCGAGCTCGACCTGTGCGTCGTCGCGCAGGACGTCGACGGGCTGAAGCACGTCAATGGCACCGCCGGTCAGACTGCCGGCGGAGAGAACCCTCATCCGGCTGGTCGAGACCCTCCAGCGGGCACTCCGGGGCTCGACACCGTCTACCTGGGTGGGAGGCGAGTTCATCGTCGTCCTCTCGGACACCTCCCCCGACGACGTCACCAGGGTGACGGGGGGCGTGGAGGACCTCGGCGCCACGAGCTTCAGTTGGGGAGCCTCCAGCGTCGGTGACCTCGCCAGGTTGGCCGGGCCGCTCCTCCTGAAGCGTGCAGACGAGCAGCTCTACTACCGGAGACGAGTCGCCCGCGGACTCGTTCGGCCTGCTCCGTCCCGTCTCCGGCCCGGACCCGAGCCCTCGGCGAGCAGCGTCAGGCGGGTGCCACCGGCTGAGCTTCGACCAGCTCGCCGACCAACTGTGCCTCGAGACGGCGGGCCAGGGCGACCGGGATGTCGAGCTCCGTCTCGACGAGCAGCTCGGCCGCCTCTCCGAGACGGGCGGAGAGATCGAAGACCGCGTCCTTGGTGAGGATGCACGCCTCGCCGCGTCCGCCGGCATGGCGGTCGAGCTCAGCAAGGGCGAACTCGAGGAGGCTGGCGGCGGCGAGCCGCTCCGGTCCTGCACTGTTCCCTCCGGACAGCGCCAGCCAGGAGAGCAACCGGAGATCGCGGCGGAGCCGGCTGAGCGACCGCGGGGCAAGTAGGGCGGCAGGAAGGAAGCGGACCGGCACCGCCGCGAGCTCGTCCCCGTGCATCGGAGGGAGCCTTTGTCGCGGCCCTACCGCTCCACCTATCGCCTCGCCCGAGTCAGACGAGCGGCCACGGGTAGGAGCGGTGGTCGTCCCGGGGGGCAGGGAGACGGCGGTGGCGCAACATGGCCCGGGCGCGGGCGACCAGCGCGGCGCTCTCGTCGCCGTCGATGAGCTCGCGCACCGTCTCCGGGGCGCCGCGCTCGGCGACGGTCTCGCACGCCTCCAGCACCACGGCGGGGATCTCCTCGCCGGCGAAGTCCCAGATAACGGTGCGGAGCTTGACATCCTGATGGAAGCTGAGCCCGTTGTCGATCCCCCAGATGTGCTCCTCGCCGTCCAGGAGCACGTGGCCCGCTTTGCGATCGGCGTTGTTGGCGAGGACGTCGAAGCCTGCCAGCTCCTTGAGGCGCGGGTGGAAGCGCCGCTCCCCGAGGAGGGTGAAGTAGTGCTGCTCGAAGTCCGCCTCGATGAAGCGCTGCAGGGAGCCGGGACCGAGCGGGCCGTCGAGTCGGAGCACCGTCTCGGGAACGAGGCTCAAGCCGAGAGCGGCGGACAGCTCGTAGGCGGCCACCTCACGGCGGTAGAGGTTCTCGCCGAAGTCCCAGAGCGGCCGCTCTCCCCGGCCGGGCTTGTAGACGGCCCTGCCCGAGACGGCCTCCTCGGCGCCCTCGGGACCAGGACGGCTGCCGGAGACGGTGACGAGGAAGGAGTAGTTGGAGCTCCACGGGAGCCGGCCCTCGATCTCGACCTCCCCGCTCGAGAGCAGGACGAGCCACTCCTCGCCGCTCAGGTCAGGGGAGCGGTGTTGCCGTTCGTCCGCGGACATGCGTGGCCTCTCGGATCGAGTGGGTAGCCACAGAGCGGGCAGGGCGGGCGCCCTGCCTCGACCAGCTCCGTCGCTCTGATGGCGAGCGCCGCCGCCTGCTCGCGGGTCATCGCGACCCGCGCCATCGCCCCCTCGACCCCGACCCCGGCACCTTCCTCCTCCTCGGGCTCGCTCGCGTCGATCTCGTCAATCACGAGCACGATCCTGTCCTCGATCTCGTCATAGGTGAGCGCGAGAGCCTCGGCGGTGAAGTCCGGGGACTCGAAGGACTCGAGCGCCAGCTCGTCGCCCTCGGGCAGGTCGTGTGGCCGGTCCAGCTGGCGGAGCATCCGCCCGAGATAGGTGGCGAGCGATGCCACCTGGACCTTCTCCACCTTGATCGTCACGAGCTGGATGGCGTCGCGGGCCTGCAGGACGAAGAGGCGCTCGCCGACCGGACCGACGGTCCCGACGGTCACCCGGCTCGGGTTCTCCAGCAGATAGCGGTCGTTCACCTCCCACTCCCTCGCTTCATCCGGAAGCCCGGAGGTTCGCAGTACGAGTTCATCGTGAGAACCCTCGGTCCCTCCGCGCCGTAGGCGACCACGGTTGCCGAGCAGGGGCCGACGACGATCCGCTGGAACAGGTCGAGGGGCACGCCGAGTGCCGCGGCGGCAGCGGCCTTGATGCAATCGGCGTGGGAGACGGCGACGATCGCCGTGCCGGGATGGCGCTGGCACAGCTCGACGAGGGTGCCGTGCACCCGCGCCTGCAGCTCGGCGAACGACTCGCCGTTCGGGAAGCGGAAGCCGGAGGGGTTCCGCTGGACGGTCTTCCACTCGGGAAGGCGTCGTAGCTGGGCGAGCTCGGCTCCCGTCCAGTCCCCGAAGTCGCACTCGAGCAGGCCCCGCTCGATCACCACCCTCTGGCCGAGGGCGGCCGCGATCGGGGCGGCGGTCTCCCTCGCGCGCTCGAGGGGAGATGAATAGACGGCCTCGGCCTCGAGGGAGCGGAAGTGGTCCGCCATGCGCGACGCCTCGGCCCGGCCGGCCTCCGCCAGATGGAGCCCACGGGCGCGGCCGGGCAGCACCTTCCCGGTGGTCGGGGTCGTGCCGTGGCGGACGAGGCAGACCACCGTGGGCTGCTTCGCCTGGCGTCGCGGGCGCTGCATTCACGACACCGTACCGTGGGAGCCGTGGGCGTCAACCGAAGCACCTCCCGCCACCAGGACCTGGAGGCGCTCAGCGCCCGGATCTCGGCCTGTACGGCCTGCGAGCGCCTCGTCGAATGGAGGACGGCGTGTGCCGCCGCCCCGCCCAGGTCGTACGCCGGTGAGGAGTACTGGGCGCGACCGCTCCCCGGTTTCGGCGACCCGTCGGCCCGCCTGGTGATCGTCGGCCTCGCGCCGGCGGCGCACGGCGGGAACCGCACGGGACGCATGTTCACCGGGGACCGCTCGGGTGACTTCCTCGTCGACGGCCTCCACCGGCACGGCTTCGCCACCCAGGCGACCTCGACGAGCCGGGAGGACGGGCTGCGGCTCACCGGCGCCTACATGACCGCTCCGGTCCGCTGCGCCCCACCGGCGAACCGGCCCCTGCCGGCCGAACGGGACCGCTGCGCTCCCTTCCTCGAGGAGGAGCTCGCCCTCCTCGGAGATGCCAGCGTCTACCTCGCGCTCGGCAGCTACGCCTTCGACGCCATACGGCGGCTCCCCTGGGTGCGGGGGCGCCTCTCGGGGCGCTTCGCCCACGGCGCTGAGCTCGTCCTCGACCCGGCCGAGAGCCGCCACCCGCCGAGCGTGGTGCTGTGCACCTACCACCCGAGCCAGCGGAACGTCTTCACCGGCTTGCTCACACCCGAGATGTTCTCGGACGTCCTCGCCCGCGCCCGCCAGCTCGTCGACGCCGGTTAGTCGACGGCGACCGGGATCCGCCGAGGGCCGCCGACGGCCGACTCCGGCCAGCGGCGCCGGCTGACCCTCGACAGCTTGCGCATGAGGGCGACGGCACCCGGGTCGTCGGCGGAGGGACGCACCTCGATCACGCCGTCTTCGACCAGGCGGCCCATGATCTCCTTGCCGCGCTCGGTCCTGACGACGGTGATCGTCCAGTCGTTGAAGGCGCCGATCCCGCCCGTCGAGATGTCGGCGTGCTCGGCGGCGAAGTCCGGGCACGCCTTGCAGCCCTCGCGGGTCCAGGCGTGCGCCTCCTTCAGCGGAACCTCGTGGTAGCTGCCGTCCCGCATCCAGACCTGGAAGACGCCCTTGATGTTCATCTTCACCATCTCTTCGCGCCGGAGGCCGTAACGCTGCTCGAAGAGCTCGTCGAAGATGGCGTCGTCGAAGGTCTTCGAGCAGAGCAGCCCGACGGTGAGGGCGAAGCGCCTCGCCACCTTGCCTGCGCGCCGGGCACTCATGACGGGCGGTGCCGAGGCCTGGCAGCTCATCCCGACGAGGGCGATGCGCTCGGCGCCGCCCTCGATCGCCTCGCTGTAGGCGAGGGTGTTGGCCGAGTAGGTGTACCGAGACCCGGCTGCGTCGAGCACCTGCTCGCGCGTGCGGGCGACTCCGGGCACGGCCTTCCAGCTCGTCCCGTCGCCTTCCAGGTAGGAGACGAGGGCGGCGTCGATGACGTCGTGCTCGAGCGCCCAGATCAGCATGGCCGAGACGAGCCCGCCGTCCTGGCCGGCCTCGTTGACGACCGGGTCGGTCGCCTTGGCGAGGACCACCTCGTCGTGGATGCCGAAGATCTCCTCGTCGAGGCGCTCGCGGCCGAACAGGAAGGTGTCGATCTCCTGCTCCCACTCCCGAAAGCGCGGGCAGGCTCTCGTGCAGAGGGTGCAGCCCTTCTCTCCGTGCGTGCAGTCGTCGAAGCCACCGGCCTCGTCCACGTGGAACGGCTTGTAGCGGCCCCCGCCGTCGTCGTAGCCGAGCACGTCGTAGGGGCAGGCGATGACGCAGGCGGCACACCCGGTGCACAGCCCCGACGTGACGACCTCTCGGTAGAGATGGGCCCAGTGCGGTTTCTCAGGCGGCACAACTCGCTCCTTGGCTAGCCCCGGCGGTCACCGATGCGAGCCTACGCCGGACCGCGGGCCCGCAGTCGCACGGTTCGCCGCCTCGACCTGGACTTACACTCGGAGCGGATGAGAGCGCGCGCCGGCTTCCTGGCCGTCTTCCTCGTGGCTGTGCTGGCGGCGGCCCTCGGCGCCGCCTCCGGATCATCTGGCTCGACGGTGGCCGCCAACCGCGGCGTGCAGTCCTTCGCCCTCGGCGTCGCCCTGCCGGTCATCCTCGTCGTCGCCATCGGCACGCTCGTCGTCATGGCGGCGACGCTGTTCCGCCACGGGGAGCCGGGAGAGGAGCACCTTCCGCCGCGTGGGCCGAGATGGCTCCGGGTGCTCGTCGTGCTCGTCGCCTTCGCTCTCTTCGGCCTCCTCGGCTATCTCATCTACGCCAACCGGACCGCCCACCGGGTGAGGCCGCTCAGCGCGGGACGGCCCGGGCGGAGCGTCCTCCGTCACGTGGCCGCCCACCCCGTCCCGATCAACCACTCGGCCTTCGTCGGGACCTCGGTGGTGATCGGTCTCCTGATCCTTCTCATCGCCTGGCGCCGCTTCGGATGGGCCCTCTCGATGCGGGGTCGCTCGGCCAGCCTGCTCGGACCCGTTGCGACCGAGGTGACGCCCGGGGCGCCTCAGCGCGCCGAGCGCCTGCCGGCCGCAGTCTCGCCCCCGCTGGCGGACCCGGCGGACGAAGCCGACCCCCGCCGGGCGATCATGCTCGCCTACGCACGGTTCTCCGCGCTCATGAGCGACCTCGGAAGCGGCCGCTTGGAGGCCGAGACGCCCTTCGAGTTCAGCCGGCGCCTGGTCGCTGATCCGCGACGGGCGCCGGCGGACAACCGGGCGGAGGTGCGGCGCCTCACGGCGTTGTTCGCCGCCGCCCGCTACAGCCGGGAGCCGCTCAGCTCGCTCGACAGGTCGGACGCCATCAAGAGCCTGAGGACGATCGAGGCCCGCCTCGAGCCCTCGACATGAGCCCGGACCGCTGGCTCCAGGTGCCGCGGAGCCGGGCACTCCTTACGGCAATGCTCGCGGCGCTCGTCGTGGTCGGCTTAGCGCTCGCCCACCTCGCCGGCCTGATCGGCCTCGATCAGGCGCTCCGGGCCGGGACCGGCCTCGTCGGTCTTGTCTGCCTCGCCTTCGTGCTGAACGTGCTGGCGCTCTCGGACGGCGAGGACCTCGAGGCCGGCGCACCGGAGCGGGGAGGCGGCGCCGGGCTCCGCAGGCTCCGCCTGCGCCTCGCCTCCTTGCTCTCGAGGAGCACTCGAACCGCCGAGAACCGGCCGGTCGGCCAGACTGAGGGGATGGAAGAGCTGGTGAGGCTGTCGGCGAGCTCGGCGATGGATTTCCACGTCCGACTGCGACCGCGCCTGTCGGCCGTGGCGCTGTTCCGCCTCGAGAACGCCGGGATCGATCCGGCCGACCCGGCCGCCGTCACCGCCGTCCTCGGCCCTCTCGGGCCTGCGGTCGCCGATCCCAGCCCGCGCCCTCCCTCGGACAGGACCGCTCCCGGCCCGTCTCCTCGCCAGGTGGCGGCGCTGCTGCGCCAGCTTGAGCAACTCCGATGACCACCCTCGAGGACGCTGCCGCCGTCGGGGAGCTGGCCTCGGCGGTGCTGGACGAGATGTCGCGCGCCGTCGTCGGCAAGCGCGACGCGATGGCACTCGTCCTCGTCGGCGTGCTGGCCGGCGGCCACGTGCTGCTGGAGGACGTCCCCGGGACGGCGAAGACCTCGATCGCCCGGGGTCTCTCCGACGTGCTCGGCCTCGGCCTCAGCCGCATCCAGTTCACGCCCGACCTCATGCCAGCCGACGTCACCGGCTCCGGCGTCTACGACCGGGCGAGCGGGCGGCTCACCTTCCAGCCGGGGCCGATCTTCGCCAACCTCGTCCTCGGCGACGAGATCAACCGGGCGCCGCCGAAGACGCAGGCGGCCCTGCTCGAGGCGATGCAGGAGCACCAGGTGACGGTCGACGGGACGAGCCACCCCCTTCCCTCCCCCTTCGCCGTCATCGCCACCCAGAATCCCGTCGAGTACGAGGGGACCTATCCGCTCCCCGAGGCACAGCTCGACCGCTTCATGCTCCGGACCTCCATCGGCTATCCGAGCGAGGATGACGAGTGGGAGATCGTGAAGCGCCGCGCCGGACGCGGGAGCGATGACGTCCACCTCGACAAGGTGCTCGACCCCTCGAGGGTGCTCGAGATGAAGACGGTCGTCGAGCAGGTGACGATCGACGAGTCGGTCGGACGGTACCTCGTCGAGCTGACCCGCTCGACGCGTTCGACTCCCGGTGTCGAGATCGGTGCCAGCCCGCGTGCCTCCCTCGCCCTCCTGCAGGCCAGCCGTGCCCTCGCGGCGGTTCGCGCCCGCTCCTATGTGATCCCCGACGACGTGAAGTCGGTCGCCGTTCCCTGCCTCGCCCACCGCCTCTCGCTACGACCCGACCTGTGGCTGCGGGGCACCCGGGCCGACGACGTCGTCCGGCACTGCCTGTCGACCGTGCCCGTCCCGGTGGAGCCCGACTGAGCCCGATGGCGGTGGGACTCTCCCTCGCCCCCAAGCTCTACGGCTACGTCCTGCTCGGGGGCGGCGCACTCCTCGCCGCTGTCGTCGCCCAGCTGCCCTCCCTCGCCGCCCTCGGGCTCCCGGCACTGCTCTTCGCCGTCGTCGGCCTGGTGCTCGACGAGCGGACCGTCAGCGCCACCGTCACGGCGGCGATGTCACCGGGAGCCGAGGTCGTCCACGCCGGCGATCGCCTCGGCCTCGAGATCACCCTCAACACCGCCCGCCGAGTGGACCGGTGCCGAGTCCGCCTGGCGCTGCCGGAGGGTGCCGAGAGCGCCGACGAGCCCTACTTCGTCTGCGGTCTCCGTCCCGGCGAGGACACGACGCTCGTCCTCGACCTCCTCGTCCGCAGCCCGGGAGCGCTCTCCCTCGGCCCGCTCGTGGCCGTCCTCGACGGACCCGCTGGCCTGCTCGAGCGCCGTCTCGAGCTCGGGAGTCTCTCGCTGTCGGTCCGCCCGGCCGAGGAGCGCCTGCGCTCCCTGCCTCGCTCGAGCCGGGTCCGAGTCCCGGTCGGCGATCGGCTCGCCCGGTCGCGCGGAGAAGGCATCGAGCTGGCCGAGATACGGCCGGAGCTGCCGGGCGAGCGCTCACGACGGCTCAACTGGCGGGCCACCGCCCGGCGCCAGGAGCCGCACGTCACCATGCACCACCCTGAGCAGAGCACCGACGTGATCCTGTTCGTCGACACCTTCGAGTCACCTGAGCTTCGGCGCGGCCTCGAGGTGGCAGCGACGGCGGCAGCTGCCTACCTGGCCGGGCGGGACCGGGTCGGGCTCGTGTGCTTCGGAGGCGTGCTCGACTGGGTGGAGGCGAGCTCGGGCAGGCACCAGCTCGACCGCATCCGCTCTCGGCTGGCGGCCACGAGCCCGTTCTTCTCCTACGCCTGGAAGACGATCGACCGCATCCCGTCTCGCGCCGTCCCTTCCGGGGGCCTCGTCCTCGCCTTCAGCCCGCTGCGAGACGACCGGTTCGTGAGCGCCGTCGGTCAGCTGCGGGCACGCGGCCACGAGGTCATCGTCGTCGACCTGTCGGCACCGCCCGCCGACGTGGTGCCCGGCGACCCCCCGGCTCGAGAAGCCGCGCTGCGCCTCCTCGAGATGGAGCGCGAGGACCTCCGCCGCCGGCTCTGGCTGCGGGGAGTGGCAGTGGCCCCGCTTCCTCCCACGAGCGCTCTCGAGGCGGCGTTCGCCGGCGTCAACGAGGTGCGCCGGCGCATGCGACCGGGCGGCTGGCGATGAGCCCGGCCCGGCGCCGATCGGTGGCGGCCGGCCTTCTCCTCCTCTCCGGAGCCGCCCTCGCCGGTGCCGGCTTCGCGCTCGCTCCGAGTGCCCGGACGCCAGTCCTCGCCCTGTCGGGCGGCTTCCTCGTGGCCCTCACGGAAGTGCTGACGCGGCTGTCACGAGGACGCCGTTGGCCGTCCCGTTCGCCGGGCGGGCGGGCACCCTCGGTCGCCGCCGACCTCGCCCCGGGACTCGCCGGCGCTGGGCTCGCCACCGCCGTCGGCTGGGCCGTCGTGACCGTGGCCTCGGTCGGCGCCGGCGGACCTGCCCTGCTCGGGCTCGGCGGGGTGGCGGCCGTGGCGGCCGTGGCGGCCGTGGCGGCCGTGGCGTTCGCCGTCGCCGGGCACGACCCGGTCAGGCCGACAACGCGGCCAGCACCCTGGCCGGATGGCCGTCCGCCCGGACGTGGTGCCAGGCCCGCTCGATCCGCCCGTCCGCGCCGACGAGGTAGGTCGTCCGGATGACGCCGACGCTCTTTCGCCCGTACAGCGTCTTCTCCCCCCAGGCGCCGTAGGCCTCCATGACGTGGTGGTCCGGGTCGCTCAGCAGGCGGACGGTGAGGCCGTGCTTCTCGCGAAAGCGCCGGTGGGACGAGGCGTCGTCGGGGGAGACGCCGATCACGTCGACCCCTGCGGCGGTGAACTCGTCGAAGAGGTCGCTGAACTGGCAGGCCTCCTTCGTGCAGCCGGGCGTGTCGTCCGCCGGGTAGAAGTAGACCACTACGCGCCGGCCCCGGTAGTCCGAGAGCGAGATCGTCGTGCCGTTCTCGTCCTCGAGCGAGAGCTCGGGGGCGACGTCGCCCGCCTCCAGCTTTGCCATCCGTCCTCCTCGGCCAGGTCGCCGGTAGTCTGTGCGCAGGATAACTATGAACAGACCACGTGACTGAACCCACCTTCGCCAACCTCGGCGTCTCACCCGAGCTCGTCGAGGCGCTCTCCGCTCAATCGATCGTCGCTCCCTTCCCGGTCCAGGCGCTCACCATCCCCGACGCCCTCGAGGGCCGCGACGTCTGCGGCAAGGCCAAGACTGGCTCCGGAAAGACGCTTGCCTTCGGGATCCCCCTCCTCATGCGGGCCGCCGCGGCCAGGGCCTACGAGCCGACCGCCCTCGTCCTCGTCCCCACCCGTGAGCTCGCCGTCCAGGTGGGCGAGGTGCTCGAACCCCTAGCGACGGCCACGGGTCTCCGGCTCGCCACCGTCTACGGCGGCACCGACCTCGACCGCCAGGCCAAGCGCCTGGCCAAGGGGGTCGAGATCGTCGTCGCCACCCCCGGCCGCCTGATCGACCTCGTCGACCGCAAGGCCGTCCGCCTCGAGTCGGTCGGGTTGCTCGTCGTGGACGAAGCCGACCGGATGGCCGACATGGGCTTCCTGCCCCAGGTCGAGTGGCTGCTCCGGCACATGCCCTCCAAGCGACAGACGCTGCTCTTCTCGGCAACCCTCGACTCCGCCGTCGACCAGGTGGTCCGGCGCCACCTGACCGACCCCGTCATGCACGAGGTCCAGACCCGCCAGGTGACCGTCGAGGAGATGGACCATCTCTTCTTCAAGGTCCACCAGATGGACAAGGCGAGGGTCTGCGCCTCCGTCATCCAGGGGGCCCAGAAGACGCTCTGCTTCGTCCGCACCAAGCGAGGGGCCGATCGTCTGGTCGCCGATCTGCGCGCCGAAGGGGTGAAGGCGTCGCCCATCCACGGCGACCTCCGTCAGCAGATGCGCGAGCGCGCCCTCGAGCAGTTCGCCTCCGGCAAGCTCCCGGCGCTCGTGGCGACCGACGTCGCCGCCCGGGGCCTCGACATCGAGGGCGTCGACGTCGTCATCCACTACGACCCCGCCGAGGACCACAAGGCCTACCTCCACCGTTCAGGCCGGACGGCCCGAGCCGGCGAAGGGGGCATCGCCGTGACGCTCGTGCTCTGGGACCAGGAGCTCGCGGTGGAGCGCCTGCAGAAGCGGATCGGGCTTCGCCTGCCGATTGTCGAGGTCTTCTCGAACGACAAGCGCCTCTCGGATCTGGAGAGCTTCAGCGACGCGGTCGGCCAGCAGGCGGCGGCGGGCGGCTCGTCGAGCTGACCGGGCCGTGAGCGGTCTTCGAGCCGTCTCGCTCGTCCCGTCCGCCACCGAGATCGTCCTCGCCATCGGGGCGGGCGACCACCTCGTCGGTGTGAGCGACGACTGCGTCCATGTGCCGGGCGCCACCGGGCTGCCCGTCGTCAGCAGGGCCACCCTCCTCGAGACGACCGCGTCCCAGGCGGCAAGGGACGCCGCTGTGCGCGAGACACTGGCGTCCGGGCAGCCGCTCTACGCCCTCGACGGTGACGCCATCGCTGCGCTGCGCCCGGACGTGGTGTTCGCCCAGGACGACTGCGCGGTCTGCGCCGTCCCCTCCTCTCTCGTCCTCGACCACCTCGGCCCCGAGGCGCGGACGACGTGCAGGGTGGTGTCGGTCGACCCCCGCGACCTGGCGGACGTCCTCGCCAGCTTCGAGGTCGTGGCAGACGCACTCGGGCTCGGAGGGAGAGGGTCCGAGCTCGCCCAGGTCTGCAGGGATC
>JAJZZB010000009.1 GCA_021797795.1 Actinomycetes bacterium | reverse complement strand
GAGCGCCGCCACCGGGACGAGGGCCGCTGTGGCGGCGACGACCACCGCTACCGCCTCCCTCCACTGGCCACCAGCCGCCAGCGTGGCGACGAGGACCGGGCCGAGGGTGCCTCCGATCGCCCAGCTGGCATGGAGGAAGCCGAGGCGCCGCCTCCCCCCGTCGATCGCCGCCACAGCGTTCAGGACGGAGTCGAGGACACCTTTCACGAGACCGAGCAGGGCGAGAGCGGCGAGGATCACCCACCACCCCGGGGCGAGCGCCCAGCCGAGCAGCGCGCCGAGTCCGAGAAGAGTCGACCAGAAAAGCGTCCCCCTCAACCCGAGGGCGTGGCGCACCCGTTCGCCGACGAGCCCGCCGACGACGTACAGCACGGTGCCCGAGGCGACGAGCAGGCCGAGGTCCGCCAGCGGCCGATGGAGCCCGCGGCGCATGGTCGGCCAGAGGACGCCGAGGAGGCCGTCGGGGACCCCGAGGATGACGACGAAGGACCCGAACTGGACGACCGTCGCCGCCAGGCGCGTTCGAGCTGTCGACTGGCCCACAGGCTCGCCGGCGTCCGCCGTCTCGGTAGCCGTGGCCGGCGTCAGGAGCGGGCCGAGGGTTCGGCGATGGTGCCACCCGGCAGTTGGCCGAACTTGGCCAGCCAGGCGGCCTCCCAGGCTGAGGAGGGCTCGCCTGCGGCTCCGGCGCTCCCCTGCTTCTGCTCACCGGACCGAACGGGCGGCCGGACAGGCGTCAGCTGGGCGGCTCTCGCCGGGGCCTGGAGGTCGGCCCGGGCGCCGGCCCGCTCCTCTGAGCGTGCCCACTCGAGAAAGACCGGGAAGAACCCACCGAGGGTCGAGAGCTCGGTGGAGATCCACAGGAGGGCACCACCTGAGTGCGTGCTCGCGAGCGTGTACATCGAGGCCTCGGGCCTGGAGGCGGCGAGGATGGCGATGCCGAGGAAGGCCTCGACGGCCGAGCCGAGCAGCAGGTTGATGAGCCGGTTGCCGTAGCTCATCTTCCAGTGGACGATCGGATCGACCCCGACCATGGGCCACCAGTAGAGGGCGCCGCTCAGCAGGAAGAAGACGTTGATCAGGTCCATGAGGGCCATGTGGTGCATGGCGATGTTGACGGCCGGCGTGAGGAAGAAGACGAACATCGCCCCGAAGTAGGCGAACCACACCGTCACCGGGTGGGAGAGCACGGCGAACGGCCCCGAGCGCAGCGCGGCCAGCCACCGCTCCTTGGTCCGCCGGCTGGAGGTCTGCAGCAACAGGGTAGAGGGGGCCCCGAGGGCGAGCAGCGGCGGGGCCACCACCATGAGCAGCAGGTGCTGGATGACGTGGGCCTGGAAGTACGACATGGCGAAGACCGCCACCGAGGAGGTGAAAGCGAGGTCCGTGGCGACAAGCCCCGCCAGAAACGGGATCGTCCTCGCCAGGCGCCAGCGCCGGCCGCGCCGGGCGAGCTTCCACTCGGCCGACAGGTACCAGAGGGCGACAGCGACGAGAACGGCGGTGACGGCGATCGGGAA
This sequence comes from Actinomycetes bacterium, assembly GCA_021797795.1. Lineage (GTDB taxonomy): Bacteria > Actinomycetota > Acidimicrobiia > Acidimicrobiales > Bog-793 > JAKACF01. Next base: position 45,486 of record JAJZZB010000009.1, on the reverse strand, counting down.
CGCGCTCAGGTTCCACTTCGTGAGCGAGTTCTGCAGCGTGAACTGCAACGGCTGCATGCCCGGCACGACTCAGTCCTCCCGCCGGCCGCCGATCCCACGCGGCGGCGGCACGAGGAGGAGGCTAGTCGAGCGGCGCGGGAGCCCGATCTCCTGAGGCGTCGCAGCGGTCGCCTGGGGCGCGGCGCCGCCAGCTCTCGCAAGCGGGCGCTGCGCGCCTCAGCGGCTGGCCCAGTCGAGCATCGCCTGGCGGAACTCCGGCTTCATGACGGCCGAGAGGTGGTCGCCCGGCACCGACAGCGCCCGTCCGCCCGGGATGAGAGAAGCCACGGCAAAAGGGTCACCCGCCAGCGTGTCGGCGTGCCCGTTCACGACGAGCGCCGGCTGGGTGATCCTCCCGAGGACCTCCAGGTCCACGCCGCGCCAGGCCCGCTGGACGGCAGCCAGAGCGAGGCGGTCCTGGCCGGTGGCGTCGGCGAAGTAGCGAAAGGCGCGCCCGGAGGGATCCGAGACCGACGTGGCGTCCTCCGCCTCGAGGGCGGCGGCGATCGTCTCGCTCGGGGGGCGCTCCCCGAGCAGCTGCGCCGTCCCGATCCCACCGAGCAGGAGCGAGCGCAAGCGGGGCTCGGTCGCGCCCCCGGCGAGCTCGACGGTGACGAAGGCACCCATCGAGTAACCCGCCATGTCGACCTGCTCGAGCCCGAGGTGGTCGAGAAGCGCCGAGACGTCGCGGGCCATCGCCCCGGCGGCATAGGCGGCCGGGTCGTGGGGCGCCTCCGAGCTGCCGTGACCCCTCGCGTCGAAGGCGACGACGCGCCGTCCCGCCTCGACGAGGGCGGCGACGACGCCGGGGCGCTCCCAGTTGACCCGGGCGCTCGAGGCGAAGCCGTGGTGCAGCAGCACGGCTCTTCCGGCGGCCTCCGAGCCTGCCACGGCATAGGCGAGGGAGAGCCCGTCGAAGGACGAGAAGCGCTCCATCTGGCTCAGGCCGGGAGAGAGGGATCGACCGCGATCCGGATCCGCTTGTTCCCTCTACCCTTGGACTCGGTCTTCACCACCCGGACGTGGCCGACCTCGGCCGTCGAGCGCACGTGCGTGCCGCCGTCGGCCTGCTTGTCGAGACCGACGATGTCCACCACACGCACCCGCCTCACGTACTCGGGCAGGAGGTTCGTCTTGGTCCGCAGCAGCGCCGGGTCGACGGCGGCCGCAGCCCGGTCGAGGAAGCTCACCGCGATCGGTCGGTCGGCCTCGATCTCCTCGTTGACGCGCCGTTCGACCACCGACCCGAAGCCCTCCGGCAACGGGTCGAACTCGAAGTCCATGCGGGCGGAGAGGGGCTCCATGTTGCCACCCGTGACGGCGGTGCCGTACTCGTTCCAGATGACCCCGCACAAGATGTGGAGGGCCGTGTGGGTACGCATGAGCTGGTGGCGGCGCTCCCAGTCGATCCTCGCCTCGAGCTCGGTGCCGACCGGCGGCAGCTCTGCCTCGAGGCGGTGCCATACCACCTCGGCCTCGGAGCGCACCTCCACGACGCGGGCGGCGCCGAGGAAGCCGGTGTCGTGCGGCTGCCCACCGCCGGTCGGATAGAAGGGCGTCCGGTCGAGGGCGACCCAGCCGCCCCCGTCGTCCAACGCGACGACGTTGACGGGCGCCTCGGCGAGGTAGGCGTCCTCGAGGTAGAGGCGTTCGGTCGGTGGGGCGTCGAGAGGGCTCACCGGTCCATGCTGGCCCGTCGAGGCACCGTCGCGCTAGCAGCGGCGGGTTGTCACCCGCCGTTCACCGCCGCGACACCTCGGTGTCACTCTCGCTGACATCGTCCACAGTCTCGGTCGAGATCTCCTCAGGCTGTGGACGGCCCGAGCGACGACGAGGTGACGCGACGGGTGCGCGCCGGCTCAGCGGCGGCGCCCGGCAGCCCGCAGGCGGCCGACGAACCCGGCGCGCGTGAGGCGGCGGTCGGGGACCACGACTCCCTCGGGACGGGCAGGGGCGGCCGTGCGGGCCACCTCGTAGCGCGAGGCGATGCCGGCGTCCTCGTACGAGCCGAGGGAGCGGAGCATCGGTACGAGGACGAGATCCTCACGAGCGAGGTGGGCATCGAGGGCATCGCGCAGTCGGCCGACCATCTCACGAAATGAGGGGTCGGTCACCGAGGTGCGCTCCATCTCGATGAGGAGGCGCTCACTGTCGTGCTGCTCGGCCTCGCACTCGTCGACCGTGGCGGCCGCATCGGGGAGGGCCTCTCGAAGCGTCGGGAAGACCACCTCCTCCTCGGCGATCTCGTGCCGGACGAGGTACTCGACGAGCTGGCGGAAGACCTCCCCCCACTCGTGGGTGGCGGTCGTGTCGAAGCTCCCGAGCATCCCGCGGACGACGAGGTGGTCGCGCTCGAGCAGCTCGACGATCGAACCCGGTTCAGGTGGGATGTCGGTCACGGTGCGGTCCCTTCCTTCCTTTCCGCTCGACGGATCGACTACCCGAGGCGCCGTTCGGCTACGCCGCCGCCCCGTCCCCCGCCTCGAAGTCCCACGTCTCACCGCGCCGCAGCTCGCGCACCTGGGTCGACAGGCCGGCGTCGCGCGCACGCCGCAGGAACTTCTCGAGCGGTGAGCGGAAGATGGCGTAGTCGTCGAAGTGCACCGGCACGGCGACGCGGGGCTTCACAAGCTCGAGCATGCGCACACCCTGTGCGTCGTCCATGGTGAGAAGGACCCCGGCGAGGCGGGTCCCGCCGAGGTGGATGATGCACAGGTCGATCTCGGGATGGCGGGCGGGGATCTGCGCGAGGCGCTCGTCATAGAGGGTGTCGCCTGTCACATAGACCCGCAGCGTGGCCCGCCCTCGGTCGGCGAACTCGAGCAGCGAGCCCATGACCGGCGGCACGACGGGACCGAGGACCCGGGGCGAGTGCCGACCGGGAAGGGACTCGACTGAGCAGCTCCGCTCCCCCCTGGTGAAGCGCTGCCGCTCCCAGGTCCCGAGAGGGATCACCCGCTCGAAGCCTTTGCGGCGCAGGACCCTCCCGGCATGCGGCTCGGTGACGATCGGGAGGTCCCGCCGAAGGTCCCGCTCGGCGGTGCGGTCGAAGTGGTCGCCGTGGAAGTGGGAGAGCAGGAGCAGGTCGAGCGGCGGCAGGTTCCCGACCTGCATGGCGGGCTCGGTGAGCCGGCGCGCCCTCAACCCGCGCCCGATGCTGGCCTTCTCACCGGAGTGGAGGAAGTTCGGGTCCGTGAGGATCGTGAAGCCGCCGAAGCGGAGCAGCACCGTGGCGGTGCCGATGAAGGTGAGCTCGCCGTGAGGGGCCGCCTCGTCCTCGGCGTCTTCGTCAGCGGGGGCGGGGGCGAGCTCGATGTCGGGGCGCGGCGAGGCACTTTCCTGCTCGGTCATGTGCCCTCGCGTACCCGGGGGGCACGCTTTCACTCGTGGAGGTCGAGCACCAGCTTTCCTTCGACGCCCCTCGTGGCGAGCCGCTCGAGCGCCTCGTTCACCGTCTCGAGGGCCACGACGTCGTCGATCACGATCTCGAGGCGTCCGGCGGCGAGCGCCTCGAGGCAGTCGTGGACGCCCTGGCGGATCCGCTCGGCCGGCTCGATGAGCCCCCCGTAGCCGAAGATCGTGAGCGCCTTGCGGTACAGCGCCTGGAGCGGCACGACCCCGCTCCCGTCCGCCGAGGTGCCGAAGAGGACGAGCCTGCCCCGAGGCGCCAGCGCCTCGACGGCCGAACCTGTGAACCCGTCCCCGAGCGGGTCGAGCACCACCGTCGGGACGAACCCTCCGAGCTGCTCGAGCAGCGTGTTCGCCTCGGCGACCACCACGCGGTCTGCCCCTCGCCCGGCGACGAAGTCGGACTTGCGCGCCGACCCGGTCTGGGCGACCACCTCGGCGCCGAGATGGTGGGCGATGGACACGGCGATGCTGCCGACTCCCCCGCTACCCCCGAGGACGAGCACACGGTCGCTCGAGGTGACCTTCGCCAGCTCGGTGAGACACCGCCACGCCGTCACACCGGCGACACCCATGGCGGCGGCCACCTCGAGGCCGACGCCGTCGGGGACGTCCACCAGCTTGTCGGCGCGGACGAGGACGTGCGAGGCCCACAGCCCGTCCCCCTCCCGGACGAGCGCGTCGCGGTTGACGAAGACCCGCCTCGCCGCGCCCGAGGGCGCGACGACGGTGCCCGATCCCTCCGACCCGACGGTCCTCGGAAGGGTGGCGTCGGCGGCCACCCGCCCGAGCACCTGGTAGCGGTCGACGGGGTTCACCCCGGCATAGGCCATCTCCACGACGAGCTGGCCCTCGCCGGGCTCGGGCACCTCGACGTCGTCGATGACCAGTGGTTCGCCGTGGACCCTCAGGCGTGCAGCGCGCGTCCTCATCGCCAAGAGGTTACGGGCGCGCCGGCCGGCTCAGGCGCCGGATCCCAGCGCGTCGCGGAGCCGATCGAACAGGCCGGCCACCGGCCCGATCACGACGTTGCCGGGGGGTCGGTCGGGAGCAGCGGGATGCGGATGCGTCGGCGCGAGCGAACGCGCCCGCACATAGCGGCGGGCCAGCATCTCCCGGTCGGGCCCGGCCAGGACGGCGAGGAGCGGGAGCACGGACTGCTCCTCGAGCTCGGCGTGCTCGAGGACGTCCACCCGAAGCTGTGCCAGCTCCTGTTCGAACTCGACGGTGCCGGGTGCGAGCCGCCCGAGCTTGTCGAGGTGCCGCTCGGCTTCGGCCTGCTCGCCGAGGCGGGCGTCGCAGATGCGGGCCGCCTCGGCCGACTGCCGGCGGACCACCGGGTAGACGACCAGCTCTTCGGCCACCTCGTGGCTCACGAGCTCGCGGGCGAACTCGCGGAGGTGCTCGGTGCGCTCTCTTGGCCTCGCCGTGTCGAGTCCGGCGAGCAGCTCGGCGAGGCGGCGGTGGTCCGCCCGGAGGTGGACGTCGATGCCGCCATCACGCCCGGCGTCGTCGAGGAAGGAGCCCATGGCTGGTCCATACCCAGGACCGGCAGGGACCTGAGGCGGCGTGCGCTGACCGTGGCGGAGCCGGCACGGCGCCAGAGGAGGTGAGGTTCCCCGCTCGTCGGAGGGGTATCGCGCCCCAATGGCGGAGTGCAGGCGGGGACACCCGGCCCGGGTTCGGTGCAGCAGTGTGCCGTCCTCTCCCCGGGAGGCGCGTGAGCTCGTGCGCCGGGTGATCGCCGAGGCGGGCTGGCAGGGTGACGCCGAGGCGGCGGTCCTCGGGACGAGCGAGCTCGTCGCCAACGCCCTCGTCCATGCCGGCTCGCTCAGCCGCCTCCAGCTCTCGCTGAGCGGCTCGTTCCTGCGAGTCGAGGTGGAGGATCCCTCTCCGGCGACCCCGGCGCCACGCCGACCCGGCCTCGCCGCCACGCGAGGGAGGGGGATCGCCATCCTCGAGCAGCTGGCGACCTCGTGGGGGTACCAGCGCCGGGACGACGGGAAGCTCGTCTGGTTCGAGCTCGAGGGCGCCGGGGCCCGGGCCTGACCTGCGGGGGTCAGGCCGCCCTCTCCCCCTCGACGGCTTCCCGGTGCTCGGCGAGGCGCTGGCGCGAGGGGATCAGCCGGAACAGCGTCGTGAGCCCGACGCCGCCGACGACGTTGCCGACGATCGAGATTCCGAAAAAGCGGAGCCACTGCTCGTAGCCGAAGGGCGCCGAGCCGGCCTGCAGGGCGAAGAAGATGAGCAGCGAGTCGAGGATCGAGTGGAAGAGCCGCAGGCCCGCCAGCAGGAAGGCGACGGCGACGCTGGCGGCCAGCTTGACCGGCATCGAGTCGGTGCCGTTGTGCATCCGGGTCATCAGCGTGATCGCCATCCCGGCCAGCACGGCAAGCGAGAAGGTGCGAAGCGACCAGCCTTCGGCCACGAAGTAGGCGCCGCTCGTCACCGCCTCGCGGTGCAGCGAGGGGAAGGCGCGCATGGCGAACCAGGCGATCAGCATCCCACCGCCGAGGTTCCCCACCAGGGTCCCGGACCACAGCCGGACGGCGTCGGACAGGCGCGCCCGCTTGGCCGCGACCACGGCGACCGGCGTGAGGAAGCCCTCTGTGAACAGCTCGCTGCGGCCGAGCAGCAGTGCCATGAAGCCGATGGAGAAGGCAAGGCCGGCGAGCGCCTGCGAGCCGGTCTGCTGCCTCACGTACAGCAGGGCGAGCACGCCGAGTCCGACCTCCATGCCGGCGACGATGCCGGTGACGACCGTGACCGGCCAGGTCCGATGCAACCGCGGCACGCCATCGAGGACGATCCGGTCGAGGGCCTCGTCGACGGCGCGATCCCGCGACAGGTCACCCCTCTCGTCGACCTGCATAGAGCAGTACTGTCCCCGATGCCGCCGGCTCAAACCTCTCGCTCGCCGAGGGCTATCCTTCGGCCTCGTGCATCCCTCGGGTGACGTCGAACCCGGGTCGGCGGAGCCGATCGAGCCCCTCGGGGAGGGAGCGGGGACCGCAGGCGTCGCCGGGGTGGCCGCCCGTCACCGCGCCGGGCGGCGCAGCAGGCGCCCCGGGCTGGCGACATCGCTGTTCCACCGGCTGTTGCCCTGGATCATCGTCCTCGCCGTCGCGGCCACCGTCGCCCTCGTGCTCCGGTTCCTCGTCTTCCAGACCTTCTATGTGCCGAGTAGCTCGATGGAACCGACCCTCATGCCGGGCGACCGCATGCTCGTGCTGAAGGTCGGCATCGGGGCCATCCGCCGCGGGGAGATCATCGTCTTTCGCCGGCCCCCCGGCGACCACCAGGACCCGAGCAACGAGGACCTCGTGAAGCGGGTCATCGGGCTCCCGGGGCAGACGATCTACTCGAAGGGCTCGACGATCTACATCGACGGCCAGCCGATCGCCCAGCCCTGGCTGCCGAAGGGCCAGGCGCCGGGCCCGCCCATCCCACGCCTCACCATCCCGAAGAACGACTACTTCGTCATGGGCGACAACCGGTCCGTCTCCTATGACAGCCGATACTGGCACCCCCACTTCGTCCCGCGCTCCGACGTCATCGGCGAGGTGGTGCTGCTCGTGTGGCGGCAGGGCCACCCTGACCTGCACGTCTTTTGAGCACCGCCTCCAGCGCAACCCCGATCTCCCGTGACGGGCGGCGGAGGTGAGACACGGCGCCGAGGGCCCCGATGCCTCGCCCGCAGGCGGCTTCGACCTCGTCACCCTCGTCACCGACTACGGGCCGTCCGGGGGCTTCGTGGGAGCACTGCACGCCGTGGTCGACGCCGTCGTCGCCGGGCGCCGGGCGGTGCGGATCCTCGACCTGGACCACGAGATCCCCCGCCACGACGTGCTGCTCGGCGCCCTCAGGATGGAGCGCAGCCTCGCCTACACGCGGCCCGGCGTCCACGTCGGCGTCGTCGACCCGGGAGTCGGCGGGAGCCGGCGGGGCATCGCCCTCGCCTCGGGCGGGAGGGTCTTCGTCGGACCGGACAACGGCCTCCTCCTGCTCGCCGCCGAGGCGGCCGGGGAGCTCGGCGAGGCGGTCGCCCTCGAGTCGGTCGGTCTGCGGGGCAGAACGAAGACCTTCGACGGGCGGGACCTGTTCGCCCCGGCCGCCGCCGAGCTCGCCCTCGGCAGGGCGCTCTCGGACCTCGGCCCGCGGCTCGACCCGGCCGAGCTCGTCCGCCTCGAGCGCCCCCGTGCCCGCCGGCGCCCGGACGGCACCCTCGAGCTCCTCGTCGTCCAGGTGGACGGGTTCGGCAACGTCCAGCTCGCTGCCGGAGCCACCGAGCTCGAAGACCTCGGACCGGCCGCCGTCCTCCGGCGGGCAGGGGCGGCGGCTGGGGAGCCGCTCGCCGTCCAGGTTGCCGAGACCTTTGGCGACGTGGCAGAGGACTGCCCGCTGCTCCTCCTCGACTCCGATCTCGCCCTCGCCCTCTCGGTCAACCGGGGACGGGCCGACGAGCTCCTCGGCGGGCTCCGGGTCGGCGACCGGGTCCTGGCGGCGCCCGGGCGGCACGAGGGCGGGCTCGGGGACCGGTAGCGTCGAGGGGGAGGAGGACGGCCAGAGATGTCCACGACGAACCCGAACACCGAGATCCTCGAGCGGCAGGACACCACCTCGATCGAGGAGGAGGAGGGCGACCACGAGCGGATGAGCCACATCGTCCTCGAGGGCTTCCGCCCGAACGAGGACGAGTTCGTCTCGGCGGGCCCAAGCGTCGCCGAGGGGATCATCAACGGCACCCCCGTGAGGGCGCTGTGCGGGAAGACCTGGGTGCCCAATCGGGACCCGAAGCGTTACCCGCTCTGTCCGACGTGCAAGGAGATCGCGCAGAACATGGGCTGGGACCTGCCGGTCACCTGACCTCCGTCTCCCCCGCCGGGAGGGCGAGAGCGAGCCTCCGGACGATCTCCTCGAGCAGCTGAGGCGAGGTCCCCATGTTCAGCCTGGCATGGCCGACGCCCTGATCGCCGAAGCCGAGCCCCGAGCTGAGGGCCACCCGTCCCTGCTCCAGGAAGGCGGCAGCCGGATCGTCGCCGAGGCCGAGCCGGCTGCAGTCGAGCCAGACGAGGAAGGACGCCTCCGGCTCGCAGTAGGAGACCCCCGGGAGCGCCGCCGGGAGCAGCCGGCGGAGCGCCTGGCGGTTCGAGTCGAGCTGGCCGAGCACCTCGTCCAGCCACGGCTCGGACTCCTCGGCGAAGGCCGCCTCGGTCGCCACGACACCGAGGTGGCTCGGGAACAGCGCCTCCCAGCGCTCGTTCACCACGCCGGACATCTTCTCCGAGCCGGCAACGATGAGGCCGCACTTCACCCCGGGTATGTTCCAGCCCTTGGAGGCCGAGTGGAAGACGACGCTGCGCTCGACCATCGGGTGGTCGAGGCTGGCGAAGGGGACGAAGGTCGCCCCCTCGAGCACGAGGGGCGCGTGGATCTCGTCGACGAGGAGCAGCACCTCATGTCGCCAGCAGAGCTGGGCGACGGCGAGCAGCTCCTCGCGGCTCCAGACGCGCCCGAGGGGGTTGTGCGGGCTGCAGAGCAGGTAGGCGCTCACCCCCGGGTCGCCGAGGGCCCGGTCGAGGCCCTCCAGGTCGAGGTCACGCCCGGCGAGGGGGACGGTCGCGACACGCCGGTCGGTCTGCTCGGTGCGGAAGAAGAACGGCGGGTACACCGGCGGGTTGACGACGACCCCGGAGCCGTGGGGCGTGAGGGCCGCCATCATGGTCGCCACGCCGGTCATGACGTCGGCCGAGGCGTGCACGCGGGTCGGCTCCACCGGCCATCCCCAGCGGGAGCCGGCGAAGCGGGCGAAGGCATCGCCGAGACCTGTCGGATGCGGGTAGCCGAAGTCGCTCATCTCGACCGCCCTCGACACGGCCCGGCGGATCGGCACCGCCACGTCGAAGTCCATCTCGGCGATGAAGGCGGGCAGGACGCCGGGCTCGTAGGCCGACCACTTCTCGCTCGTCCGGGCCCTCAGCCGGTCCGGGGAGCACTCGCCGAGCTCAGGCACCAGCGCGGTAGAGGTCCTTCGTCACCTCGTCGACGAGGCGGGAACCGACGGTGTGGGCGAGGGTGCCGGTCCGTCTCAGCTCGAGCACCGCCGGCACCGGGTCGGGGTCCGAGAACATCGCCTCGTCGGCGTAGTCGGCCGGCCGGCCCGTCGGGTCGGTCCTCCACCAGGAGGCCTCGAGCGCGATGCCGTTGTTGTCGTTGAAGTAGACCGAGCGGAGGAAGCCGTGGTCGACGACGTCGGTCACCTCGCAGTCGTGCGACTTCAGCCGGTCCCGCAGGCGCAGCAGCGCCTCCTCGTCGGGAAGGTGCAAGGAGAGGTGGTCGAACTGCGAGGCCTTCTCGTAGGGCACTCCCGCCGGCTTCGAGAACGACTCGAGCGGCTGGCCGGCGTACTCGAAGAAGGCGACGGTGTTGCCAGGGGCGACCTCGAAGAAGTAGTGGCGGAAGGCCGGCGTGGCGAGTGTCGTCACGAGCCGGGCGTCGAGCACCCCGTGCCAGAAGCGGACCGTGGCGTCCATGTCTGCGGTCACGAGCGCCAGGTGGTGCACGCCCCTCCAGTGGACGGTGTCGGCAGTAGCAGCCATCTCCCCACGCTAGGGCGCTGGCAGGGGCCCCGCGGGCGCGAGACGATGTGCGCGTGACGGCTGTCGACCTCAACGCCGATCTCGGGGAGATCCCGGGCGACCTCGTCCTCTTGGAGGTCGTGACGAGCGCCAACGTCGCCTGCGGCGGGCATGCCGGCGACGCCCGCTCGATGTCGGAGGCGATGAAGGCAGCCGCCGACCACGGCGTGCGCGTCGGCGCCCACCCCTCGTATCTCGACCGGGAGGGCTTCGGACGCGTCGAGCGCCACGAGGCGCCGGAGGTGGTCGCCCGCCAGGTCGCCGAGCAGGTGGAGGCCCTGGCGAGCTTCGGCGCGGTGCACTACCTGAAGCTGCACGGCGCCTTGTACCACCGGGCCAACAGCGACCCCGCCCTCGCCGAGGCCATCTTGGAGGCGCTGGCGGTCCGCCACGTACTCGCCCAGCGCGGAGCGCTGCTCTCCGGCGCCCGGGAGCGGGGCTGGGGGACGACCGAGGAGGGCTTCTGCGACCGCGCCTATCGGGACGACGGGACGCTCGTCCCCCGTGGCCAACCGGGAGCGGTCCTCGAGGACGAGGCCGAGGTCGTCCGCCAGGCCATCCACCTCGCTCCCTGCGTCGGCTCGCTCTGCCTGCACGGCGACACCCCCGGGGCGCTCGCCTTCGCCCGCAGGGTGCGGGCCGCCCTCGAGGAGGCCGGGGTGGAGGTGCGTCCCTTCACCTGATCCGGAGGGCGCCAGGTCGGGTCGTCGGCGGTCACGGGCGACATCTCGAGACCAGCTGACCGGGCCCTTCGACCTCAGCGCCCGAGGGCCGCCCGGACCCGGGCGAGGACCGACCGCTCGATCCCGGTCACCACGACGATCCGGCCGCCGTCACGGACGGCGGCTCGCCCGACGGCGGACGAGCCGAGCACGAGCACGACAGGGCGTCGGCCGACCGGAAGGGCCGCGGTCAGCCGGAGCTCGAGCACGGGCCCGTGCGACCCTCGGTCGACCGACAATCGACCGACCGAGCGCCTCGTGAGCAGCGTGCCACCCGGCACCACCCGAAGGCAGCCGGAGCGGCCTCCCCTCCAGGCCACGCGGACGACTTTCCTCATGCCGGTCGGCGGTCCGCATGCCGCTCCGCCACCCACGGCCCGCAGCTCGACGGCGGGCGGCACGAGGAGCTCTGCGACACCACCGTTCGCCGACGACGACCCGGAGCCCGTGAGGTGGCCGAGACCGAGTGCGAGTGCTGTGAGGACGGCGACGACCGCCGCCAGGCTCCCGAGGCGGACGGCGATCCGTCGGAGAGCGGGCGAGCGCGCCGGCACCGGCGAGGCCGCACCGGCGCCCAGCGCAGCTGCCACCGCCACCGAGCGCCGGTCGTCGGTCGCCGAGGGGCGAGCGGCGGCTTCGTTCCGATCGCCGCCGATCAGCCCCAGCACCGAGGAGACCGTGCGGAGCTCGGCCGTCGTCCCGGCACACGAGTCGCATCGCCCGAGGTGCTCGGCGACCTGCTCGGCGACTCGAGGGCCAACCTCGTCGTCCAGGACGGCCGAGAGCGTCTCCGGCGAGGGGTGGAAGGCCGCCGCCGTCGTCATCCGAGGCCTGTCGCCGGGCGGGGTCATCGCCTCACCTGCTCTCGGAAGGGGCGCCGGCGCCGGGGGGCGCCGTCGCTCTGTGCGCCCTCCGGCCGCAACAGGGTGGCAATTCCGAGGCGACCTCGGGCGATCCTCGATCGCACCGTGCCGACGGGAACACCGGTGACGACAGCGATGCCGTCGTAGGTGAGGTCGAAGACATGGCGGAGCACGAGCGCTACCCGTTGCTCCTCGGGCAGCTCGGACAGCGCCCACTCGACGGCCAGCCGGTCCGTGACGACCGCCGCCCCGTCGGCTCCGGTCTCGAGCGACCCTTCCTCTGGCGGTGGCGACACCCCGAGGAGCACCGGCCGGCGGGAGCGGCGGCGGAGCTCGTCGATCGAGGCGTTGACGGCGATGCGGTAGGACCAGGTGAGATATCGGCTGCGCCGGTCGAAGCCGGTGATGCACGTGGCGATGGAGACGAGGGCGTTCTGGGCGGCGTCCAAGGCGTCGTCCTCGTGGCGGAGCACCCGTCTGCACACGGCAAGCAGCCGGTCGTAGTCCCCTTCGAGCAGGTGCTCGAGCGCGGACCGGTCCCCTTCGGCTGCCCGCCGGGCAAGACCCTCGAGCACGTCCGCCCCGGCATCACGACGCTCCCGGCCGCGGTGCACGCCCGAGCCTACGTCCCCGGCCCGGCCGGTCCAAGGGTACGTCAGGTGACCATCTTGACACGTGATTGAAGAGTCACCTATTATGCACCCATGGACGACGACGGCGTCTTCAAGGCACTGGCCGACCCGACCCGCCGGCTCCTGCTCGACCGCCTCTACGAGCGCGACGGGCTGACCCTCGGGGAGCTCGAGGCGGCCGCGCCAGGGCTCACGCGTTTCGGGGTGATGCGCCATCTCGGCGTGCTCGAGCAGGCAGGTCTCGTCGTCACCCGCAAGCAGGGACGCTTCAAGCACCACTACCTGAACCCGGTGCCGATCCGGGAGATCTACGAGCGCTGGCTCGACAAGTACCGCGATCGGCAGGCGGCTGCACTGCTCGACCTGAGAGAAGAACTGGAGGCAGGACTATGACCGACAGAACCGAGACCGTGGCGACGACCCAGGTGTACCAGCTCTACATCAACTCGAGCGCGGAGCGGGTGTGGGAGGCCGTGACGGACCCCGCCATGCTCGTGCGCTTCTTCTACGGGGCCCACTTCGAGTCGACCTTCTCCCCCGGTGCCCGCCTTCGCAGCTGGTCCCCCGACCACTCGGCTCTCTGGGGCGACAACCTGGTCGTCGAGGCGGACCCCCCGCGCAAGCTCGTCCACACCTGGCGCAGCTTGTACGACCCCGAGATAGCCGCCGAGCCAGAGAGCCGGGTCACCTGGGAGCTCGAGGCACAGCCCAGCGGGGTGACCAGGCTGACGGTGACACACGACCGCCTGGAGGACTCGCCGAAGACGGCCGCCAGCGTCCGTGGCTGGTCCTACATCCTCTCCAGCCTGAAGAGCCTCCTCGAGACGGGCGAGCCGCTACCGGCCATCAACTGACCGGTTCGGCCGAGGAGTGGGAGCCGGGACGGGGAGCGGCCGGGCACACCGGACCGAGCGAGGAACCGTTGCGATGTGTCGGGCGACCCGCCGCCGCCCGGGGACGACGCGCCGTCCCCACCGGTGCCCGCCTCGGGCGGCCCCGCCGAGAGGCGCACGGCGGCGGGTGCGGTCAGCGAGCCGACATGGTGACGAAGTCCCGAGCCCAGGAGGGCTCGAAGAAGGTCCAGGGCCCCTGGACGCTCGAGGCGACCAGCTTCGAGCCGTTCGCCGGAGAGGCGAGGCCGTTCGGGCTCGGCGGGTCGTAGGACGCGAAGACCGGCCAGTCGGGGTTGATGTCGAGCTCCATCGCCCGAACGGCGCCGGCGCGGGCGAGGAGCTCGGCGAGCTGCAACGGCGCGAGCGACGGGCCGGACACGTAGACGAGCGCACCGTCCGCGGTGACCCCGAGGCCTGACCGCCACTGGTACTCGATGCCGGGGACCGAGGCGGCACAGGACGTGGCGCCGCACGTCGCGCCCCACGCCTCCCAGTTCGGGCTCACCGCTGCCGCCGTCGGCCGGCCGTTGGCGACGAGCAGGACCAGGTTCTGGCGCACGGCGACGACGGCCGGGCTCATCCTCACGTCGCTGCCGAAGGCACCTATGTCGGTGCTTCCGTCGGCGTAGATCACGAGCGAGGCCGCCCCGTTCACGAGCGGCACCACGACACGGCCCTCGGTGAAGTAGCCCCCCTCTGCCGCCGGCATCATGAACCCACCGTTGAAGGCGGCCACGAGCGAGGCGGCCTGTGCCGGCTCGACCGGGGCGGTGAAGCGGTACGGACCGCCCCCCGGGCTGAGCGAGCCGGAATAGAGGCGGGCCGACAGCAGCCGGGTGTCCATCCAGGCGATACCGGAAGGTGCGGAGCCGCCCGGCGGGACGAGGCTCGTCTCGTAGACGGCGCTCATCCCCTGCACGAGACGGCCGGCCGGCTTCCAAGCGCCTTCTCCGGCGACGAGCGGGCCTCCGAAGGGTGCGAGCGCATGGGGGGCGGCGAGCGGCCGCAGGTCCACCACCGGTCGCGCCGTCGTCGGCGTCACGGCCGTCACAGGCGGCAGGGACGAGCTGGAGGGCGGAGCCGCCGACGTGGAGGTGCCGGGGGAGGTGGAGGTGGAGGCGGAGGTCGGCGGGCTCGAGGCCGGCGGCGTCGTGCGATGCGAGGCGGGGCTCGATGCCACGGTCGTCGTCCCGCAGGCCGCCAGCCCGAGGGCGAGCAGGGCGGCGAGGACCGCGCCCCATCGGGGAGCAGACGAGAGCCGGGCGGCCGTACGCATCGCCAAAGGCTATTGGGGCCGACGACCCGAAGGCTCGTCGGCGCCGCTCAGTCGACCTGCCGGGCGGCGCCCCGATCGGCCGACAGCGCCATCGAGGCGTACGCCCGAAGGGCGGCCGACACCTGGCGGTCCCGCTGGGCCGGGGACCAGCCGTCCTCGTCCAGGGCGGCCCGTCGGCGCTCGAGCTCCTCGTCGGGCACCTCGAGGGTGATGGACCGGGAGGCGATGTCGATCGAGATCAGATCGCCCTCCTCGACGAGCCCGATGGTGCCGCCGGCCGCCGCCTCCGGCGAGACGTGGCCGATCGACAGGCCGCTCGTGCCACCCGAGAAGCGCCCGTCGGTGACGAGGGCGCACACCGGGCCGAGTCCCCGCCCCTTCAGGTAGCTCGTCGGGTGCAGCATCTCCTGCATACCCGGGCCGCCACGGGGTCCCTCGTAGCGGATGACGACCGCGTCACCCGGCTGGATCGCGCCGCCGAGGATCAGCTCGACCGCGGCCTCCTGGCTCTCGGCCACGCGTGCCGGGCCGCGGAAGGAGAGCTGGTCCTCGGGGACCCCGGCGGTCTTCACCACGCAACCGTCGGGCGCCAGGTTCCCCTTCAGGACCGCGAGGCCCCCGTCGGCGGAGTAGGCGTGGACGACGTCGCGGACGCACCCGGAGGCGGTGTCCCGGTCGAGGGTGTCCCAGCGGGCCGAGGAGCTGAAGGCCGCCGTCGTGCGGACGCCCCCCGGGGCGGCATGGAAGAGCTCGACGGCCGCCGGCGAGGCCGACGGCCTGCGGATGTCCCACTCGTCGAGCCAGCTTTCTAGCGAGTCGGCGTGGACGGCGCGCACCGACCGGTCGAGCAGTCCGCCACGGTCGAGCTCGCCCATGATGGCCGGGATACCACCCGCCCGGTGGACGTCCTCCAGGTGGTACGAGGAGCTCGGCGCCACCTTGCACAGACAGGGCACCGTCCTGCTCAACGCGTCGATGTCGTCGAGGTCGAAGTCGACGCCCCCCTCCAGGGCGGCCGCCAGCAGGTGCAGCACGGTGTTGGTCGAGCCACCCATGGCGATGTCGACCGTCATGGCGTTGGCGAAGGCGGCTCGCGTGGCGATGGCGCGGGGGAGCACGCTCTCGTCGTCGTCCCGGTAGTAGCGGGTGGCCAGCTCGACGGCGGTGCGGCCGGCGGCGAGGAAGAGCTGGCGGCGGACATCGCTCGTGGCGAGGGTCGTCCCGTTGCCCGGCAGCGCCAGCCCGAGCGCCTCTGTGAGGCAGTTCATCGAATTCGCCGTGAACATGCCAGAACACGAGCCACAGGTGGGGCAGGCCGACTCCTCGATCGAGGTGAGCTCGGCGTCGGAGACCGACTCGTCGGCCGAGGCGGTGATGGCGGTGATGAGGTCGAGGGCGGGGCGAGCCGTCCCGTCGCGGACGACCGCCCTGCCGGCCTCCATGCCGCCGCCGCTCACGAAGACCGTCGGGATGTCGAGCCGCATTGCGGCGAGCAGCATGCCCGGGGTGATCTTGTCGCAGTTGCTGATGCAGACGAGGGCGTCGGCGCGGTGCGCCTGCACCATGAACTCGACCGAGTCGGCGATGAGCTCCCGGCTCGGGAGCGAGTAGAGCATGCCGCCGTGACCCATGGCGATCCCGTCGTCGACTGCGATGGTGTTGAACTCGCGGCCGACCCCGCCCGAGGCCGCCACCGCCTCGGCGACGAGAGCGCCGAGGTCGCGCAGGTGGACGTGCCCGGGGACGAACTGCGTGAAACTATTGGCGATGGCGACGATCGGCTTGCCGAAGTCCGACTCGGACATGCCGGTCGCCCGCCACAGGGCTCGGGCCCCGGCGGCCTGACGTCCTTCGGTGGTCACACGGGAACGTAGCTGGGGCACCAGTTGCTCCTCTGCTCGTTGCTGGTCAGGGGAGTCTAGTTATGCGTCAACTCGGCGACGAAGCCGTCCTGCTCGACGTGGACGGAGGCCACCGCGAGGCTCAGGCCCTCGCACGCCGAATCCGGGCGAGCGACGTCGTGCCGGGCGAGACGACAGTCGGGGTCGTCGGTCCCTTCGAGCTCGTCGAGGCACGCGGCGACGAGACGCCGGCGAGCCTGCACGAGATCCCCGTCGTCTTCGACGGGGAGGACCTCGGCGAGCTCGGCCTCGAGGCCGCCGAGGTCGCCGCCATGCTTGCCGGAAGACCGCTCGAGGTCGCCTTCCTCGGCTTCATGCCGGGCTTCGCCTACCTCGTCGGCCTCCCCGGGCCGCTCGCCCGCCTGGCGCGGCGCGCCTCGCCCCGCACGAGGGTGCCGGCCGGCTCTCTCGCCGTCGGTGGTGGGTACGCCGGCATCTACCCGGTCTCCTCCCCGGGCGGCTGGAACCTGCTCGGGCGGACGTCCTTTCGACCCTTCGACTGGACGACCCCGCCCTATGCCCGTCTCCGGCCGGGAGACCGCGTCCTGCTCGTACCCGAGGCCTCGCTGCCCCACCCGCCCGAGCCGGTGCGGGTCCCGCTCGAAGGGACAGCCCTCGAGGTGCTCGACCCCGGTCCCCTGCTGCTCGTCGAGGATCTCGGGCGGCGAGGTGCCGGCGCTCTCGGCATCCCGAGGTCGGGGGCGGCCAACCGCTGCTGGCTCCAGGTGGCCAACCTCGCCGTCGGCAACGACCCGGGGGCGGCGACCCTCGAGACCTCCGGCCCGATGCGCCTGCGCGCCCGCCGCGACCTCGCCCTCGCCCTCGCCGGCGAGGCGGTGCTCGTCGTCGACGGGAGCGGGCGGCCGCCGGGAGTGGTGACCGTCGTCGGTGCCGGCCAGGAGGTGGCGGTGGGACCGGTCCGGTCCGCCGCCCGCGCCGTCCTCGCCGTCGGCGGGGGCATCGAGACCCCCTCGCTGTTCGAGAGCCGCTCGTGCGACGCCGTCTCGGGCCTGCCGCCCGGCCCGCTGCGCGCCGGCGACGCCCTCGACGTCGGGCCTCAATCGGGCCGCCCCCGACGGCGCTTCCGTCTCCCTTCCGCCCGCCGGGCCCCGGGGGAGCCGGTGGTGCTGAGGGCGATCCCCGGCCCGGACGTCCTCGCGCGTGGCGCTCTGGAGGGCCGCTTCGCCGTCGATGCCCGCTCCGACCGCACGGGGGTCCGGCTCCTTTCGACCGGGAGCCAGGGCCGCCTCGACACTCCCGAGGCGATCCCCTCCCATGCTGTCCTGCCGGGTGCCGTCCAACTGCCGCCCTCGGGCGACCCGGTGATCCTCGGCCCGGACTGCGGCCCGGTCGGCGGGTACCCCGTCGGCGCCACGGTGATCACCGCCGATCTGTGGAAGGTGGGGACGCTCGCGGCCGGGGACTCCGTCGAGCTCGTGCCGGTGTCGATGAGCGACGCCGCTACCGCCCGCGCCGAGCTCGACGCGACGGTGGCGGCATGCCTCGAGGGCTGGTACCCGACCCACGTCGCCTGAGCGACCGCCCACCGAATCTGGAGCCGAGCAACCGGTGCGGTTCTAAGGTGGCACGGTGCCGCCGCCCTTCCGCCGCCTGGACCCGCTGAGCTCGCGGCTTCTCACGGCCGTCGAGCACCTCCGCGCCCTGTTCACCCTCCCCGCGGCCTGGGCGCGCGACCTGTCGGACCGCCGGGAGGTCATCGACGCCGACGTCGAGCAGTGGCTCGAGGTGCTCGGCGCCGGCGACGGCGCCCGGGGGCTGCACCGCCTGCTGTACGCCTTCGGCGAGTTCCGGGCGCTCTACTACCACCGCCTCGCCGGGGGCAACGCCACCGGCGCCCTTGCCGCCAAGGTGCTCGCCCGCATCTGGAAGCCGACCGAGAGCCTCACCATCACCACCACCGAGATCGGGCCGGGACTGTTCGTCGCCCACGGGCAGGCCACGTGCATCGCCGCCGAGCGCATCGGGCGGAACTGCTATGTCCACCATGGCGTGACGATCGGTTGGGACTACCGGGGCGACCGGGCTCCGATCCTCGGCGACGGCGTGTTCGTCGGAACGGGGGCGGCCATCCTCGGCGAGGTGACCATCGGGGACGGGGCGAGGATCGGTGCCAACGCGGTCGTGCTCTGCGACGTCCCGGCCGGCGCGACTGCCGTCGGCGCCCCCGCCCGGGTCATCAAAACGGCGACCCCCTCGGCCCTCCGCCCGACAGAGGAGAGAACGGTCGCACAGGCGGGCGTCCGCGGACGAGGAGGACGAGCGGCGGGATGAGCACGGCGGCGGGCAGCCAGCCCCGCCCGAGCCCATCTGGCCGGGATCGGGTGCTCGCGCCGGTAGCCTAGAGGGCTCGGTCCATTCTCTCGTCCGCCCGCGAGCAACGAGGCCGGACGGCCCGGCCGCCATGGGCCGGTCTCTGTCAGGACGTCGTCGGGGAGCCGCCCCGAGGCCTCGCCCGACCCCCGTGCCGTCCCAGACGACCCGGGGTCATGTGATCGCCGGGCACAGCGGATTCCCTGGCGGATGTGAGAAGGTGACCGGTAGCAAAAGGACCACGCCATGAAGCGTTCGCTCACCATAGCCAAGGTCGCCGGCGTCCCGATCCGGCTCCACTGGAGCTTCTCACTCCTCGTCGTGTTCGTCGCGCTCTCGTCACCGGGGATGTCGGGTGCGCAGGTGGCCAGCTACGCCCTCTGGCTCGTCGTCCTCTTCGGGTCGGTGACCCTGCACGAGCTGTCGCACTCAGTCGTCGCGATGCGGCTCGGGCTCAAGGTGCGAGACATCGTGCTGCTTCCGATCGGAGGCGTCTCCGAGATCGAGGGCATGGGCGCCTCAGCTTCAGTCGAGGGACGCGTGGCCATTGCCGGCCCGCTCATGAGCATCCTGCTCGGTGGCCTGTTCATCGGTCTGGCCAGTCTCACCCACGCTTCGCTGTGGCCGCCGACGCTCTCGGTCCTCGGCGGGTCCTGGCTGGTTCGCATCGGCTGGCTCAACCTGGCCCTGGCGGCCTTCAACCTCCTTCCGGCCCTGCCGATGGACGGCGGGCGGGTGTTCCGCTCGCTGCTCGCCCGCGGCGGGAACAACCTGCGTGCGACCCGCGTGGCGGCGGTGCTGGCGGGCGTGCTGGCCGCCGCCATGATCGGGATCGCGCTCGTCACGAACGACTTCTTCCTCATCCTGATCGGCGCCTTCGTCATGCTCGGGGCCCGCTCGGAGTGGCAGGGCGCCAAGCTGCGCGAGGCGGTCAGCGGGGTGCGGGTCGGCACGGTCATGCACCCCGAGACGACCACGGTGCCCGCCGATGTGCCGGCAGAGCAGGTCGCCTGGTGGCTGGCGTACTACCCGGGACGGGCGATCCCGGTCGTGGACGAGGACGGTCGCTATCTAGGCATCGTCGACCACCACGACGTCGCCGCGGTCCCGCCCGGCACGCCCGTGGCGTCGGCCGCCGATCGCGAGGCGCCGGTGCTCGCGCCCGAGGCGGACCTCTACCCGAGCGCGCTCGAGGCCTTCCAGCTGTCCGGCCGTCAGCAGCTCGCAGTGGTGGCCTCCGGGCGCATCCTCGGCGTCATCTACCGCACGGCGGTCACCTCCGCCCTGAGCGGCGCCGGCGGCATGGTGAGGAGCGGACGGTAGCGGCCTCGGTGAGAGCGTCCTCGTGTCGAGGGATCTTGGCAGCCCTAACACAGCCCTCACACGGGGCTCGCGAATCCTTCAGACAGTCGAGGTGGAATGTACTGGCGGGCGGGCGCACTCCCCGCCGATCGAAAGGAGCGTGAAGTGTTCACGGGATTGAAGGCAAAGGTGGCTGCCGCAGCCGGCGGGGCCGTCGTCCTCGCCGGCGCTGCCGGAGGCATCGCCTACGCCGCCACCGCCGGCTCGTCGGTCGCGCCGGTGGCGTCCGCCCAGCTCCTCGGCTCGGCCGGGAAGGCCGCCGGCCACATGCCGGGCGTCCGTCGGCCGTTCCTCCGCCACGAGCTGCGGGTGGTGCTCCGCCACACGGTCCACGCCCAGCTCATCGTGCGCACCAAGACGGGCTACAAGACCATCTACGTCGACCGGGGCGTGGTGACCTCCGACAGCGGGACGACCATCACGATCAAGCGACCGGACGGCCCGAGCGTGTCGGCGACCGTGACCGGCTCGACGCGATTCGTCGGCCTCAGCCGCTCCCAGCTGGTCGGCGGCGACCGGGCCATCCTCGTTCAGACGGGCGGCGACGCCCTCGTCGTCGTCTCCCGGCCTCACGCACCACACACCGCCGCCAACGGCAGCTGAGGCGCCGCTCGGCGGGCTCCGGGCTCTGGAAGGCTTGAGCGCGTGGGCAGCACACCGGGAGCCGCCGGGACGGCCGTCGTGGTGGAGGACGACGAGCACATCGCCGAGCTGGTCGACCTCTACCTGCGACGCGAGGGCTTCAGGGTGCTGCGGGCGGCCGACGGCGAGCGCGGGCTGGAGCTCGTCCGCAGCGAGGGTCCCCGCGTGGTCGTCGTCGACGTCGGCCTCCCCGGCAGACGCGACGGCTTCGAGCTCTGTCGTGAGATCCGCACGGCGAGCGACGTCCCGGTGCTCTTCCTCACCGCCCGGGACGACGAGGTCGACCGGGTGCTCGGGCTCGAGCTCGGGGCGGACGACTACCTCACCAAGCCGTTCTCGCCCCGCGAGCTCGTGGCCCGGATCCGGGCGGTGCTCCGGCGCACGGACGCACCCCGGGCGCCGGCGCGCCTCGTCGTCGGAGAGATCGAGATCGACCCGGGCCGCCACGAGGTGCGGCGGGCAGGGGAGCCCGTCGAGCTGACGGCGAGGGAGTACGACCTGCTCGAGTACCTCGCCCGCAACGCGGGCCTCGTTCTCACCCGTCAGCAGTTGCTCGATGGAGCGTGGGGGCGCGCCTGGTACGGCGATCCCCGCACCGTCGACGTCCACGTCGCCCAGCTGCGGAGGAAGCTCGGCCAGGCGCTCCCCCTCTCGACAGTCCGCGGGGTCGGGTACCGCATGGCATGAGACGGCGGCTCACGGTCACCCTGGTCGCGCTCGTCGCCGGTGCCCTGCTCGTGGCGGGTGCGGGCTCCCTCGTCGTCACGCATCGCGCCGCCCGGGCCGAAGCGACCCGCCAGCTTCTCCGTCAGGGACGCGCCTTCGCCTCGGCGGCCGGGCAGATCCGCACGCCGCTCGTCGCGCGCGCCCTCGGCCGGGTGCTCCATCTCGAGGACTCGACCGTCCTCCTCGTCGGCCCCTCCGGCCGTCTCGTCGGATCGGTCGGGCCGAGGCTGGCGGCACTCGACCTGCCTACCGGGGCGCTCCTCGCAGGAAAGGCCGTCTCCGGCTCGCGCGGCAACCTCGTCTTCGCCGCCGTCCCCATCCGTCTCAGCCGGGCCATCGCGGTGCCACTCGGCGACAGGCCGGTGCTCGTGATGACCCGCCCGATCGGGAACCTCCTTCCCGGCTGGGCCTACCTCGTCCTCGTAGGGGGTCTGACGCTGCTCGTGGCGGCGCTCGTGGCCGAGCTGCTCAGCCGGCGGATCACACGGCCGATCGTCGACGCGAGCGAGGCAACCGGCCGGATCGCCGGAGGAGAGTTCTCGGCCCGGGTCGAGGTGCGCGACACCGGCATCGGCGAGATCGACTCGCTCGCCGGCTCGGTCAACGCCATGGCGGCCAGGTTGCAGCTCGCCAGGCAGCGCGAGAGCCAGCTGCTGCTCTCGGTCTCGCACGACCTGAGGACGCCGCTCACGTCCATCCGGGGCTACGCCGAGGCGATCGAGGAGGGTGCCGTCGAGGACCCCGCTCAGGCGGCAGCCGTGATCGTGGCGGAGTCACGCCGCCTCGAGCGGCTCGTCGCCGATCTCTTGGACCTGGCCAAGCTGGAGAACCACCACCTCTCGCTCCGTCTCGGCCCCGTCGAGGCGAACCGCCTGCTGGAGGCGTCGCTGGCCGGGGCGGCGCCGGCCGCCGCTCAAAGGGGGCTCCGCCTGGCCGCTGCCGGAGCGTCCGGCCCGGTCGTGGTCGTCGCCGACGAGGACCGTCTCGCCCAGGTCGTCGGCAACCTGCTCCAGAACGCGCTCGAGCACGCGAGGCACGAGGTCGGTGCCGGAGTGGGGACCGACGGCCGACGCGGCCTCCTCTTTGTCGGGGACGACGGTCCGGGCATCCCCACCGAGGAACAGGAGAAGGTGTTCGACCGCTTCTACCAGGTGGACCGCGGAGCGGCCGCTCGACGAAGCGGCGGCTCCGGCCTCGGCCTGTCGATCGTGGCGGAGCTCATAAAGGCGATGGGTGGCACGATCCGCGTGGAGTCGCCGATCGGCTCCAGCGGCGGGACGCGGATGGTCGTGGCACTCCCGCTCGCGCAGGCGGCCACGATCGACAGCGGCTCCAGCAGCCCTCCCGGGGTGCCCTGAGCGGTCGGCCGGGCGCGAAAAAGGCCGCCGGCATGCCGGCGGCCCTCTTCAGTCAGGCCTGGACTAGAGAGGCCGGACGTTCTGGGCTTCTTCGCCCTTGCGGCCCGGGGCGACGTCGAACTCCACCTTCTGACCCTCGCTGAGGGATCGGTAGCCGGTCGCCTGGATGTTGGAGTAGTGAACGAACACGTCGTCCCCATCCTCACGGGAGATGAATCCGTAGCCCTTCTCTGCATTGAAGAACTTGACGGTACCTATTGCCACTTGCTCGCTCACTTCTCTCGTTCTTGCAACGCTCCACCTCGGAGCGTGCAAGTGAGCGTAGCCGGAAAAACGGGGCCTCCGGAAGGCCTGGTGAAGGAAAGCACCAAAGAGGCCCCAAATGTTCTCCAGCAGAGCTGGTGGGCGGACCCCTCGGGGCCGGTCACCCGGGCCGGTGCCGGGGGGCAAGGAGCACCCGCAGGCGAGCTCCGGCAGTCCCGCCGTCCGCAGTCTGGGCCGGGCCGGCTCAGCAGGTGAAGCGGAGCTGCTCGGCGCCGACAGGGTCGCGTCGGGTCGGAGACACGTCGGCGCGCCGGGCGGCAAGCTGCCGCCAGGACGTGCCGCCCGCAGTCACGCCGCCGCCGGCCCGCCGAAAGGCCCGGTGGACGGTCTCGGCGATCCGTCGCTGCTCGCTCTCGGGCTGGTATGCCCGCCGGAAGCGGCCCTCGTAGAGCAGAGCGAGGTCCGGCCGGACTGAGTCGAGCCAAGCCAGGTAGTGGTCACGCACGCCACGCCTCAGATGGAGCGCCACCGGGGTGACCGAGACGGCGCCCGCCTCGGCCGCGGCGGCACCGATCTGCTCGAGTTGCCCGGGGGCGTCGGAGAGGCCGGGCAGGACCGGCGCGACGAGGACGCCGCAGGCAATGCCGGCCTCGTTGAGTCGCCTCACCGCCTCGAGTCGGCGCTCGGGCGGCGGGGTGCCGGGCTCGCTCATCTTCCATACCTGCCGGTCGAGCGTCCCGACCGAAAGGTTGACCCTGACCTCGGTGCGGCGGGCGGCCTTCTCGAGAAGGGAGAGGTCGCGCAGCACGAGGGTGGACTTCGTGAGGATGCTGAACGGGTTCTCGTGCTCTGCGAGGACCCCGATGATCTCTCTCGTGAGGTGGTACTTGCCCTCGGCCGGCTGGTAGGGGTCCGTGTTCGTCCCCATCGCCACGGGCTCGCCGAGCCAGCTGCTCGAGGCGAGCTCGTGGCGCAGCCGCTCGACGGCGTTCACCTTCACGACGATCCGCCGCTCGAAGTCCTCGCCGATCCCGAGGCCGAGGTACTCGTGGGTCGGTCGGGCGAAGCAGTAGGTGCAGGCGTGGCTGCAGCCGCGGTAGGCGTTGATCGTCCACCTGAACGGCACCCGGCTCGCCTCCGGCACCCGGTTGAGGATCGTGCGGGCGTTGACGTGGAGGAACTCCATCCGCCGGAACTCGCCGCTGCCGACGTGGCGGTCGACGACCTCGTCGTCGGCGAAGAGCCGACCCTCGTCCTCCTCCTCGGCGATCCGCCACCTGAGTGGGACCGACCGGGCTCTGCTGCTCACGACGGACAGACTACGAACGTATGTTCGCACTCCGCAAGAGGTGGACGAGCTCCTGCTGGGAATGGACGCCGAGCTTGCGGAAGACCGACGAGAGGTGGTTGCGGATGGTGCTCTGGCTGAGGTACATCAACGCCGCGATCCTCGGCACCCGGTCGCCGGCGGCGAGGTGCCCGACGATCTCCCGTTCCCGAGACGAGAGCCCGGCGAGAAGCTCCGCCGCCGGCTCGTCGTGGACCTCCCCTCCGCCGCCGGGCCTCCCGAGCCGTGCCAGCACACGCTCGAGCGGGTCGCCGCCGGCCTCGTCTGGGGCGACCGGCGGCCCTGGCACGATCGCGAAGGCGGCGCTCGGCCTCGGCTCGAGCGGGAAGAGCATCAATTCGAAGTCGACGAGGCATCCGGGGGGCTGCTCGGCGCGCAGCCGCTCGCACACGCCCTCGCCGGTCGCCGACGCCTCCGCCAGCGACAACAGCGCGGCGGGGACCGCCCGCTGCCCCACGAGCTCGAGGAACGAGCGGCCGATCACCTCGTCGACAGAGCGTCCGAGCAGGCCCTCGACCTCGCCGCCCACCCAGTCCACGACAAGGGCGGCGTCGAAGGTCCCGAGCACCGGAGGGGTGCCGCCCACGGCGGGGGTGGCGCGCGCTCCGGACACCTGCCCCGCCTCGAGGGCGGCGGCGATGGCGAGGCTGCCGGGACCGGAGTCAGGCAGCGGTTGGACCCAGAGCCTCAGCTCGCCCCGATCCCCGGCAAGCCGCCGGACACCCTCGTAGCCCCTCGCGTGGCCTGCCTCGAGGACGAGGTGGGCGCCCGCCGGCTCGTCGGCCAGGAACTCCTCGAAACTCCGGCCGGCGACGTCGGGACCAGCGCCAAGAAGCTCGGTCATCGTCGCGCTCGCGGCAAGCACCGTCTCAGAGGGCAGCTCGAGCAGCACGCATGCCAGCGCGCTCTCTGCCACGAGGTCGGCGGCCGAGGCGAACGTTCCCCTCCACCTCGAACCAGCGCCGGACGATGGGGCCATCTGCTCTTGTCCCTCCAGGTGTTGCTCGTGACGAAAGGAGGTCCCGGGGGCACCGTAGCCAACTCCGCCCCGGACCTGCAGGCACCCCGCTCGTTGGGTCAGTGAAAGGGCAGGCGCCGATCGCCCGCCAGGAGCCGCTGTGGACGAAGGACACCAGGTGCCGCCACCCCTGGCCGCCGCGCCGGCTCCGCCGGCAAGGTCCAGGTCCTGAGACACCGGGGCGTGGCGACTCACCCGGCGGGAGCCGCCGTTCCGCCGGCGCCGAGGCGCCCCTCGGCTCGCCCCCGAGAGGGGCGTGCCCGACTGGGTTCCTCCGCCGGCCGAGAACTGGGCCACGACCGGATCGGCCGGGCTCCCCTGCTCGCCGAGCTGCAGGAACCGCCGGTCGGATGAGGCAAGCTGGGAGCTCAGGATCCGGACCGTGGAGGCAGATCGCGTGAGCTTCGAGGAGAGCGCGACGAACGCCGGCCAGGGTCCGGAGCACTGCATGCTCCTCACCGTCGGCCACGGAACCCTGCCGGCGGACCGGTTCGCCCGCCTGCTCGCCGACGGCGGCGTCGAGCGCGTCGTCGACGTGCGGACGGCGCCGGGAAGCCGCCGTCAGCCCCAGTTCTCCCGAGCCGAGCTCGGACGATGGCTGCCGCCGTGCGGGATCGGCTACCGCTGGGAGCCGAGGCTCGGCGGCTTCCGGCGACCGGACGGCGACTCGCCGAACATCGCCCTCCGCCATCCGTCGTTCCGGGGCTACGCCGACCACATGGAGACCGACGACTTCGCGGGCGGGATGGCCGGCCTCGTCGCAGACGCGAGCCAGACCCTCGTCGCTGTGATGTGCTCGGAGTCGCTCTGGTGGCGCTGCCACCGGCGCCTCGTGGCGGACGCCGCGGTCCTGCTCGAGGGCTTCGAGGTCCTCCACCTCGGTCACGACGGGCGCCTCGTTGCCCACCGGCTCACAGACGGTGTGCGCAGAGATGACCGGCGCCTCGTCTACGACGCCGGGCAGACGCGCCTCGACAGCTGACGCGGCGGCGCCACTGCGAGCGCGTCAAGAGGGCTCGTCTCGGCCTCGTAGCGTTGCCGGCATGGCCGCAGCGACGAAGACCGGGGACGTCGCACGGCGCTCTCCCCCTGCCGCGCTGCTCGTGGCGGCGGGCGCCGTGTCGGTCCAGTTCGGAGCCGCCCTCGCCACGCGACTGTTCGCCCGGCTCGGCCCGGCCGGAGCCGTCACCCTCCGTCTCGTCTTCGCCGCGCTGGCGCTGGTCGTGCTCAACCACTCACGCCTGCGCCATGCCCGGCGAGTCGCCGGCCGGCGCCAGGACCTCGTCGTCGCCGTGGCCTTCGGCCTCGTGCTCGGCGGGATGAACCTGTCGTTCTACGAGGCGCTCGCTCGCATCCCGCTCGGCGTCGCGGTGACCGTCGAGTTCGTGGGCCCTCTGGCTGTGACCATCGCCGGCTCCCGCCGCTGGACCGACGTCGTCTGGGCGGTGTTGGCCGGCACCGGCGTCTTCCTGCTGGCGGGAGAGAGCTTGCTCGGCGCAGGCCATCACCTGAACCTCGTCGGCATCGGGCTCGCGCTCGTCGCCGGAACCTGCTGGGCGGCCTACATCGTGCTCAACGCCCAGACCGGACGGCGGTTCGCCGGGACCTCGGGTCTCGCCATCGCCATGGTGGTCGGCGCCGTCGCAGTACTCCCCTTCGGGGTCCTGCAGGCCGGCGGGAACCTCCTCCAGCCCTCCGCCCTCGCGATCGGGCTGGCCGTCGCCGTCCTCTCGTCGGTCATCCCTTACTCCTTCGAGCTCGTCGCGCTCCGCCGCGTCACCGCGCGGGCCTTCGGCATCCTGCTCAGCATGGAACCGGGCGTGGCGGCTCTCGCCGGTTTCGTCGCTCTCGGCCAGCAGCTGGGCGCCACCGAGATCGTCGCCCTCCTGCTCGTCGTGGCGGCGAACGTGGGCACCGCCTGGTTCGATGCGAGGGAGGCTGTTCCCCAGCCCTGAGCCGCCTGGGCGTCCGCCCGGCGAGCTCGGGCATCACGCGCCCGAGCCGATGACCCGGCGGCATGGTTGGTACGGCTCTCCCCGTGCTCAGGGATACTTGCCCGTGCTCCCGGCGACGTCGATCATCGAACGGGCGACCGCTCGGTCGATCGCCCGGTCCGGCACCACAGTGGCGAGCTCCAGAAGAAAGGCGACCTCATGAGTCTTCAACACATCGTGCTCTTCAGCTTCACCGACGAGCTCGACGCGTCGGACGAGCACGAGCTCTTCACCCGGGTGCGGGAGTGGCCCGGGCGGATCGGCGGCATCGACGCGATCCGCCTCGGGCGCTCGATCAGCCTCGACCGGACGCGGGGCTATCAGTACCTGCTCTACATGGAGCTGGCGGACGAGGCTGCTCTGGGCGACTACCAGCGACACCCTGTCCATCGGGACTTCGGGAGCTGGGTCGTCGACAAGGGCGGGGCGGCCCTCGCCTTCGACTACCACCTCGACGCCTCGACGGTGATCCACCCACCCCTCGAGACGACCCGCCTGTGAGCGGGCGGGTCGCCGTTCTCGAGCACAGCGCCTCTGACCTCCCCGGCGTCGTCGGCCAGCACCTCGAGTCGCTCGGTTTCGAGCTCCAGCACGTTCGGGTCGATCTCGCGCCGGAGTCGCTGCCGCGCAGGGCGGAGCTGTCGGCGGTGGTGGTGACGGGATCGATCGAGTCCGTCACGGGCGGCGGGCCCTCCTGGCTGGCCCGGGAGCGCCAGTTCGTCTCGGAGTGTGTGTCCGAGCAGACGCCCGTGTTCGGGATCTGCTTCGGCGGCCAACTGATCGCCGACGTGCTCGGGGGCACGGTCCGCCGGGCGCCCGAGAAGGAGGTGGGCTGGCGGGAGGTCGAGCTCGTCGGCGACGTGGGAATGACCCCCGGACCGTGGCTGCTCTGGCACGAGGACGAATTCCTCCTTCCGCCGGGTGCGGCGCTGCTCGCCCGGACCGACGTCTGCGCCCAGGCATTCGTCGCCGGCCCGCATCTCGCCGTCCAGTTCCATCCCGAGATCGACGATGCGCTTCTCGGCCTGTGGCTCGACGACGCCCGGTCGCGGGGCGTGCTCAAGCCCGACGATGCCGAGCTGCTCGTGAGCGGCCTCGCTCGCTTCGCCAGGTCGTCCGGCGAGCAGGCCCGGGCGCTCGTCGACTGGTTCCTCTCCCGGCTGTGAGACCGAGGGGCACAACTCCCGTCGGGACACCGGGTCGAGCCGGGTCGCTCACGCTGTCGGAGTGCACCCGAACGGCACGCGACGGCCAGCGTCCAGACCGGCGTGCGGAACGGCACCGAGCCCACTGGGCCGGCGGTGGAACGTGGCCGTGAGCGGCTCCGTCACGACAGGTCGCCGCCCCCACGGCGGCACGCGACTCACCGACCAGGAGCGACATCGAGGTGATGGAGGGTCGATCCACGAAGGTCGGAGGGTTCGGTGTCCGGCGGGTGCTGCCCCGCCGGACGCGCCGAACCGTCGGCGCCTGGTGCTGTGTCGACCACATCGGGCCCGGTGAGGTCTCCGATCTGCGCCGGCTGGGCGTGGCGCCCCATCCCCACATCGGCCTGCAGACGGTGACCGGGCTGCTGGCGGGGTGCACTCGTCCACCGTGACAGCCTCGGCTCCGAGCAGCTGATCCGCCCGGGCGAGCTCAACGTCGGGACCGCGGGTCACGCAGTGGCGCGCTCGGATGCGACCGATCGCTTCCGCGCGACCCTTCAGGGCGTCCCGCTCTGGGTCGCTCAGCCATCGTCGACGCGAGACGGCGCCCCCTTTCGAGCACCATGTGACGCTGCCCGAGCTGGAGATCGGCGCCGGCACGCGACGGTGCTCGTCGGCGACTTCACGGGAGAACGCTCGCCGGCACGCCGCGACACCGAGCACGGGGGCGTCGAGCTCGACCTCGGGACCGGCTGTCGCCGTGCCAACCCGTCCGGAGCTCGAGTACGCGATCGTGGTCCCCGAGGGCGGGGTGACTGCGACTCGTCGCCCGTCGAGCCCCGGCGGCTCGGCTATCTCGGCATCGGACGCGAGCAGCTGGTGCTCGAGTGCGGCTCGCGGTCCCGGCTGCTGGTTCTCGGAGGCGTCCCGCTGTCCGAGTCAGCGCTCATCCGGTGGAACGACGTAGCGAGGACCCGGGATGAGATGGGTGAGGCTCATCGTGACTGGTCGACCGGTTCCGGGCGGTCCGGACGGGTCGCCTCGTCGCTCGCTCGCCTCGATGGTCCGGCGCTTTCCTGGTCGGCTCCCGGGACCTGGGTCGCACTCCCGGGGCCGGCCTGACCAGCGCGGGAGACCCCGGTTGGCTGATCCCGACGCCGAGCCGGCACAGATGAGCCAACCTCGGGGGGAGAGCCCTCCCTGAGGAGACCGAGGGCCTGCGCTGTCGTCGGTCGCCGGTGACGGCACACCTGTGGCGCGGCCACCCGGTCGGTGGGGACCCATCCCGCTGCCGGACGGCTCGGGCTCCCCCACTGCCATCAGGTGCCCGCGGGCCCGTTCAGCGGAGCAGTCGGAGGTGCGGCCGGACGGGACGCTCCCTATGCCCCGCTCGAGTGGGGGCGGAGCGGTGCCCCGACAAAGGGAGCCACGAGGCAGAAGTTGAACACGCCGGCTGCGATGGGCACGAGCCCGACAGCGGCGAGCACCCACCAAGGCCCGCCGAGCACAGCACCGACGACGACGAGGACGAGGCCGGCGGCGATGCGCAAGCTGCGCCCGCCGATGCCCTCCATGAACCGGACGAACGTCATGGCGACCTACCTTCCATATACCCTTAGGGGGTATATCGGGTCCAACCGCAGCCGCTCCCGGATTGTTCCCGCGTCCCCGCCCTGCAGGCACGACAGCCCGCTCGAGGCGACCTCACGACCGCGCCGGACCACCCGGCGACCCCGCCGCCTCGCCGCCGGCGCAGAGCCCTGCAGAGCACCCCGCAGCTGGCGCCGTCGCCCGCCCACGCAGGCCGAGCGTCCTCTCGGGCAGCACCTCCTCGCCGTGAGCTAAAGTTGACCAAGTCGGTCGGGTTTTACCCTGGCGGGTAGCGAGGACGAGAGAAAGGAACGTCGATGAGCCGGAGGAGCCATGTGCTGGACGACGGACGGCCTCGCGTGCTCGGTCGGCTCTTGTCGTTTCCGGATCCGGTGAACGAGGTCTCCGCCCGTCTCGTGGCAGCTGGGGTCGTGGTCATGGCGCTCGTGACCATCGTCGCCGACGTGCCCTGGCTGGCGGTCGTCATCGCATACGGATTCTGGGCGCGCGTGCTGACCGGTCCCACGCTCAGCCCACTCGGGCAACTCGCTACGCGGGTGCTCACGCCACGGCTGCCGGCGTCGGCCAAATTCGTCCCCGGCCCGCCCAAGCGCTTCGCCCAAGCCATAGGGACGGTCCTCTCGACCGCCTCCGCCGTCCTGGCGCTCGGCTTCGGTCTCCGCGGGCCCGCCTACGTCCTCCTCGGCCTGCTCGCCGCCGCCGCGTTCCTCGAGTCGGCCTTCGCCTACTGCCTGGGGTGCAAAGCCTTCGGAGTCCTGATGCGACTCGGGCTCGTGCCGCAGGACGTCTGCGAGTCGTGCAACGACATCTGGGCGCACCATCCGGCCCAGGTGGCGCCGGAGAGCAGCACGGGGAGCTGATCCACCGCACTCGACACCGTGCTCGAGAGCCCTTCCCGACTCCGAGGGTCGGCAGGCCGGCGCCCCGCCTGCGGCAGGCTCGCTCCCGACCGGCGGGCCGCTCGCCGCTCCGGACTCGCCGGTTCACCCCGGGGCCGGTCGCCCGAAGCGGGCGACCGGCCGAGGTGAGGTCCCGCCGCCTAGGGCGAAGGGACGGTGAAGCGCCCGGTCGCGGTGCCGGACTTGCCGATGCTCCGGACGGTGGCTTGGCCGGGCTTGGCATTTGACGGCACCCGCGTCATGAGCGACATCCGGCCGCTCGGGTTCGTGGTCGCCCAGCCGAGCGACTCCGCCAACGTCGAGCCCGCGCTCGTGAAGGTGCTCTTCACCCGGTCACCGGCAGCGAAGAACTGGCCGACGATCTTGAACGGGGCGGTCGGGTAGCCGACGGCCGGTGTGAACGAGATCTGCGGCGTCGCGTAGTTCGGATGGCTCGGGACCGCCGAGCCGGTGGAGGTCGACCCTGGGCAGCCACCGGTCGAGTTGTCCCATTCGGACTGCATCAGGTAGTGGTGCCCGTTGATCGTCTGGCTGTACTGCGCGCCTGCCGGTCCGTAGAGGTTGCCGAAGTCCCAGGCGCACATGTCGCCTATCTCGTCACCGTATGCGCTGTCGTTCGGGTTGCTGTCCCACCACGACGTACCGAACGGGTCGGTGATGCTCTCGTTGTGCTCGTGGCTCGTCACGTTGATCTCGGGGTCTGACGGGTTCCCGTTCGGGTAGGAGCCCTCGTCGCAGGTGAGGGGGTTCCCGGCTGTCTGCGCCGCGTACGGCATGTTGGCGTAGATCACCTGCGAGCTCGAGTTGATCGTCGAGTCGAAGTACGAGCTGTGGTAGGCGCAGAAGTAGGAGAACGAGCACAGCGGCACGGTGGAGGTGGTCTGCAGCCCGCCGGTGCCCCCGGTGACGGTCGCCGGGAAGCAGGTGCCGATGTTGGGCGCCGTGAACATGAAGAACTCCGTGTGGTTGCTCACCGACCATCCCTCCCGCTTCACGACGGTCGAGATCTCCTGCTGAACCTGCTGATCTGTCACGCAGCCCGCCGTCGTCGATGGCGCGCTCGTCCCCCCGTTGGTCGCCGCCACGGGTGTGTCCGGGCAGTTGACCGGGTCGAGGGGCGGCAGCGGGTTGGTGTCGAGGGTCGCTCCGCCGAAGGTCGTGTGGTACTGGACGTACTGCCGGTTGGACCCGCTGCCCTGGTAGTACTGGGTCGCCACGTCGTAGACGTTGGTGTTCTTTCCATTTGCCGCCTGCAGGTTCTGGAAGTAGCCGTTGATGCCTGCCTGGTACCCGCTCGGGAACCGGTAGCCCGGCGGCTGCCAGTAGATGGCATAGACCTTGTTCGTGGTCATGACCGGGCCGCCGTTGTAGTGGAGCGATCCGCTGGCCGGCGCGTTGTTGGTGATCCCTCCGCTGCTCGTCTTCGAGCCGAGGTTGAGCGGCGGCACCATGCCGAGGATCCGCCCGATGCGCGCGTGGAACGGGACGGAGGTCGAGCTCGAGCTCAGGGTGATGCTCGCACCGACCTTGTGCGCACCGGCCGCGGAGGGTGCCTGCGAGGTCACTGCCAGGCATAGTGCCGCCAGCCCTCCGGCGGCGAGCAGAGATATGGGACGTCGCATAGGCGCTTCTCCTTTGGCTTTGGCACCACTACGTCCGAGAAACGTGGACGGGGAGTGAAACTTGCGCGCGGTGAGCGTCGGGGTCGCCGGACGGGGAGCTCCCGGTAGATCGCCGGTGCTGCCGGTTACAAGGGGGAGCCGGACCGGGTACGCCACACGAGGGCCGTTGAGCACTTTCGGAGGGCGCGCCATGGCGATGACGAGATCGGAACGATGTCCCCCCGGCACGGACCCCGCGCCAGGGGCGGCCGGCGCCGCGCAACGCTACGTCGAGGTCCGCGGCCTCACCGAGGAACTGTCGGCACCGCTCTCGGCGGAGGACCAGACAGTCCAGTCGATGCCTGATGTCAGCCCCACCAAGTGGCACAGAGCACATGTCACCTGGTTCTTCGAGACGTTCCTGCTGAAGACCGCTCTGAGCGGCTACCTGGAGTACCACCCGAGCTTCTCCTACCTCTTCAACTCCTACTACGAGGCGGTCGGCGAGCGCTATCCCCGGCCCGGTCGTGGCCTCGTCTCCCGCCCAGGAGTCGCGGACGTCACCGAGTACCGGGCCCATGTCGACGAGCACATGACGAGGCTGCTCGCCGGAGGTCTTGACGAACGATCGACCTTCCTCGTCGAGCTCGGCCTGCAGCATGAGCAACAGCACCAGGAGCTGCTGCTCATGGACATCAAACACGTGTTGTCGATGAGCCCGCTCGATCCCGCGTACCGCGACGGCTCAGCCGTTGTCAATGGACCCTCGAGGGCCCGTACCGGCTGGGTGGGCCATCCAGGCGGAGAGGCGGCCCTCGGGCATGCCGGAGGCAGCTTCGCCTTCGACAACGAGGGTCCCCGCCACACCGTCCACGTCGCCCCCTACGAGCTGGCCGACCGCGTGGTCACCTGCGGCGAGTGGCTGGCCTTCGTGGACGACGGCGGCTACCGGCGGCCGGAGCTGTGGCTCTCCGATGGGTGGGCGATGGTGAGCGAGCAACGCTGGGCCGCTCCCCTCTACTGGCGGCACGAGGGCGGTTCGGACTGGACCGTCTTCACCCTGCTCGGCCGCCGCTGCGTCGACCCGGACGAGCCGGTCTGCCACGTGAGCTACTACGAGGCGGACGCCTTCGCCCGCTGGGCCGGGGCGAGGCTGCCAACCGAGGCGGAGTGGGAGGCGGTCGCCGGGGAGCGACCGGTGACCGGCCACCTCCTCGATCCGGCCTCACCCCACCCGGCGCCACAGCCAGCAGAGTCCTTCTATGGCGACGTCTGGACGTGGACCGCCTCGGCCTACCTTCCCTATCCCGGCTTCCGGCCATGGCCCGGGGGGGTGGGTGAGTACAACGGCAAGTTCATGGTCAACCAGCACGTGCTGCGCGGCGGCTCGTGCGTGACTCCGGTCGGGCACGTCCGACCCACCTACCGCAACTTCTTCCCGCCCAAGGCGCGCTGGCCGTTCACCGGCGTCCGCCTGGCCCGCGACGCGGAGAGCACGCCATGATGCGACGCCGACCGACCCTCGACGTGCTCGTCGACTCGACCGACCGCCGGCGGGCGCTCTGCGTCGACGTCGAGTCCGGTCTCGGCGGCCCCGACAAGCACATCCCGCCGACGTGGTTCTACGACGAGGCCGGGAGCAGGCTCTTCGACGAGATCACCCGCCTACCGGAGTACTACCCCACGCGAGCCGAGCGCTCCATTCTCGCCGAGGCTGCCCGGGAGATCGCCCTCGAGACCCGAGCCGACACGCTCGTCGAGATCGGGTCGGGCACCTCGGAGAAGACCCGTCTCCTGCTCGACGCCCTGGCGGAGGTTGGGAGCCTCGAGCGCGTCGTCCTGTTCGACATCAGCGCCGACGTCCTCACCGAGGCCGCAGCGGAGCTCGGGCGGCGCTACGAGGTCGATGTCCATGCGCTGGTCGGCGACTTCCGCCGGCACGTCAACAGAATTCCACGCGGTGGCCGACAGCTGTGGGTCTTCCTCGGCGGGACGATCGGCAACCTGACGCCACCCGAGCGACACGACTTGCTGTGCGAGTTCGAGAGCGGCATCGGTCGGGAGGGTCACGTGCTCGTCGGCACCGACCTGAGGAAGGATCCCGCCAGGCTGCTCGCCGCCTACGACGATGCCGCCGGAGTGACGGCCGCCTTCAACCGCAACGTTCTGTCGGTCATCAACCACGAGCTGAACGCCGACTTCGACCCGGGCGCCTTCGAGCACTGCGTCGTCTGGGACGACGCCGAAGGCTGGATCGAGATGCGGCTCCGGGCGCGCCGGGCCCACACGGTCACCGTCGGCGACCTCGGCGTCGCCGTCAGGTTCGAGCCGGCCGAGGAGATCCTGACCGAGATCTCGGCCAAGTTCACCGCCGGCCAGCTCGCCGGTGAGCTGGCCGGCGCCGGCCTCTGCCCGCGACACGCCTGGGTCGACGAGCAGGGCGACTTCCGGCTCACCCTTGCCCAGGCCGCCGGCTGAGGGCGCACGGGGCGACATCGAGACCAGCTGACGCCTCCCTTCGACCGCGGCCGTGCATGCCCCGGTGAGACGACGCGTGAGCTCGATCCCGGCGCACCGAGGCCGCTCGGCGGGCGCGCCGTCGTGACCGGTCCTTCGAGCGCCGGCCGTGCGGCGCTGTGCGCTGCGCATCGGCGATGCGAGCAGACCCGCCCGCGCGCGAACGGCAGCGAGGACGCCTCTACTCGCTCGTCGGCTGCTCGGCGGGTCGTGCAGTCTCAGCGATCGGGAGAGAGGAGCAACAACAGTGGTCGTCGGCGCACACCACGACCCTCACTCCACGGTCGATCACGCACTCGCAGCCGGCGCATCCCATCTCCATCGCTGCCATGTTACGGATCAGCCCATCGGCGTCACACGGTCAGCCGGGATCGGCGCTCCCCGGGAATCGTTCCCTTCATGTGAGCCCGTCTCGACACCGGCACGGCGACCCCGGACAACCCGTCCCCTCCGGCGGTGCCGGGTCGGGTCCTGAGGATCGCCGAAGGCCCGGCTGCACTCCCCGGTGGTGACCGGCTCTCGAGGCCATACCCCGGTCGGCCTCCTCGGCGCGGATCGGACACTTCCCTGCTGCAGCGCGACTCTCTCGACCCTCCGTGCGGAGAGGACGACAGCCACGTTGGCGACCACAGGCCCCCGGTCCCCGCCGTCGGTTGCGACGCTGTCACCGGCTGTGAAAAAGCCCGACATCGCCCGTGACGCCGACAGCGAGATCCACGATCTCGTCGCCTCGGAAAGGGCGGGCTCTTCCCCCTTGCGGCCCGGGCCGGCGGCGTCGATAATTCCGCAAGCAACTGTCCGCAACCTCTCCCGATCGAAAGGGTCGCTATGGCTGGCTCGGACGTCGCGACCGAACTCTCCTTCGACCCACCCGGACCAGGGACCTGGACCCTCGATCCGGTTCACTTCCCTCGCCCGGTCACCCGGTACTGGGCGGAGACCCATCCCGAGCCCTTCGCGGCCGGAACCCACGACATGGCGAGCTTCTTCGGGATGCTGATCGACGGCATCTGGACGAGGTACCTGAACGGCTTCGCCTATAACCAGACCCAGCTCGTCGAGGATGCCGAGGTGCCTCGGCGCCTCGCTCGTGCCGAGGAGGTCGTGCGGAACAAGTTGTGGCGCCAGCAGCTGCGCGACTGGGAGGAGCAGCGCAAGCCCGCCTCGATCGCGGCGCACCGGGAGATCCAGGCAGTCGAACCGGACGGATTGTCGGACGAGCAGCTCGCGTCCTATCTCATCCGCTGTCGCGATCATCACGCCGCCATGATCCGCCAGCACATGGCGCACACGGGGTCGGCCGTGGTACCGACCGGGGACTTCCTCGTGCACGTCAGCGAGTGGACAGGCCGTCCGCCCGCACAGCTGCTCGGGTTGCTGCGCGGTTCGGCGCCGGTGTCCGCCGGAAGCTCGGCCGAGCTCGAACGATGCGTGAGAGCTCTGCGCGATGACCGTTCCGCCCTCGCGGTCCTCGATTCACAGGGCGATCCGGCTGAGCTGCTGGCGTCGCTCCGGGCGTACCCGGGCGAGGTCGGGGAGGCCGTGTCGGGCTACCTCGCGCTCGTCGGCTTCCGGCTTCTCGACGGCTTCGACATCTGCGAGCCACTGGCGCTCGAGCTGCCCGATGCGCTGTTGCGGGCGATCAGCGGTGCCGTGGCCGGACAGGCCGACTCGGAGGACGACCTCGAGGACCGGATCGCAGACACCCGGGACAGCGTGCCGGCTGAGCATCGGGCGCAGTTCGACGACCTGCTCGGCGAGGCGCGACTCACCTACCGGCTGCGCGACGAGCGGGGCGTCTACAGCGACATCTGGGCATCGGGCCTCATGCGTCGGGCAGCTCTCGCCGCCGGTCGACGCCTGGCCGGGGACGGGCGCATCCACGACGTCGAGCACGTCGTGGATGCAACGATCGGAGAGATGTGCTCACTGGTCTCCTCCTCCGTCGGGCCATCTGCGGACGAGCTCGCCTCCCGGGCGAGCTATCGGGCGACGCACACCGCGAAGACGGCCCCGCCCGTGCTCGGCCCACCTCCCGGGCCACTGCCGGATACTTCCGGGCTCCCACCCGATGCGGCCCGGCTGATGCACGCGATCGGGTTCGCCATGGGATCGATCTTCGGCAGCGCGGAGCCGGAGCACGAGGAGAATGTGCTGCACGGTCTCGGCGCCAGCCAGGGCGTGTACGAAGGCCCCGCACGGGTCGTGTCGGGGCCGACTGAGTTCGGTCGCATCCTCGAGGGCGACGTTCTCGTGACCGGGGCGACCTCAGAGGCGTTCAACATCCTCCTCCCCTTGCTCGGTGCCATCGTCACCGACAGCGGCGGCCTCCTCTCCCACTCGGCGATCGTCGCCCGGGAGTACGGCATCCCGGGAGTGGTGGGAACGAGAGACGCGACCGACCGCATCGCAGACGGCATGCGGGTCAGGGTCGACGGTGAGGCCGGTGAGGTGACGCTGCTCTCGTGAAGGAGATCGTCCCCCTCGAACGGGCGCGCGAGGCGGCGCTGTTCGGGTCCAAGGCCGTCGGTCTCGGCGCCGCGCTGGGCGCCGGTCTGCCGGTACCGCCCGGTGTCGCCCTGTCGGGCTCGGTGGTCGAGAGGGTGGCTGCCGGAGAACAGGAGGCCATCGACGCCGTCACCGAGGCGGTCGAGCGGCTCGCGACGCCGCTCGCCGTCCGCTCGTCCGCCGCCGACGAGGACGGCGCCGAGGCGAGCTTCGCGGGCCAGCATCTGACGCTGTTGAACGTCCCGTCTGTTGATGAGCTCGTCCCGGCGCTGACGGAGATCTGGTGGTCGGCCAACTCGGACTCCGCCATCTCCTACCGCAAGCGGGTCGGACTCTTCACCCGTCCGAGTGTCGGCGTCGTCGTCCAGACGCTCCTCGACCCCGATGTGGCCGGCGTGCTGTTCACCGAAAACCCGGTCACCCATGCCGACGAGCGGGTCGTCGAGGCGAGTTGGGGTCTCGGCGAGGCCGTCGTGGCGGGCCTTGTGATCCCGGACCACTTCCGCATCGACCGCTCCGGGACCGTGCTCGAGCGCAAACCGGGACGCAAGCAGCTGGCCATCCGGCCACTTCCGAGCGGTGGGACGGTCGAGGAAGCGCTGTCGGACGAGCTCGGGAAGCGGCTGTGTCTTGACGACGAGCGGCTCGGAGCTCTCGAGCACCTCGCCACCCGATGCGAGGAGGTCTACGGGCCCGGCCGGGACGTCGAGTGGGCCTTTGCCGATGGGACCCTCTACCTCCTGCAGTGCCGGGCGGTGACGACGACGGGTCGACCGAAGCCTGCACCCCCACCGACGGAGAACGGCATCGCGGACCGCGCCGCCGCCCTGAAGGCCGTTCCCCTCTTCGCCGACCTTGACGAGAACGAAAGGGAGCAGATCGCGCGGCTACTGAAGCAGCGCCGCTTTGCCGAGGGTGAGACGCTGATCAGGGAAGGCACGCAAGGCGCCGCCTTCTTCTTGATCGAGGCAGGCGAAGCGACGGTCACCGTCGGCGGCGAGCAGCGCGCCACGCTCGGGCCCGGCGACTACTTCGGCGAGATCGCCCTGATCGACGAGGGGCCGCGATCGGCCACTGTCTCGGCGCGAACCACCCTCGTCTGCCACGGGCTCACGTTCTGGGACTTCCGCCCGCTGGTCGAGAGCAACGGTGCCATCGGCTGGAAGCTGCTTGCGGCAATGGTGAAGAAGCTGCGCGAGGCCGAGCTGAGGGCACACACGTCGTAGGGCACTCGTCCTCACAATCCGCCCACCGGAGCCGTACTGCACTTGGCGATCGCATCGCCGGCCCCACCCTCCGCGATGTCGTGAGTGTGCCGGCGGAGCCCGGCGTCGTGCTTCAGGAGCACGGCCTCTCCGACGCAGCGAAGCGGGGATCGTGGGAGTCCGATGCGCGGTGTCGGCCCGGGTGGCCCGGCGGGGAGCTCTGGCGATGACCGCCTGAGCCCTGCGTCCGGTCGGGAACCGGTGTGGAGGTGCATCCGTTACGGTCGCAGCCATGCTCATCAGGGACGCGACGGACGACAAGGATTGGCCCTCGATCTACCCGTTCTTCTCCGAGATCGTCGCCGCCGGTCGAACCTACGCGTACCCCGACGATCTCTCGAGCGACCAGGCTCGCTCGTGTTGGATGACCAAGGCTCCCGGCCGGACCATCGTCGCCGTCGGGGCGGACGGGGTGGTCGTCGGCACGGCCACGATGGGACCCAACCGGCCGGGCCGCGGCAGCCATGTCGCCACAGCCAGCTTCATGGTTGACCCCCATCAGCGCAACCGTGGGGTTGGACGGGCCTTGGCGAACGAGGTGCTGGACTGGGCTCGCCGCGAGGGATACCGGGCGATCCAGTTCAACGCCGTCGTCGAGACAAACCAGGCTGCAGTGCACCTGTGGAAGTCGCTCGGTTTCGACGTGCTGGCCACGGTGCCCGAGGCGTTCGACCATGCAGAGCACGGCTTGGTCGGACTGCATGTGATGTACCGGCGCCTTCCATAGCCGCGACGTGCCGACGCGGTTCGTAGCGCCGCTTCGTGCACATGCACCGACGCCGGGAAGATCAGCGCTCTTTCCCCGGGTGAAACGGCGCTCAGGGACGGTGTGTCAGCCCACTAGGTCGGGGGCTCACTGCAAAGCTCCAGGCCGATGACGGCAAGGATCGCCCCAACCGGCTGAAGGCTCGGCCTCGACTGGCGAGCTCGCGGCGGCTCCCTGTCTCTAGTCACCGATCCCGGCGACCTCGGCCGCGGATGCTCGATCGTCGTATCGCCGGATCTCGACGATCTTGCCGGTGGCGACGAGGTAGACGTGGAAGATGTCTCGGTCCTCGGGGTGATCGGACGGGGTAGGCCACGTGACAGCAAGCCGGCAGAGGATGCCATTTGTTCCGGTGGCGACTTCGGTGATCTCACCCTCTGCACCCTCGTTCATGAGGCGGCTGAACGTGGCGAGCACGTCGGTCCGGTTCCGACACGCGCGTGGGTGGCCGTCGGAACCCCAGCGAACCTCGTCAC
Source organism: Actinomycetes bacterium (assembly GCA_021797795.1). GTDB lineage: Bacteria > Actinomycetota > Acidimicrobiia > Acidimicrobiales > Bog-793 > JAKACF01. Next base: position 5,280 of record JAJZZB010000009.1, on the reverse strand, counting down.
TGAGCAGCGCGCCGAAGGCCTGAAGGTCCCGATCACAGAGCGCGGCCCGTACCCGCTCGGCGAGATCGTCGTTGCCTTGGGTGCTCCCGTCCATCGCTTCAGTATCCCGCTGCGTGCAAGATCGGGCCAGACCGGGGCGTCATAACACTGAGGAACCGGTGAAGAGGAAGGGCGTGCGGTGTGGGATCGAGTTGGCCTGCTGGCGACCGTGGTGCCTCTCGGTGGCGTTTTCGCCGGATGCTCGACCTCGACCGCCGTGGGATCCGGTTCCCCATCGAGCACCACGTCGACGTCGACATCCACGACCTCGGCGGGACCGCCGTCAGCTCGTGCGCGGCGAGCGAGCTGTGCGTGAGCGTCTTCGGAACCTCCGGTGCGGCCGGGACCGCGCTCCTCGGCATCGACCTCGCCCGTGTCTCCGCGGTGCCCTGCTCGCTCAAGGGAGTCCCGCGCGTCGAGTCCTTCGGTCGCGGGGGCCCGCCTGCGAACGACGTGCGGATACTGCCACCATTACTTCCCGCAGGCAGCCCGCGTTCTCCTTCGCCACGAGGCAGGGGTAGCGCCCGCTCTGGTGCGCTATCCGCCCGTCAGCGCAGGTTTCGTCGCCGCGAGCTCGAACTTTCCCACAGCGAGCAGCCCGAGCACCCGCGAGGCGGTGCGCTCGCTTTCGGTGAAGCTTCCACAAGTGCCTCGGTCGTTCTGCATGCTGGTCGCCGTCGGAGGCCTCTATGCCCTCTGGGATGCACCGCCCCCGGTCGGAATCTCGCCGATCATGGGTCGGCAGGCCCTCTTCGCCTACCAAGGCCTCGAGGGCACGCTCGATGAGGTCGCCCGAGGGTCAGAGGAGGGAGGTGACGATCATGCGGAGGCTCCTTGGTCACTCGGTGGCGACCGCCGCTGTCACGGTTGGCGTCGTCCTGCTGGCTGCATGCAACGCGTCCCCTTCTCAGGCGGTGGGCTCCTCCCACACCCTTCGCAGGCCAGCGTCCAAGACCGGGATCTTCCGGCCCATCCCGGTGGCGCCGGCGAGCAACCACCTGGCCGACATCCCCGCCGGAAAGATCAACCGCGAGCTCATCGGGCCGTTCTCAAGTGCGGACTACCTCACCAAGACGGCATGGTGGAACAGGTTCGACGGGGTGACCTACGACGTCTACGCAGGGGCTGAAGGGCGCGATCTCCGCCAAGGTGTCGTCGTCGTGCTGTCCGGGAGTCGCGCTGCATCGCCGAGTCTCGAGGCCTATCCGAGTCCGGTCAAAGACGGCATGCTCACGCTCACGAGGGCTCACGGCCCGACGCTCACGCTGACCGCGCGAGACGGAGCTGTCTTCACCTTCGACGTGCTCACACACGCCTTCCTCAGCCTTCCTTCCTCGTAGCGCCCGCAGCACTCCATGACAAGCTTCGGATGGACGCTGCCAGGGCGGTGGCGACGACTGGCCACGGGTGCATAGCACGTGCCGAAGCCAGTATCGCCCAGGCACCCGAACCGCTTCTTGACCGTGTCAACGACGCCGGGATAGAACCGCGGAAGTGGTCGGGGCTCGCTCTTGTCGCCTCCGCAGCCGGCGCACCGGATAACGGCAACCAGGCGAGTGCCGCTCGATGCTCCCTCAGCGCAGGAGGGCGTGGTGGCCACGCCAGGGCACCTCCCGCGGGAAACGGACCTGCGAGTGTTGTGTGACTGGGTGTCCGAGGCGCGCGGAGGCACGGCGCCATGATGCTGTTCGCGGCACCGTCTGTCGTGCGCGAACGGCGCCGAGACGGCGCGATCCTGTTGCGTTCGACCGACCCGCTCGGGGAGTCGGTCCCTGGAGTCGGGCACTGGCTGCGGCGGTGGGCTGGGGAAGACCCTGCGCACCTCCTCGCCGCTGAGCGCGGGCCCGACGGCGAATGGCGCCGGATCAGCTACGGAGCTGCATGGGCACAGGCGACGGCCATCGGACAGGCCTTGCTTGACCGCGGGCTGTCGGTGCAGCGGCCCTTGCTGGTGCTATCGGGCAACTCGATCGGCCATCTGCTCGTCACGCTGGGAGCGCTGTGTGTCGGCGTTCCGGTTGCACCAGTCAGCGTGGCCTATTCGCTCCTGAGCAGCGATCACCGGCGGCTCAAGATCATCGACGAGTTGCTGCACCCCGGCGCGGTGTACGTCGAAGACGCCACCACGTTCGGCCTGGCGCTCAAGGCACTCGGCAGCGGGGCAACAGTCCTCAGCCGCGGCGGCGGCCCGCCCGAGCACATGTTGGACACACTGATCACGACGACGGCGACTGACGAAGCTGAGCGGGCATTCGCCGCGGTTCGGGCTGACACGGTCGCCAAGGTGTTGTTCACCTCAGGTTCGACCGGTACGCCGAAGGGCGTGGTGAACACGCAGGGAATGCTGACCACCAACCAGCAGATGATTGCACAGGTCTGGCCGTTTCTCGATGCTGAGCGGCCGGTATTGGTCGACTGGCTGCCGTGGAGCCATACCTTCGGGGGAAATCACAACGTCAACATGGTGCTTGCCCATGGGGGCACTCTCTACATCGACGACGGCCGGCCGACGCCGGGCTTGTTCGATCGTTCGCTGAACAACTACCGCGACGTCGCGCCTACCATCTCGTTCAACGTCCCGGCGGGCTATGGCCAGCTCGTTCCTGCGTTGGAGCGTGACTCGGACCTCGCACAGCGCTTCTTCTCCCGGCTGCGCGTCGTGTTCAACGCAGCTGCCGCGCTGCCGCCGGCATTGTGCGAGCGGCTGGAGCGGTTGGCCCGGGAGGTGGCCGGTCATGAGGTAGCGGTCACCGGTTCCTGGGGAACTACCGAGACGGCGCCCGCTGCGACCAGCGCCCATTACCGGTTCGGCGACGCCCGCACCATCGGTGTACCGCTTCCTGGTGTAGAGCTCAAGCTCATGCCGGCTGACATTGATACCTACGAGCTTCGAGTTCGCGGAGTTCTTGTCACTCCCGGCTACCACGCCCGCCCCGACCTGACGGCGCCGGCCTTCGACGATGAGGGCTTCTACCGTCCGGGCGACGCGGTCAGCTTCGCCGATCCGGACGATCCGAACGCGGGGCTCCTGTTTCGAGGCCGGCTCGCGGAGGATTTCAAGCTGTCGACTGGGACATTCGTTCACGTCGGCGCGCTTCGCACCGCCTTGTTGTCGGCCGCTCCGGTGCTCGGCGACGCGGTCATCACCGGCGAGGACCGCGACGAGGTCTGTGCTCTCGCCTGGGTCAATCCTGCTGAGGGTGCGGCACGGTTCGGGGAGCTGCCCGAACCCGACGGTGAAATCGTCGACCACAGCCCTCTCGCCGAGTATCTGGCTGTCGCTCTGGCGAAGCTGAACGTCGAAGCAGGGTCTGCCTCGCGGATCGTGCGCCTGTTGGTCATGGCCGATCCCCCCGACCTGGACCTCGGTGAGATCACCGACAAGGGTTACGTCAACCAGCGCGCTGTGCTCAGCCACCGATCCCATCTCGTCACTCACCTGTACACCCAGCCGATCCCGCCGTTCGTCATCTGCGCAGCGAGGGGGCTCTGATGAGATTCTCCGATGTCGCCATCCCGGCTGGTTACGCGTGGAGCTCACCGTTCACGAGATGGCAGGGCGCCCTGGCCGAGCTGTCCAGCCTGGACCTCGCGGTGGACGTGACGCGCCGAGCGCTCGACCGGCGCGCCTTCGACCCGGCCAACCTTGACGGCGTGGTGCTGGGCTGGACGGTCCCGCAACCAGAGATCTTCTACGGCGCGCCCACCTTGGCCGCTCGAATCGGCGCTCCCGGCATCAGCGGGCCCATGGTGAGCCAGGCCTGTGCAACCTCAGTCGCCTGTTTGGACGTCGCCGCTGGCCGCGTGGCCGCCGGGGGTGGCACACAGTTGGTGGTCGCCACCGACCGCACCAGCAACGGCCCACAATTGCTGTTTCCCCGGCCGTCCGCCCAAGGCGGCGCACCGCTGTCAACACACTGGGTTCTCGACAGCTTTGCCCGTGACCCTTGGGCTGAATCGGGGATGCTCGAAGCGGGCGAGTCGGTCGCGGCCGATGCCGGGATCAGCCGGCAGCAGCTCGACGAGGTCACGGCTCTGCGCTATGACCAGTACGGGAAAGCGCTCGCCGACGACCGCGCCTTTCAGCGCCGTTACTTCATACCGGTGCAGGTCCCGGGACGTACCAGCACCGTAGTCGAAGCGGACGAAGGCATCCGGCCTGTTGTACGGGAAGAGATAAGCAGGTTGAAGCCGGCCATGCCCGATGGTCGCCACACGTTCGCCACCCAGACCCACCCCGCCGACGGATGCGCCGGCGCGCTGATCACGACGACCGCACTGGCACGCGAGATGGCTGGCGGCGATGGCATCGTGACAGTCCTGGCGACTGGCTACGCGCGCGTCGCGAAGTCACATATGCCGCAGGCCCCGGTGCCGGCCGCTGCCGCGGCGCTACGCGATGCGGAGTTGGCGATCGGTGACGTCGACGCGGTGACGACCCACAACCCCTTCGCTGTGAACGACCTCTACTTCGCCAGCGAGACCGGCTACCCGTTGGACCGGATGAACGCTTACGGCTCGAGCCTCATCTTCGGCCATCCCCAAGGCCCAACCGGCCTACGCTCGATCGCGGAGCTGATCGAGCAGCTGCGGCTGCGTGGCGGAGGAATCGGCCTGTTCACCGGCTGCGCCGCTGGCGACACCGGAGCGGCGCTGGTCGTTCGAGTCACCGACTGAGGTATCGTCAGGCCCGGCCGGAGACCCACCGCAACGGAGCACCAGTTGCCAAGGGACAGTTGACGCGGTTCGAGCGCGGCGACAGGACAACTCGATCTGGAGAGAAGAAGCCTCGAACCCCGAGAGCTCAGTGCGACATCCACGGCTACCGGCGGGCGGGACGGGTCGCTCGGGTCCGTGAAGTGCCGTCCACGACGGCCGCTCGACGCGCGGACGCTCCAACTACTGCCAGACTCTCCTGACCGGAACCCGGAACGGGGCTGATGACCAGGCCGTGCCCGTCCGTTCCACCGGTCGCCCGGTACCGGCGCACCAGGGCCCACCACTCGAGCTACTAGCCCGGCGCGACGAGATCGCGGACATCGGGGAGCACCAGCCTCACGGTTCTGGCCGGCTGCACTCCGCAGCGCTGCAAGAACAACTCGACGCCGCCTTCACCCCATGGTGAGACCGCCACCATCAAGTCGGTACTGTCCGAACTGGTCGCCTCGGTTGGTGTGCACGAAGGCCGCCTCGTCCAGCCCCGCTTCCGGATTGCCGGGCGCGGCTCGAGCACGCTCAAGA
>JAJZZB010000099.1 GCA_021797795.1 Actinomycetes bacterium | reverse complement strand
TACACCAGGAGCGGGTTCGGGCGGCCCGCCGTCGAGGCCATGCGGCGGCGGTTCGCGGCCATCGACGTCGCCGTCAAGAACCAGGACAACCGCGAGCACGACATCTTCGACTCCGACGACTACCTGCAGGAGCACGGCGGGATGGTCGCCACCATCCGCTCCCTCACCGGCCGCGACCCCAAGGCGTGGTTCGGCGACTCGGCCAACCCGGCTCGGCCGCTCGTCCGCTCGCTGGCTGAGGAGGCCGCCAGGGTGGTGCGGACCCGGGTGATCAACCCCAAGTGGCTGCAGGCCATGCGCCGGCACGGCTACAAGGGTGCGTTCGAGATGGCCGCCACCGTCGACTACCTGTTCGGCTACGACGTCACGGCCCATGTCGCACAGCCATGGATGTACGACCGCGTGGCCCAGGCCTACGTCGCAGACCCCGAGAACCGGGCATTCTTCGAGCAGTCCAACCCCTGGGCGCTCAGGTCCATCGTCGAACGGCTCCTCGAGGCCGAGGAGCGAGGCCGGTGGAAGCCCGACGACGAGACCGCCGACATGTTGCGGAGGGCGCTCCTCGAGGCCGACGGGTGGGAGGAGTCTCGATGACCTCGCACCTCCCGTTCTCGTCCGTCGTCGGCCAGGACGACGCCAAGCTGGCGCTGCTCTTGGCGGCCGTCGAGCCGCGTCTCGGGGGGGTGCTGCTGCGAGGGGACAAGGGCTCGGCCAAGACGACCCTCGCCCGGGGGTTGGCAGACCTGCTGCCCCCCGGTGCACCGTTCGTCGAGCTCCCCCTCGGTGCCGCCGAGGACCGGGTGATCGGTGCGCTCGACGTGGCCGCGCTCGTTGACTCCCGAGCGCACGCCTTCCGTCCGGGGCTGCTCGCCGCGGCCCACGGGGGGGTCCTCTACGTGGACGAGGTGAACCTCCTACCGGACCATCTGGTGGACGTCCTGCTCGACGTGGCCGTATCGGGCATGAACCGCGTCGAACGCGACGGGTTCTCCGAGACACACCCCGCACGGTTCGTGCTGGTCGGGTCGATGAACCCCGAGGAGGGGGAGCTGCGCCCCCAACTGCTCGACCGCTTCGGCCTGGCCGTCGAGGTCAGGGCACCACAGGACCCCGCCCTGCGGGCCGAGATCGTGCGCCGCCAGCTCGCCTTCGACGCCGCGGGGTCCCCCGACCCGTCACCCGACGAGCAGGTCCGCCGCTCCTTGACGTCCGCCCAGCCGGTGCCGTGCGACGACGCCGTCGTCGTGGCCGCGGCCGAGCTGGCGGTGGCGGTCGGTGCTCAGGGCCTGCGAGCCGATCTCGCGTTGTGCCGCGCCGCCGGCGCCTTGGCCGGGCTCGACGGCGAGCGCCGCGCCAGCGTCGCGCACCTGCGCCGGGTGGCTCCGCTCGTCCTCGGGCATCGCCGCCGACGCGACCCGTTCGAGGCGCCCGGCATCGCATCCGACGAGCTCGCCTCGGCGCTCGACCAGGTGCTCGGTGCCGAAGAGGCAGTCGACGCTTCGCCGACAGAGCAAGGCGCGCAGCGTGACACCGCGCCGCAGCAGGGCCCGGGACTGCCCGATGGTGCACCACCGGACGCAGATGGTGCAAGACCCGACGGCGCAGGAGCATCGGACGGCAAGGGCCAGCCGGGCGACCAGCACGCGCCGGCCCCCGGCCCGGCTGGCCCACCCGACGTCCAGGTCGACGCAGGACAGCTGAGGCTCCCGCGCCCTCCCCGCGCCGTGACGAGGGACCAGGGGGCAGCCGGAAACGGCACGACGGTCGCCGGTGGTGCCCGAGGCCGCCGCATCGGCCACGTGCCGCTCAGCGACCCCCGCCAGCGCGTCGACCCGGTCGCTACGGCGCTGTCCTACGCCACCCGGACCGCCGGTGAGGAACGTGGACCTGGCGAGCGTCTAGCGAAAGAGGATCTTCAGGCCACCGTGACGGCCGAGCCCCAAGCGACGCTGGTCATCGTCGCCGTCGACACCTCGGGCTCGATCGCCGGGCGCAGGCGGCTCGAAGCCGCCCGCGCCGCCGTCATGTCGCTCCTCGCCGACGTCTACCGGCGCCGTGACCGGGTGGCGATGGTGGCCTTCAGGGGCGAGTCGGCCGAGGTCGTCCTGCGTCCGACCGGGTCGGTCGAGGTGGCGCGGGCTCGCCTGGCAGAGCTGCAAACCGGCGGTAGGACGCCGCTGGCCGCCGGCCTGCAGGAGGTCACGTCGCTGGTGCGGGCGGCACGGCGACCTGGCGGGCCCCGACCGGCGGTCGTGCTCGTCACCGACGGACGAGCCACCGCAGGTGGTGCCGACCCGCTCGCCTCGGCCGACGCGATCGCGGCCGAGCTGGCGGCGACCGGAGTGGCATGCCTCGTCGTCGACGCCGAGACGGGACCAACCCGCCTCGGTCTGGCCCGGTCGCTGGCGGCGACCCTGTCCGCCGACTACGTGCTGCTCGAGGACATCGAGCGGCCGGCGGGGGGAGCGGCGCTCGCCGACACCATCCGGGCTCGGGTGCTGGCGCCGGGAGCGGAGGCCTGATGAGCACCCACCCCGACCCAAGGGTCACCCTGGTGCTCGGCGGCACCCGCTCGGGCAAGTCGACGGTCGCCGAGCGGCTCGCCGCGGACCTCGCCTCGAGGGGCGGTGGGACCGTGACCTACGTGGCGACGGCGTCGGTCACCGACGAAGAGATGGCCCGCCGGATCGCTGCGCACCAGGCTCGCCGGCCGACGACATGGCGCACCGTCGAGCTGGCCTCGAGCGCCGAGCTGCCCGCAGTCCTGGCGCACCTGGACGGGAGCGTGCTGGTGGACAGCCTCGGCACCTGGGTGGCGTCGGCATCGGATCTCGACGTCGACGCACAGGCCCTGGTCCACGCCCTGAAGGTGCGCTCGGGGAGCACCGTGCTCGTCTCCGAGGAGGTCGGGTTGGCCGTGCACCCCGCCACCGCCGTCGGGAGAGCGTTCGTTGACGCCCTCGGGCACCTCAACCAGACGGTGGCGGCCATGGCCGAGCGCGTGCTCCTCGTCGTGGCCGGCCGCGCGCTGGAGCTGTAGTGCTCGCCGCCCTCGGGTTCCTCACCCGCTTCGGGCCCGCCCGGGCACCCAACCAGGCGACCTTGCGCTGGTTCCCCCTCGTCGGGGCGGCAGCCGGCGCCATCGTGGGGCTCGTCTGGTGGGCAGCCTCCAAGGGGTGGCACGGGCCGCTGGTGCCCGCCGCGCTGGCCGTCGTCACCGACCTGGTCCTGACCGGGATGCTGCACGTCGACGGGCTCGCCGACAGTGCCGACGGCCTCCTGCCCCACCTGAGCCGGGAACGCAGGCTCCAAGTCATGTCGGAGCCCGACGTCGGTGCCTTCGGGTTGGCGGCGACGGTGGCCGTGCTCCTCCTGCGCTTCGCGGCCTTCGGCGCCCTGCGCCCCGACATCGCGCTGGTGGTCGGCGTCTGGTGCGTGTCGCGCTCACTCATGGTGGCGGCCATGGTCGTGCTCCCCTACGCCAGACCGGCGGGAGGTCTGGCGACGGCGTTCCTCGGAGGAGGGGTCGCCGGCTCCGCGCTGGCTGCGTCGGCCGGGGCAGCGGCAGGCGCGTCGCTCGCCATCTGGGCTGGGGGGGCTCCTGCAGCCGCGGGCGTCGGAGCAGCGGTGGTGGCGGTGGCAGCCATTCTCTGGGTCGCCCGCCGACGTCTGGGAGGTTTCACCGGTGACGTCCTCGGAGCGGCCGTGGTCGTGTCCGAGACGGCAGCACTGCTCGTCGCTGGGGTCCGCTGGTGACCGGCTGGCGGCTACGGGCCGCGTCGGCTGCTGCGGCCGTGGCGGCGGACCACCTCGTCGGAGACCCGCCAGACCGGCTGCACCCAGTGGCGTGGTTCGGCCGGGCCATGACCCGACGCGAGCAACGGGGGTGGAGCGACCACCAGCTGAGCGGGGTTCGCCACCTGGGGGTGGGGGTCGCCGCCGCTGCTGTTCCGGTCGCGCTGCTTTGGGCCGGGGCCCGACGGACGGGCGGGGCCGCCGCCGACGGTGCCTTGTCCGTCGCGGTGGTGGCGGCGACGCTCGGCGCTCGCAGCCTCGACCGTCGCGCCGCCGAGGTCGGCGAGGCGCTCACCGCGGGGCGGATCGCAGAGGCACGGCGGCTGCTCCCGGCACTCGTCGGGCGCGACCCGGCCGGCCTCGACGAGGCGGAGATCGCCCGGGCAGTGGTCGAGTCGGTGGCCGAGAACACGGTGGACGCCATCGTCGCGCCGCTCTTGTGGGCAGCAGTGGGAGGACCGGTGGCGGCAGCGGCCTACCGCGCCGTGAACACGCTCGACGCCATGGTCGGCTACCGAAACGACCGCTACCGCCGCTTCGGCTGGGCGTCGGCGCGCGCCGACGACGTCGCCAACTTCGTGCCGGCACGGGTCGCGGCGGTGATCGTCGCGCTGTGCTCGCCGGGCAACGCCCCGGGCATCGGAAGGGCAGTGCGCCGACAGGCCCCCGGTCATCCCTCGCCCAACGCTGGGGTGATCGAAGCGGCGTTCGCCGCCGCGCTCGGTCTCCGCCTCGGCGGCACCAACCGTTACGGCGAGGTGGTCGAACAGCGGGTGGAGCTCGGCGAGGGACGTGCCGCCGCGCCAGGAGACATCGTCCGCGCCCGGCTGCTGTCCCGTCGGGTCACCGCCGTCGCTGCCGCCGGCCTGGTGTGCCCGTTCTTCTGCGAGCTGTGGCGTGACGCGAGGACCAACCGCCCCCCTCGAGGTGCCCGTTGACGAGCGCATCGCCCGATCGGCGAGCTCACGGCGGCAACGGCGCGCGCCTCGCCGAAGCGCTTGGGCTCGACCCGGCATCCGTGCTCGACCTGTCGGCCAGCCTGTGCCCCGTGGCGCCCGACCCCACGGCAACCGTGCAGCGCCACATCGGGGCCGTCGGCCGCTACCCCGACCCCGAGCGGGCCACCGCCGCCCTCGCCGAGGCCATGGCCGTGCAGCCCGAGCACCTCCTCCTCACCAACGGCGGGGCAGAGGCCATCGCGCTGACCGGAGCGGTGCTCGGCGGGACGGTCGAGGAGCCCGACTTCTCCCTGTACCCCCGCTCCGGTGGGCCGCTGTGGAGGTCCAACCCCAACAATCCGCTGGGGATGCTCGCCCCTGCGGGTGCGGTGGCCGGGGTGTGGGACGAGGCCTTCTGGCCCCTCGCCACCGGCACGTGGACCCGCGGCGACCACCGGCAGGGATCCGTCGTGGTCGGGTCGCTGACGAAGCTCCTCGCCTGCCCGGGACTGCGCCTCGGCTACGTGCTCTGCGCAGACGAGGTCCTGATGTGGCGGATCCGCCGGCGCCAGCCCGAATGGTCCGTCAACGGGCCGGCGGCGGACGCCCTTGCGGATCTGCTGCGCCCCGTCGACCTGCCCACGTGGTCGAGCCAGACCGCCGCGCTTCGAGAGCAGTTGGCCGATCTTCTGCGTTCCCACGGGCTCGCCGTGCGCGCCGGCCACGGCCCATGGGTCCTCGTCGACAGGTCTGGACCGCTGCGGGCGAAGCTCTTGACCGAGGGGATCGTCGTGCGGGACTGTGCCAGCTTCGGTCTCGGCGGCACCGTCCGCATCGCCGTCCCCCGGCCTGACCAGTTCGGGCAACTCGAACGCGCCCTGCGGCGCCACTGCGGGACCCATGGCGAACCTCGGGCAGGTACGCCCGACGCCGACACGAGGGGCGCGGCGCCATGACCGTGTACCTGGTCGGCGCCGGACCCGGTGACCCCGGCCTGCTCACCCTCAGGGGAGCAGAGTTGTTGCGCAGCGCCGACGTCGTCCTCTACGACCGACTGGTCACACCCGACATCCTGACTCTCGTTCGCGCTGACGCGCTGTGCATCGACGTCGGAAAGCGGCCAGGCACCGACACCCCCGGCGCCGATCGCCGACAGCACGAGATCGGCCGCCTGCTCGTCGAGCACGGCCGTAGCTCCGCCACCGTCGTCCGGCTCAAGGGCGGGGACCCCTTCGTGTTCGGGCGCGGCGGCGAGGAGATCGAGATCCTCGAGGAGGCCGGGATTCCCTGGCAGATCGTCCCCGGAGTGACCTCGGCGCTCGGCGTGGTCGGCGCAGCCGGCATCCCGGTGACCCATCGGGGCCTCGCCTCGTCCGTCACGATCGTCACCGGCCACACCCTCGATCGGGGCAGGGCCCCCAAGCCTGGGCACGAACCCAACTGGGAGGCGCTGGCCCGTACCGGAGGGACCCTCGTCATCCTCATGGGGATGGCCTCGCGCGCGGCCGTCGCCGCTGCCCTCGTCGGCGCCGGCCGTGCCGCGGACACCCCGGTCGCCGTCATCCAAGACGGCACCACCCCGGCGCAGCGCATGGTCCGCACCACGCTCGCCGGGCTCCCCGACGTCGACCTCGGCGCTCCCGCCGTCATCGTGGTCGGACCAGTCGTCGACGTCGCTCCCGGAGCACGCGAGACACCGCCGGGATGACCCACCGAGCGGACGCAGCCGGTCAGAGCCCGGCGCCACATGCACCCCTCGGCCGGCTCCGTGGGACGTTGTCGGGCGGGGATTGGGGCCGACTGACCCTCATGTTCGTGTCCATCCTGGCCGTCAACGCACTCGGATGGCTCATCTACCTTGCCGTGGTCCTGCCCCAGCACATCGACTACCGCGGCTACGGCGGCACCAGGGGCCTCGGCATCGGGCTCGGCGTGGCCGTCACCGCCTGGTTCCTGGGCTTCCGGCACGCGTTCGACGCCGACCACATCTCGTGCATCGACAACACCACCCGCAAGCTCATGGCCGACGGCAAACGGCCCTTGGCCACGGGCTACGTGAACGGCCACGAATGGCTGGAGCGCCAGGCCGATCGTGACGGGCTCCGCTACTTCGCGCTCGCGAACGGCTTCGCCGCCTGCGACGAGCCCTCCCGCCTGCAAGCCATCGCCGACCGGCTCGGCCCGGACCACATCCAGGCCTTCTTCGAGCGCTGGATGAGGGTCATCCCCACGCCGCTCACGACCGCCGACCGCAAGGCCGGCTTTTGGTGGGAACTGTCCATGCGCCAGGTCGAGACCTCCACCACCCTCGTCTTCGACGACCCTCGCCGCGCGCGGGCCTTCTTCGAGGCCCTCGTCCAGGACAACGTGGGCATCGGGCGTCCCGGCGAGGTCGCCATGGTCTTCTCATGACCTCTCCGCCGCCCGACCAAGCACATCTATCGCCGGCGGGTCTTTGGCACTGGGACCGAGGTCCGCATGGACTTCAGCTACAAGCACTCCCGGGTCAAGCAATACCTCAAGGAAGGGAGAGCCCTTCGCGTCGAAACCGTCATCAACGACCCGAGGGACCTCGACGTCGCCCGCCGCCTCGAACATCTTCCCGAGCTCCAGGCCAAGGCACGCCAAGTCAACCACCGTCTGCTTATGATCGAGCGTGCCGGCCAGAGCTGTGCCATCGAGACCGCCCTCTTCGGGCGGATCTCACAGCCCTACGCAAGGGAGGGCCAACGAACCGGAGCACTGCGCTTCGGGGATCCACGCGTCATGGCCCTGGCCGGCGCGCTCAGCGTCATCGTCCACGCCGTCTCCGGCTTCACCGACAAGAGCCTCAGGAGCCTCGTCGCCGGCCTGCTCGGCGCGGACTACACCGCCAACCAGATGACCTACGACCTGCGCCGTCTCCGTCTCCACGGCCTCATCGAGCGCCTCCCTCACACCAACACCTACGTCACCACCCCCGACGGCCTGCGTGCCGCGATCTTCTACACCAAGGTCCACGACCGCGTGCTCGGCCCTCTGCTCAGCCCCGACCGACCCCCCGCACCTCAAGAGCTGCGTCGCGCCATCACGACGATCGATCGCGTCGTCGCTGACTACGTGGCCAGCGCGCGCCTCAAGCCAGCGGCCTGAGACTTGTCACGATGTCAAGAGTTCCCGCCCCATAGCAGAACTAGGGCTCGGTCCCAGCCGGAACCGTTCCGGCCGGCAAAAGGCCGTGGCCGAGGTGCCACTCGTCGTACTCGGCGGCCCGCGACTCGTAGTAGCCGGCGGTGGCCAGGTCAGCGACGAAAGCTGGCGGACGGCTCGACGCGCCCGTCGAGTCTGCCAGCCTTGAGCGCAGGCCAGCAGGACTTCGGCCCACGAACGATCCAACCGATCCGAGTGCGGCCGTCTGGCCATCTCGCACCCATGCCGTCGTGTACTCGGCGCCCGATGGGCGAATCGAGGTCGAAGCAAGCGAGCTCCCAGAAGACCCTCGTCCCGGCGCCCTCTGGCACGAGTCGCCAAGTGACCTTGGTGTCGAGCGATCCGCTGGCGAAGCTGGCGGAGATCAGCTTGCCGGCGTCGACCTCGGTGACTCGGCACAGCTGCTCGCCGCCACCGGCCGAGGAGCTGGAGAGCACCGCATGCCGAGGAGGAGTCCCCCGACGCTGGGGACAGGGGATCCGTGGACTCTGACACATGTCATACGCAAGACGTGAGCGATTCATATGTGAGACGTGAGCGATCGCACTACCACTCGACGTCGCTGGTAGCCAAGATCCTCGCGTGGCTGTTGTCAGCGCCGAGACCGCCGGGATCAGGACAACCGGGCTGACCAAGTCCTACGGCTCGGTCCACGCCGTCCGCGGGATCGACCTGGTGATCGCGCCGGGCGAGACCGTGGCTCTCCTCGGCCCCAACGGCGCCGGCAAGACGACAACCGTCGACATATTCCTCGGGCTCGCCCGACCAGACGGCGGAACCGTCTTCGTCTTCGGAGCATCGCCGACGGAAGCGGTGAGGTCCGGCTGGGTCGGCGCCATGCTCCAGAGCGGGTCGCTGCCCGATCACCTCAGGGTGCGCGAGCTGGTGACGCTCCTGGCCTCGTACTATCCCCATCCGCGTCGTGTCGACGAGGTGCTGGACCAGACGGGCACCGCAGACATCGCAGGACGCTGGACGAACAAGCTCTCGGGAGGTCAAGCACAGCGGGTTCGCTTTGCAGCTGCGCTCGCCTCCAACGCTGATCTCCTGATCCTCGACGAGCCGACCGCAGGCATCGACGTGGAGGGACGGCGCGAGATCTGGCGGGCCATACGAGCTGTCGCAGAGCGAGGCAAGACGGTTCTCTTCGCCACCCACTACCTCGAAGAGGCCGACGCCAACGCAGACCGGATCGTGCTCATCGCCCGGGGAGAGATCGTCGCCGACGGCCCCGGCAGCGAGATCAAGGCGAAGGTCGGCTCGCGCACGGTCAAGGCGACGCTGCCTGGTGTCGAGCTTGCCGAGCTGCGGGCACTGCCGGGGGTGCTCGGCGCGGAGCGCCACGGGGAGGCGGTCACCCTGTCGTGCTCGGACACCGACGCCGCGCTCGGCGCGCTGTTCGGGTCGTTCCCCGCTGTCCGCGACGTCGAGGTCCGCGGGGCGAGCCTCGAGGAGGCGTTCCTCGAGCTCACCGGCGACGAGCACGGCGACCAAGATGCCAAGGTCGAAGCGTCGCGTCCCGGAAACGAGGAGCCCGGATGAAAGGGACCATCCACGTCCGCTACGAGATCCTCCGGTCGGCGCGCAATCCGCTGCTCCTGGGGATCTCCTGGGCGTTGCCCCTCGTGGTCTTCTACGCGGTGGCGCCAGAGCAGCGCCATGCGCTGGCCGACTGCCTTACGGCGCCGAACGGCCACGGGATGACCGACTGCGTCTCGTTCCCGCTCTACTTCATGACGGCGATGGCCGCGTATGGCGCCATGTGGGCGACCATCGCCCCGGGCGCCCGGATCGCCCGCGACCGGGGCAAGGGCTGGATCCGCCAGCTGCGCACGACGCCCCTTCGAGCCCGCACCGAGGCCGTGGCCAAGGTCCTCGCGTCCTACCTGGGCGCGTTGCCGGCCTTGGTGTTGTTGTACCTGGCCGGCGTGTCGCTCGGGGTGCGCCTCGATGCCGCCCAGTGGTTCGAGATGACCGGCCTCCTCCTCGTCGGCCTGGCGCCGTTCGTGGCGATCGGCATCGTCTTCGGCCACCTGGTCCCCCCCGACGCCATCACCGTCGCCGAGGCGGGGTTCGTCGTCATCCTCGCCCTGTTGGGCGGCGCGTTCGGGACGCTCTTCGCAGGAGGCGTCATGCTCAGGGTCGTGAAGCTGCTCCCCTCCTACTGGCTTGTCCAGGCGGGCAAGACCGCCATCGGTAGCGGGAGCTGGCCTGCCGAGGCATGGATCGTCGTTGGGATCTGGACCCTGTGCTCGGTCCCTCTGGCTGCCCTCGCCTACCAGCATGACAAAGCCAGGGTCTGAGTCCCTCGGTAGGGCTGTACGCTGGGACAACGTGGGTAGCGACCCCATGGCAGCCAGTGTGGCGGGTGAGCGTGAGCG
This sequence comes from Actinomycetes bacterium, assembly GCA_021797795.1. Lineage (GTDB taxonomy): Bacteria > Actinomycetota > Acidimicrobiia > Acidimicrobiales > Bog-793 > JAKACF01. The sequence continues at coordinate 1,371 of JAJZZB010000099.1, read as the reverse complement.
GGTGGCGGGCCAGCGTCTGACGCTCAGGGGATGGCGGGGCGCGATCGTGGTCTTCGTCCCGCTCGTCTACGTGATCTACGTGGGTGCCGCGGTGGGGCAGTTCTCCCACGGAGCAGCGGCGGTGGGCGGCTTCGCCGTCCTCGCCGCCTTCTGCGGCTGCTACATCGCCTTCGCCGTCGTGGAATCGAGCGGGAGGGGGACGGCGTGGAGCTTCTGGCTCCTGTGCAGTCTCATGTCGGGGTTGTTCGCAGCCGAGCTGCCCTTCGCCCATGCTGCTGGCTTCGTGCTGTGCCTGTACCTGACGATGATCGCCGTCGGCCGCTTCGGCGCCCGGGCGGCACCGGTCGTCATCGCCTTCACCGTCGCCGCGATCGCCGTCCCGGTCGCCGTCGGGCCCTGGCACGATTCTCTCGGCTCGGCGATCAGCAACTTCACCCCGATCGCCATCCCGGTGGTCGCGGTCGTCACCTACGCCGTGGCCCGCTCGCTTCGCGGCGCCCTCGAGCTCGCCGAGGCGCGCGCGGCGCTGGCGAGCATGGCAGCGGAGAACGAGCGCAACAGGATCGCCCGCGACCTGCACGACCTGCTCGGCCACTCGCTCACGACGATCACCCTCAAGGCCGCGCTCGCCCGCCGCCTGAGCGAGCACGATCCGAAGCGGGCAGCGAAGGAGATCGAGGCCGTCGAGGACCTCTCCCGCCAGGCGCTCAGCGAGGTGCGCGCTGCGGTGTCGAGCTACCGCGACGTGACCCTCGCCGCGGAGCTCGCCCGCGGCAGGGAGCTCCTCCGGGCCTCGGGGGTGACCGCAGACCTCCCGACGGCGACCGACGTCGTCGACGTCGCGAACCAAGAGCTGTTCGGCTGGGTCGTACGCGAAGGCCTCACGAACGTGGCACGCCATGCGCAGGCGACGAGGTGCTCGGTGAGGCTGTCCCCCTCGGAGATCGAGATACGCGACGACGGCAACGGCGCTCCCGCAGCGGATGGAAACGGCCTCGCCGGGCTGAAAGAGCGAGTCGGCGCGGCAGGGGGAACCGTCGAGGCGGGCCCGCTGCGCCCGCGGGGTTGGCGGCTGCGCGTCGTGGTCGACCGGCCGCTCGCCACGGCACCGTGACGATCCACCTGCTCCTCGCAGACGACCAAGAGCTCGTGCGCAGCGCGCTCTGCGCGCTCCTCGAGCTGCAACCCGACTTCGAGGTCGTCGCCTCGGTCGGCCGCGGGGACGAGGTCGTCGGTGCCGCCGTCGCGCATGACCCAGACGTCGCCCTGCTCGACATCGAGATGCCCGGCGTCGACGGTCTGGCGGCAGCAGGGGCGCTTTCGAGCCAGTGCCCCGAGTGTCGGGTGATCATGCTCACCACGTTCGGCCGC
>JAJZZB010000098.1 GCA_021797795.1 Actinomycetes bacterium | reverse complement strand
CGGCGTCCGAGGAGAGCCCTCCGCAGACCGTCCGCAGCTGGATGGCGGAACCCTTCTCGACCGCCAGGTGGAGGCTGTGGACGTCCGCCAGCACCTGTCGCTCGTTCGAGAGGAAGGAGTTCTGCGACACCCACTGGCGCACGGCCGAGGGCGACGAGGTGGCGTACCCGCAGGCGGCGAGGAGGACCGAGGCTGCGAGCGCGCCGGCGGCGAGCCCGGCGGCAGCTCTCGGTCGGCGGCTCACCGGACCAGGGTGCCACGTCCGAGAGGCCGGTCGAGCCGCCGGCGGGACGCCGCTCGCCGGCGTGAGGGGTCCTCTCCCCCCGGTAGCGTCAGCCGCCGTGACCGCCACCACGGACCCGTCGGCGGTGTGGGCCGAGCTCGCCGGACGACTGAGCTCGAGCCTCCACCTCTCCGTCCCTCCCATCTTCCTCGCCTTTCGGCCCGAGCGCCCGGAGGGCGTGCCCGCCTTCGAGGGGGCGATGAGCGAGCCGGCGGCCGACGGCCGGCGCGGCCGCGTCCCGGCCTCCTGCGTCTTCTGGATGGAGGCGGCCCGGCGCACCGCCTTCTCGACGGTCGGAGAGGACCACGGCAACTGCTCGGTGGGGCGCTTCACTCACGGCCTCGCCGACCTCGAGGCGGACAACGACGACGTGAAGGCGTTGCTCGAGAGCGGCTGGGTCACCCCCGAGACCGTGCCGGGGATCCCGTCGGTGAGGGGTGGGCCGGGGTCGATCACCTACGGTCCCCTCGGCGAGGTGCCGGAGGCGGTCGAGCCCGACGTCGTCCTCCTCCGGGTGAACGGGCGCCAGATGATGGTCCTCTCCGACTCCATCCCCGACCTCTCGATCGAGGGCAAGCCGCAGTGCCACATCGTCGCCCTGGCGAAGGAGCACGGGCGACCGGCCGCCAGCGTCGGCTGCGCCCTCAGCCGGGCCCGCACCGGCATGCGGCCCGAGGAGATGACCTGCGCCCTCCCCGCCGGCCGCCTCGGCCAGCTGGTCGAGGCGATCGAGCAGACGGCGGCCACCGACTCGGTCGTGGCCAGGTACGCCGCCGAGGACGGCCGGCGCTTCGGGGCCTGAGCGGCGCCCGGCCCCGGCGGGGCGGCCGGGCCCCGACGCGGTCCCGTCAGCGCTTTTGCAGGCGACGCTCCACGACGTCCCGCAGGCCGTCGCCGAGGATGGCGGCCGCCAGCACCGTGATGACGATGAGGGCACCGGCCGGCCAGAGCTGCCACCAGTAGCCGTCGAAGAGGTTGCTGATCCCGGCGCTCAAGAGCACGCCCCAGGAGGTGGCCGGCGGGGGCACGCTGAGACCGAGGTAGCCGATCGAGGCGAAGATGAGGATGGCGTCGGCCACCTTCAAGGTGCCGTTCACGATGACCACGCCGAGCAGGTTCGGCGCGATGTGGCGGAACTGGATCCATGCCCGCTTGGCCCCGAAGCCCTCGGCCGCCTTCACGTAGTCGCGTGTGCGCAGCGAGAGCGCCTCGCCCCGGACGAGCCGGGCCGTCGACAGCCAGCTGACCGCCGAGATCACGACGATGAGCAGCAGCAGGCTCGGCACGACGAGCGAGGCCAAGAGCACGACGAAGAAGAGGAACGGGATCGACAACAAGGCGTCGAGGATCCTCATCAACACGGCGTCGACGATCCCCCCGAAGTAGCCGGAGACGAGCCCGTAGACGACGCCGAAGCCCGTGGCGAAGATCGCCACGGCGAAGCCGACCTCGAGGGTGCTCTGGCCGCCCACCATGAGCCGGCCGAGCTCGTCGCGGCCGTTCGGCGTCGCCCCGAGCGGGAACTGCCCGCCCGGCGGCCGGCTCTGGTAGAGCAGGCTCGAGGCGATCTGGTTCGTGTGGTACACGAGCGGGCCGACGAAGGAGAAGAGCGTGATGAGCACGAGGACCGCCACGCTGACGACGGCCGGCTTGTTCTCGAAGAAGATGGCGAGGGCGGCGCGCCACGGCGGCGTCGTCTGGAGGATCTCGCCGGCGTCGGTGACGCGGAAGTCCGAGAAGGCGTCCTCGGTCGGCGAGCCCGAGTGGACGGGCGCGACGAGCAGGACGTCTCCCTCGTCTGCCGGGGCGCTGACCTCGACGGGCGACGGCGTCGAGGAGTCGCTCATGCGTACCGGACTCTCGGGTCGATGACGGCGTAGGCAAGGTCGGCGAAGAAGTTGCCGAGGATCGTCGCCACCGTGACCACGAGGATCACGCCGAGCAGGATCGGGTAGTCGCGGTCCTGGGCGGCGTTCCAGAACAACAGGCCGACGCCGGGGTAGTTGAAGAGCGCCTCGATCACGAGCGAGCCCGAGATGATGTAGGGGAAGGTGAGCCCCACCATCGTGACGGTGCTGGCGATCGAGTTGCGCAGGACATGCCGGTAGATCACCCGCCGCTGCGAGACGCCCTTTGCCCTGGCGGTGCGGACGTAGTCCTCGAGCAGGTTGTCGATCGTCGCCGAGCGCATGTAGCGGCTGAAGTAGGTGATGTTGCCGAGGCAGAGGGTGAGCACCGGCAGGACCAGCTCGGCCACGTCCTGTCCGGCGCTCACCTGCCCGTAGGTCGTGGCGCTCGAGGGGAAGGCGTGCACCTGGATGTTGAGGAGCACGATCAAGATGACGCCGAGGAAGAAGCTCGGCATCGAGTAGAGCGCCATCATCGTGCCTGTCAGCACGTGGTCGTCGACGTGGTTGCGCCGGCGGCCCTGCCAGAGCCCCATCGGGACGGCGACGGCCAGGGCGAGCAGCATCGCCGAGCCGACGAGGAGCAGGGTCCTCGGCACGTACTCGCGGAGAAGGGAGCTCACCGACTGGTTCATCTTGTAGGAGTAGCCGAGGTTCCCCTGCACCACGTGCCACGCCCAGATGAGGTACTGGACGGGGAGCGGCTTGGTGAGACCCTCCTGGACGGTGAGGTTGTGCACCGCCAGTGCCGTGGCGCGGGGGCCGAGCTGGGCCCGGACGAGGCCTCCCGGAAGGGAGTGGAGCAGCAGGAAGACGACGATGGAGACGAGGATGGTCACGATCACCGACTGCAGGAGCCGGCGGATGAAGTAACCGGTCACGCGGCCGTCCCCGGCGCCTCAGCGTCTTCCTGCTGCCCCCCCGTCACTTGACGTAGTACCACCGGGACGGCATCGGGAAGTTGTACGGGTTGAGCGGGTTCCAGCCCTTCAGGTTGTTCTTCACGAGCAGCAGGGACTGGGCCGGCACAGGGAACCAGAGGGAGGCCACCTGCTGGGAGAGGTAGGTCTCGTCGTTGTAGAGAGCCTGCAGTCCCGGGGTGGTGTGGGCCTTGGCGATGAGGGCGTTGGCCTTGGGGTCGTTGTAGCCACCGCCCCAGTAGTTCCCCTTGCCGAACTCCTCGCCGCCGGTCGGGACGAGGGTGTTCTGGCCGAAGTCCCACATGAACCCGGCGTAGCCGGCGAGCCCCCAGTTGCACGGTCCGGGCGGGCAGACGCCTGCGATGGAGTACATCGTGCTGACCGTCTGGCCGTTCAGGGTGATCTGGATGCCGGCGCTCTTGGCGGCGGTCGCGAAGGCCTCCACCTGGGCGAGCCAGGACGGGACCTGGGTCGAGTACATCATCGTGACGCTGAGCGACTCACCCTTGGTGATGCCGGCGCCGCACTGGTTGGAGCCGGTGCCCGGCCGCGAGCAGACGTCGATTCCGTTGGAGCCGGACGTCCATCCGTGCGAGCTGAGGAGCTGCTTGGCGGCCGAGACCGAGTAGGGGTAGGGATCCTTCCTCAACGCCGGGGCGGTGAAGGGGCTCTTTGTGGCCGGGGCGATCCCGTAGTCCGGCACGGCGTAGCCGTGGTCGGCCGTCTTGATGTAGAGCGGCTCGTCGACGAGATGCTGCATGGCCTGGCGGATGTACAGCTGGCGGACGAGCGGCCCCCAGGTCTTGCTCGTGTAGCCGAACTCGACGGCCTCGTTGTAGTAGGCGTACCAGGGTTTGAAGGTGTAGCCGAGGCTCGTGTAGGTGTGCAGTGCCGCCACGTCGCTGAAGGGCAGCCAGCCGAAGTCGATCGTGCCGGCCCGGATGGCGTCGAGCTCGGCGGTGTCCGAGCTGAACGAGTAGATCTGAAGCGAGCTGAGGTGCGGCTTGGCAGGGCCGGTGTAGGCCTTGTTGGCCGACAGGACTGTCCGGTAGGTCGTCGGGTCGAACGAGGTGATCTTCCAGGGCCCGTCGACCGTCTGCCAGATGGGGTTGGTGGCGTAGGTCGAGAGCTTCTGCGACTGCCCGTAGAGGAAGTCGTAGACCTTGTTGGCCCCTGACGGGGTGGCAGCGGCGTTGCCGGCCGGGCAGGTGGCGCATGTCCTGTCCCAGGTCTGGGTGGGGAAGGGGTAGATCCAGGAGAGCTGGTTGCCCGTGAACCACACCGGGTTGTAGGAGCGGTTCATGTGGATCGTGAAGCTGTACTGCCCGCTGTAGGAGACGCTCTTTATGTCGTTCGGCATCTCACCGGAGACATAGGGGGCGAACTTGCCGTTCTTTGCTCCGGCCGCCTCGAGCTGGAAGAAGAACTTGACGTCACTGGTGGTGACGGGCTGGCCGTCGGACCACTTGAAGCCCTTCTTCATCGTGATGGTGACAGCGGTGTTGTTGTTCGAGTACACCGGCGGGTTGGCGAGCGACAGGGCGTAGTTGACGCCGGTCGTGCCTGGGCCGCCCGGGTAGTACAGCGGGCGCCACATCTCGTTCTCGACCCAGAGGTCGTAGGGCTCGTAGTTCGCCTGGTTCTCCATGGGCCAGATCCAGCTGAAGTCGTCGCCGGTCGCCATAGCGAAGCTCGCCGTGCCGCCCTGGACGGGCTTCGCACCGCCGACGGACGAGGCGGCCGGGGTCGAGGTCCCGGCGCAGGCGGCGAGCAGGAGGCCGACGACCGGGAGGAACATGCCGAGGCCGAGGCGGCGGCGGAGGCGCCGCCTGCCCACCTGCGGCTGCGAATTCGGCTCGTGAGAGCTGGACCGTCCCATCCTCATTCGACCTCCTCAGTCGATCTGGCGGAATCCCCGCGCGATGTGCCACAGCGAGCGCACTGTTGGGGTTGTGTGGTGGTGGCAGGTGTGTCCCGGTGACGATGCACGCTCACCGCTGGCAGGGCCCGGAGCCGTGCACCGTACAGTAGTTCTTGCCTCCCCGAAAGGGGGCGTCGTGCACGGCGCCCGATGCCTCGGAGTGCTGCCTGACGGCGACTCGGCCGCTCGCGGTGCACGGGGCGGATCACGCTCGCCGGCACGGGTCGCCTGCACGGGCTCCGGCGGGCTCCGGTGGCCACGGGAGGCAAGGCGGTATCGGCGGCCGGCGGGGGCACAGTTGCGAATTAAAGCAGCCATCCTCGGTTCCCGCAAGGGAATCCATCGAATCTGAGGCCTTTCACGACTGATTCGCTATCGATTCGCCACTAAGAGCCTCCGCCGAGAGAGGAGGGGGCTTGTTGACCAGCGGTTTCGCCAGCCGATGAGCACTCGTGAGCGGGAGCGACTGCGAGAGCGAGCTGGGCCGGCGGTCCGGCGGTCGGTGATCCGGTGGGGCTGGCCGAAGTCGGCGACCACGAGCTGGCCCGTTCCACCGGCCACCCGAGGCCCGTCGGCTGGTGCCGTCTCGGCCCGGCGCCTCGGCGTCTGCACCGTCCGACGAACCCCGATCGCCTCGGGCGACGGTCAGCTCGTGGCGCCGCCGGGTCGGCACCCCTTCGCCTGCCCCGGCGGCCTTCGAGGCGGACCTGACACCTGAGCCCCCCCGCCACTGCGGGAGGCCCGGGCGACGAGCCCGCCGGGCGCCGCTCTCCCCTCCGGGCCGTCAGGCGCCCGGGAGCGCCGCCTCGACAGCCCGGACGAGACCCTCCTGGACCGCCACCGCCCGGTGCCGGTCCGTGCGGCAGACGAGGACGGCCGGGCGGCCCGACGACACCGTCTCGAGGAGGGCCGGGAGGCGGGCCTCGAGATCGGACGGCGAGGCCGCCTCGGAGGCCTCCCAGCCGGCCGCCCTGGCGAGCGCCAGGGGATCGGCCGCCTGCGGGGTGGCGAAGAGCCGCTCGAAGATCGGCACCGGGAGGGTCTCCGCCTGCGGCAGGCGGGAGAAGATGCCGCCGCCGGCGTTGTCGACGACGACGAGGCCGGCTGCCGGGGCGTCCGCGCCGGCGCCCCCGCTGAGCAGGGCCGACAGGTCGTGCAGGAAGGCAAGGTCGCCGACGAGGCCGACGACGCCGGAGCGGCCGTCTGCCGCCTCGGACAGGGCGACGCCGAGCGTCGTCGAGACGACGCCGTCGATGCCGTTCGCTCCGCGGTTGGCGAGGACGCGGGGGAAGCCCTCTGCCGGGGCGGCGTACCACTCGAGGTCGCGTACCGGCATGGAGGAGGAGACGACGAGGGTCGACAGGCCGGGAGCTCCCGCCAGCCGCCGGGCGACGAAGGGCTCGGTGAGCTCGCCCTCCGCGACGCGGGCGGCGAGGAAGTCCGAGATGGCCGACTGGGCGGCCGCCTCGGCGGCCGACCACGAGGAGCTCCAGGCCGGATCGGCCGCAGGTACCGGGGCGAGGGCCGCCACCACCTCGTCGGGATCGGCCCGCAGCACCGTCCCCGCTTCGCGGCCGGGGTCCCGCCACTCCGAGAACGGGTCGGCGAGGAGCATCCTGGCGCCGGCCGCGGCCGCCTCGCCGAGGAAGCCGGAGACGACCTTGGAGGCCCAGGACTCCCCGAGGCGCACCACGAGATCGGGCCGGTGAGCCTCGGCGAAGGCGGCCACCCTGAGCAGCGAGTCGGCCGCCGCCACGACGGTGGCGCCGGCTGCCGCCGAGTGGTCCCGGCAGCCCGAGCGCGGGTCGGCGAGGACGGGCCAGCCCGCCCGGGCCGCCAGCTCGAGGACCGCCTTCGGGCTCCCGCCGCGGGCCCCGACGACGAGGAGGGGACGGCGGGCCGCGCCGAGGAGGCCCGAGAGCGGCTCGGCGACCACCCGCCGGGGCGGGAGGACGCCGTGCCACGGCGCGCTGTCGTCCCGCCCCGGCGGGGGCTCGCCCGGGGCGGCGTCGAGCGGGTCGCGGAAGGCGACGTTCATCTGCACGGGACCGGGTCCGAGCGGCGAGGCGACCGACTCGGCGACGAGACGGGCGCCGAGCGACCGCCAGGACCCCGCCGCCGCCTCGTCGGGCACCCCGACGTCGACGAGGAAGCGGACCGCTCCCCCGTACAGGCCGACCTGCTCGACAGTCTGGGGGGCGCCGACGTGGTGCAGCTCGCCCGGCCGGTCGGCCGTGCAGACGAGGAGCGGCACGCGGGCCTGGTGGGCCTCGACGACGGCCGCGTGCACCTCGGCAGCCGCCGTCCCGCTCGTCGTGAGCAGCACGGCCGGGTGCCCCGAGGCGAGGCCGATACCGAGGGCGAGGAAGCCCGCCGAGCGCTCGTCGAGGTGCACGTGGAGGTGGAGACGGGGGTCGGCCGCCAGCGCCAGGGCGAGCGGAGTCGAGCGCGACCCCGGGCAGACGACGGCATGGCGGACGCCCGCCCTCGCCCACTCGTCGACGACCGTCCGGCAGAAGGTCGCCTGGGCCGACCCGGCTAGCGTCCCCACCGATGGACCCCGCGCCGGCGCCGAGGCTCGCCCTCACGAGCGCCGGCGAGGGCTCCCCGCTCGTCCTCGTCCACGGCTTCACCCAGACCGGCGCCTCTCTCGTGGGCCTCGCCGACCGCCTCTCGGGCACCCACCGCGTGATGCGCCCGGACCTCCCCGGACACGGCGCCTCGCCGCCGGCGACGGGCGACCTCCACGAGGCGGCGAGGTCCCTCGGGGCGACCTGTGGAACGGCGAGCTACGTCGGCTACTCCCTCGGCGGCCGGGTCTGTGTCCACCTCGCCCTCGACCGGCCGGACCTCGTCACGCGCCTCGTCCTCGTGAGCGCCACGGCCGGCATCGAGGACGAGGCCGGGAGACGAGCGAGGCGGGCCGCCGACGAGGCGCTGGCCGACCGGATCGAGTCCGGCGGCGACGAGGGCCTCGCGCGGTTCCTCGACGAGTGGCTCGCCGGGCCGCTGTTCTCCCACCTCACCGAGGAGCAGGCCGACCGCTCCTCCCGCCTCGCCAACCGGGCGGGCGGCCTCGCCGGCTCGCTGCGCCACCACGGGACGGGGACCCAGCAACCGCTGTGGGGGCGCCTCTCGGAGCTGTCGATGCCCGTCCTCGTGCTCGCCGGCGAGAGGGACGAGCGCTTCTGTCGCCTCGGCCGGCGCCTCTCCGAGGCGGTCGGCCCGAACGCCGTCTTCGCCCCGGTGGCCGGGGCCGGACACGCCGTCGCCTTCGAGCGCCCGGAGGAGACGGCCCGCATCCTCGGGGCCTTCCTCCGCGACGGCTGAGCGGGCCGGCGCCGGGGCGCTCACAGCGCGATGCCGATCGCGAGCAGGAGCCCGAGGGCGAGCTCGAGGCGCCCGGTCATGCCGAGGGCCTCGACGAGGTCGTGGCCGGTCCCCCCTCTCCACACGACGGCGACCGGCCGGAGGGCGAGCGGGACGGCGAGGATGACGAGGACGGCGCCGAGGCGGAGGAAGCCGACGGCGTCGGCCGAGACGACGCCGAGGACGACGCAGCCGACGAACAGCCGCCGCGTGCCGAGGTCCCCGAGGCGCACCGCCAGGGTCCGCTTCCCGCTCCGTGCGTCGTTGTCGAGGTCGCGCAGGTTGTTCACGACGAGGAGGGCGACCGCGAGGAGGCCGACGGGGACGGCGGCCACGAACCCGAGGGCCGTCAGGCGGCCGAGACTGACATAGGCCGTGCCGACGACGGCGACAAGCCCGAAGAAGACGAAGACGAACAGCTCGCCGAGCCCGGCGTAGCCGTACGGCCTCCTCCCGCCGGTGTAGAACCACCCCGCCAGGAGGCAGGCGAGGCCGACGGCGAGGAGGACGAGCGAGGTGCTGAGCGCCAGCACCAGGCCGGCGAGGGCTGCCACGGCGAAGCTGGCGAGCGCCGCCGCCCGCACGGCGGCGGGCGAGGCGAGGCCGCCGGCGACGAGGCGGACGGGGCCGACCCGGACGGTGTCGGCGCCGCGCACGCCGTCGGAGTAGTCGTTGGCGTAGTTCGTCCCGATCTGGATGGAGAGCGAGACGACGAGCGCCACAAGAGCACGCCACCACACGACGTGGCCCGCCGCCGACGCCACGGCCGTGCCGACGGCCACCGGGACGACCGCCACGGGGAGGGTGCGGGGGCGGGCCCCGGCCACCCACTGCGCCGGCGTGGCGCCGGCGCGGGCGGCGTGCGTGCTCAAGGGCGCCGCGGGAACTTGGAGAAGTCCGGCGACCGCCGCTGCTGGTAGGCGTTCCGGCCCTCCTGGCCCTCTTCGGTCATGTAGAAGAGCATGGTGGCGTCGCCGGCGAGCTGCTGGATGCCGGCCAGGCCGTCGTCGGCGGCGTTGAAGCCCGCCTTCAGCATGCGAAGGGCGATCGGCGAGAGCTCGGTCATTTGCCGGCACCATGCCACCGTCTCGTTCTCGAGCTCGTCGAGGGGGACGACGGCGTTGACGAGCCCCCAGTCGAGCGCCTGGGCGGCGTCGTACTGGCGGCAGAGGAACCAGATCTCCTTGGCGCGCTTCAGCCCGATCGTGCGTGCGAGCAGGCCGGCCCCGTAGCCCCCGTCGAAGGAGCCGACCCTCGGCCCGGTCTGGCCGAAGCGGGCGTTGTCGGCCGCGATCGTGAGGTCGCAGACGAGGTGGAGGACGTGCCCCCCGCCGATGGCGTAGCCGGCGACCATGGCGACGACGGGCTTGGGAAGGCGCCGGATCTGGACCTGCAGGTCGAGGACGTTCAGGCGGCCGATGCCGCGGCGGGCCACCTCGTCGTCGCCGAGGTAGCCGTCGTCCCCCCGGATGCGCTGGTCGCCCCCCGAGCAGAAGGCGAGCGGGCCCTCGCCGGTGAGGATGATCGCCCCGACCTCCGGGTCGTCGCGGGCGGCGTCGAAGGCCTTCGACAGCTCGAAGAGCGTCTTCGGCCTGAACGCGTTCCGCACCTCGGGCCGGCAGATGGTGATCTTCGCCATCGCCTCGGCCGTCTCGTAGCGAATGTCCTGGTAGCTACCGCTCTCTTTCCAGTCGACCGACATGGCGCCAAGGCTAACGGGTGCCCCCGGAGCGAGGTCCAATCGGCCCCGCCGTAATCTTGGCCGGTGAACCGTCTCATCGCCATCGCCCTCCCGGTAGGGCCGCGCTTCGTCGCCGAGCTCGACGCGGCCTTCGACGACGGCGACGCCGTCCTGCCCGTCGACGTCCGCCTCGGCGACGAGGCGCGGACGGCGCTGCTCGCCGCCATGGCGCCCGCCGTCCTCGTCGCCCGGCCCGGCGAGCGGATCGCCCTCGAGGGTGCGCAGCCGGTCGAGGAGGGCGACGCCCTCGTCGTGGCGACGAGCGGGACGACCGGCGGGCCGAAGGGCGTCGTCCTCACCCACGAGGCCGTCGCCGCCTCCGCCCGCGCCACCTCGGTCCGCCTCGGCGTCGACCCGGGGCGGGACCGCTGGTGGGCCTGCCTCCCGGTCGCCCACATCGGCGGCCTCTCGGTCGTGCTCCGCTCCCGGGCCGAGAAGGTCCCCCTCGACGCCGGGCCCTTCAGCGAGAAGGGGGCGGCGGCCGCGCTCGGTCGCGGGGCGACCCTCGTCTCTCTCGTACCGACTGCCCTCCGGCGCCTCGAGCCCGAGATTGCGGCCGGCTTCCGCCGGATCGTCCTCGGCGGCCAGGCTCCGCCCGAGGCGCTGCCCGCCAACGTCGTCACCACCTACGGCCTCACCGAGACCGGAAGCGGCGTCGTCTACGACGGTCTCCCGCTCGAGGGGGTCGAGGTCCGGGTCGACCCCGACCGCTCCGAGATCGAGCTCCGGGGCCCGATGCTGCTGCGCGCCTACCGGGACGGCAGCGACCCGAAGAGCTCCGACGGGTGGTTCGCCACCGGCGACGCCGGCGCCCTCGGCACCGACGGGCGCCTCAGTGTCCGAGGACGCCTCGGCGAGCTCGTGATCTCCGGCGGCGAGAACGTCTGGCCGTCGGCCGTCGAGCCGCTCGTCGAGGCGCACCCGAGCGTCCGCGAGGCGGCGATCGGCGGGCGGCGCGACCCCGAGTGGGGCGAGCGGGTGACGGCCTACGTCGTGGCGGCGGTGCCCGTCGACGCCGCCGCCCTGCTGGCGGAGGTGCGCGAGCTCGTCCGGAACGGCCTCGCCGGCTTCGCCGCCCCCCGCCAGCTCGTCCTCGTCGACGAGCTGCCCCGGACGGCCATCGGCAAGATCAGGCGGGAGGCCCTGAGCAGCCTCGAGGGACCCTCGGCGTCCGTCTGAGAGCGGGGAGGAGGGCGCCGACCGAGCGCTCCCTCACGCAGCCGAGCAGCACGCCGCAGCCGTAGGACGAGTCGTCGAGGGCGCCGAGGGCGAGGTGGGAGCCGAGGCGGCGCACCCTGTCGAGCGGCCGGCGGCACCCCCGGGCCGAGGCGAGGGCGCCGGGGAGGTGGCGGGAGAGGAAGGCTGCCCCGACGAGGCGCCCCACCGGGCGGCGGGTGGCCGGGGCGGCGGCGAGCGGGAGCAGGAGCGGCCACCACGCCCGGCAGCAGGCCTGGGCGAGCGCCCGGGTGGCAGCGAGCGAGGAGCCGGCCGTGAGCCCGGCGGCCGTCACCGCCGGCGACGGTGTCCCCGCTGCCGCCAGGCGGCGCCGAAGCGGCACGGCCGGCGCCACCGT
>JAJZZB010000097.1 GCA_021797795.1 Actinomycetes bacterium | reverse complement strand
CTCGCTCCACGGCAGCGACTTCGGGTCGGTCTCCGAGGTGACGACGATCTCCCGGCCTCCGACCCTCAGCCCCTTCTCCGACACCTCGACGGTCTCGGCGAGACGGCCGTGGGTGGAGTCGTACCGGAGCAGGTGGGCGTTCGCCTCCAGCGGGACGATGTCGTTCACGGCGACGAGCTCGACGTCGGTGCCCTCTGCCTGCTGACGTTCGAGGAGCGCCCTCAGGAAGTTCCTTCCGATGCGGCCGAAACCGTTGACTGCGACTCGAACGGTCATCCTCACTCCTACGTCCCACCGTGGTGCGTCCGCACCCGACGCCTGTCAGGTCACGTCACCTTTGCCCAGGTCCACCCGCTGCCGCAAGAGCGAGAGCAGCGAGGGCGGCGGCGAGGCGCCCGGGATCGTGCTCCCCGGCGCCCGGTGCGGCGACCTCGGCGAGGAAGAGCTCGGGTCCCTCGGGCATCTCTCCGAGGCGGAGGGCGGCGGGGTCGGCCAGCACGACGTCGACCGGCACGCCGTGATCAGCGAGGGCCCTCACGTGGTCGCCGACGTCGAAGCCGACGGTCTCGGGCGGCTGCTCACGGAGATTGGCGACGTAGACGCGCTGGGCGCTCGTGGACTCGAGGGCCGCTCGCAGCCCGTCGACCGCCGTCGCCGCCAGGAGGCTCGTGAAGAGCGACCCAGGGCCGATGACGACCTGGTCCGCCGCCCGCAGGGCCTCGACGGCACCAGGCGGTGGCGAGGCGTCCGGCGGGACCAGCGCCACTCTGGTCACCCCGCCCTGGCGCTTGATCCGGACCTGGCCGTTCACCTCGCCACCGGCCCCGCTCCCTTTCAGCACGACGGGGACGGCCGAGGTCGGCAGGACCGTCCCGGCCGCTCCGGTGATGCGGGCCGCCTCGGCCACCCCGGCGACGAAGTTCCCGGCGGCGCCGGCGAGCGCCGCGATGAGCAGGTTCCCGAAGGCGTGGCCGGCGAGCTCCCCCTCCTCGAAGCGGTGCTCGAGGGCCGCCCCGATCGGAGAGGTGTCCGGGAGAAGGGCGCCGATGCAGCGCCGGAGGTCACCCGGGGCCGGGATGCCGAGCTCCTCTCGGAGGCGGCCGCTCGAACCGCCGTCGTCGGCGACCGAGATGAGCGCCGTGATGCTGCCGGCGTAGCGCTTGAGCGCCCTCAGGGTCTGGGCGGCGCCGTGCCCGCCGCCGATGGCGACGACCCTCGGTGCCGGCAGGCCCGGCGCGTCGGCGACGGTCAACGGCCGAGGTCCCGGTGGTGCACCGAGGGCTCGAAACCGCGGGCTGCGAGCAGCCGCCCGATCTCCTCGGCGAGGACGACCGAGCGGTGGCGGCCGCCCGTGCAGCCGATGGCGACCGAGAGGTAGGACTTCCCCTCCCTCGCGTAGGCCGGGAGCAGGAGCTCGAACAGGCCGTCGAGGCGCTCGAGCAGCATCGTTGTCTCGGGGACGGCCATCACGTACTCACGCACCGGCTCGTCGAGCCCGGTGAGCGGCCGGAGCTCAGGCACCCAGTGCGGATTCGGGAGGAACCGGCAGTCGAAGACGAGGTCGACGTCGAGAGGGATGCCGTGCTTGAAGCCGAAGGAGACCACCGTCGTCTCCATGCCGGCCCCAGGTGGTGCCTGGTCGACGAGCTCCACGAGCTTCTCCCTCAACTCGTGGACGTTGAGCTCGCCGGTGTCGAGGACGAGGTCGGCATCGTCTCGCAGGCCGGCGAGCAGGTTCCGCTCCTGGCGCACCGCCTCGAGGATGCCGCTCTCGGTCTCGATCGGGTGCTTTCGCCGGGTCCCCTCGTAGCGCCGGACGAGGACCTCGTCGGGTGCCTCGAGGAAGAGAACCCGCACCCGGGCGCCCGAGGAGCGGAGCGAGGCGATGGCGAGCGGCAGTTCGGCGACGCCGTCGTAGCCGCCCCGCCCCGCCACGAGGCAGAGCCGCTCGTACTCCGAGCCTGGCTGGCTCGCCAGCTCGGCCACCTTGCCGAGGAGGGCCGGCGGCAGGTTGTCGATGACGAACCAGCCCCGGTCCTCGAAGATGGCGGCGGCAGTCGAGCGCCCGGCGCCCGACATCCCGATGAGGAAGAGGTACTCCGCCATGGTCAGCTCATTGTGCCATCGGGGCCCGCCGCTCGAAGACCATGAGGCAGAGCCGCGGCATGGCGAGCTCGAGGTCGAGGTCGACCGAGTCGGCAAGGAAGTCGAGCGGCGGCACCGGCTCCTCGAGGCGGGTGAGGACGAGCCCCGCCTCGCACAGCGGGTTGACGTAGCCCGACAGCGGGCGGTGGGCGAAGCGGACGGGCACGCCCGGGTCGACCTCCTCCACCACGACCTGGCGCGGTAGGTAAGGGCCTATGCGCCAGTAGCGCTCGCCGAGGACGGTGTCGTCGACCAGTCCGCTGCCAGGGCCCTGGACGACAGGGTGGTTGACGAGGAGCAGCAACCGCCCGCCCGGGGCGAGCACCCTGGCGAGCTCGGAGAGGACGGCGTCGGGGTCGTCCGCGTGCTCGATGACGAGACAGCAGACCACGCCGTCGAAGCTGGCCCCAGCAAAGGGCAGCGCCTCCCCCGCCGCCTGCAGGTAGCGCGCGCCTCCGCTCTGGGCGACCGCGTTGTGGAGCTGCCGGGGGTAGGGATCGATGCCGACGACGAGCTCGGGGGAGGGTTCGGCTGCCGCCAGCCGCCGTGCGAGCTGACCCTCCCCCGTCCCGACGTCGAGCAGGCGCCGGCAGCCCGCGAGCCCGGCTGCGGCGAGGGGCAGGATCTGCAGCTCGTACTCGAGGTCGGCCCCGTTGGCGAAGGTGCGCCGCCACCATCCCGCCAGCTCGTCCCAGTCCGTCCCCGGCGGGACCGGGCCGGTGCCGGCCGCCCCCGTCCGGCTCACGAGGCGGCCTGCTCGGGCGGCCCGAGGTGCCGGCCGGCACCGTGCAGGTGGTCGTAGATCGCGTCGGCCACCTTGTCGGGCAGCCAGCCGAGCGCCCGCAGCTCGTCGCGCGAGGCCGCCCTCACCGCCTTCAGGCTGCCGAGCTCCTTCATGAGCCGCGCCCGCCGGCCCGGTCCGAGGCCCGCCACCCCCTCGAGCGCCGAGCGCGTCATGCGCTTGCCGCGGAGCTGGCGGTGGAAGGTGATGGCGAAGCGGTGCGCCTCGTCGCGGGCCTGCTGGAGGAGGTAGATCGCCTCGGAGTCCCGCGGGACGACGACCGGGTCGGGCCGGTCCGGGACGAAGACCTCCTCGAGGCGCTTGGCGAGCGAGGCGACGGCGATCTCCCCGGAGAGGCCGAGCTCCTCGAGGACGGCAACGGCGACGTTGAGCTGCCCCTTGCCGCCGTCGATCAGGAGCAGCTGCGGCGGGTAGGCGAAGCGGCTCGGGCGCCGGCGGCGACGGCCGATCGCCTCGAGCTCCTCGGCCCCGCCGTCGGCGGAGCTGCCGGCCGGTGCTCCCGAGCCGTCGAGCTCCACGAGGTGGCGCAGCCGCCGGGTGAGCACCTCGTGCATCGCCCCGTAGTCGTCGTTGCCCTGGACGGCCGAGACCTTGAAGCGCCGGTAGTCCGAGCGCTTCGGCAGCCCGTCCTCGAAGACGACCATCGAGCCGACGTAGTCGGTTCCCTGCAGGTGGCTCATGTCGTAGCACTCGATGCGAAGGGGCGCCTCGCCGAGACCGAGCGCCCCCTGGAGCTGCTCGAGGGCGACCGCCCGGCTCGTCAGGTCGGCGCTGCGCCGCAGGCGGTGACGGTTCAGCTGCTCGGCGGCATTCTGGCGGGCCATCTCGAGCAGCTCGCGCTTTCGTCCCCGGAGGGGGACGCGGAGCTCGACCCGGCCGGCCCGCAGCGTTTCGAGCCAGGCCGCGTACGTCGCCTCGTCCTCGGGAAGGGCGGGGAGCAGGATCGTCCGCGGGACACCGATCGGCGACTCGCCGTAGTGCTGTTCGAGCACCCTCGCGAGCAGCTGGCGCTCGTCCAGGGGCTCCACCTTCTCGACGACGAAGCCGTGGCGCCCGACGACCCGGCCGCGGCGGACGTGGACCACCTGGACCGCCGCCACCAGCTCGTCGTCGGCCACGCCGACGACATCGAGGTCCTCGGGAGCGTCGGTCACCATCTGCTGGCGCTCGATGGCGAGGCGGACCGAGGCGAGCCGGTCGCGGATGCGCGCCGCCCGCTCGAACTCGAGCTCGCCCGCCGCCTCGCGCATCAGCTGCTCGAGGCGGGTCACGACGGGCTTGGTGTCCCCGTCGAGGAAGCTCATGAGCTCGGCGACGAGCTCGAGGTAGCGGTCGTGCTCGACGGCACCGACGCACGGGGCGGCGCACCGCTCGATGTGGTGCAGGAGGCAGGGGCGCCCGAGCAGCTCGTGCCGGCGCATCTTCGCGTCCGAGCAGGTACGGATCGGGAACGATCGCAGCAGCAGATCGAGGGTCTCTCTGATCGCGTAGGCGTGGGCGTACGGCCCGAAGTAGCGGGTGTCCTTGCGCCTGGCGCCCCGCATCACCGTGGCGCGGGGCCACTCGTCGCCGACGGTCACAGCGAGGTAGGGGTAGCTCTTGTCGTCGACGAGCCTCACGTTGAACCGGGGGCGGTGAGCCTTGATGAGGCTGAACTCGAGCATGAGGGCCTCGACGTCGTTCTGGACGACGATCCACTCGACCGAGGCGGCCCGCTCCATCATCTGGGCCGTCCGGGGATGCAGCGTCCGCGGGTCGGCGAAGTAGTTCGAGAGACGGCTGCGGAGCGAGCGAGCCTTGCCGACGTAGATGATCCGCCCGTCCGCGTCCTTGAACTGGTACGACCCGGGCGCGTCCGGGATGGCCTTCGGTCGCTCGAGCACTAAAGTGGAGGCTACGCCGGCCTGGTACCCCGGCGGACAATCCCGCCTCGTGGCCGACAGCACCGCGGATGGGCGACCAGGCTGTCCCCGCCGGCCGTCAGCGAGGCGCATATCAGGGGGTCCCATGATCCGCCTCCAGACACGGCTTCCCGACGAGTACAGCCGGGCGCCGTCAGACGAGCTCGCCGCGAGGGTGGCCGAGGCCAAGGCGCGCCTCGGCTCCCGGCTCGTGATCCTCGGCCACCACTACCAGCGCGAGGAGGTGATCGCCTTCGCCGACGCCCGGGGTGACTCCTTCGGGCTCTCCCGCTTCGCCGCCGCCCAGGAGGAGGCGGACTACGTCGTCTTCTGCGGGGTCCACTTCATGGCGGAGTCGGCCGACGTGCTCACGGCCGAACACCAGCAGGTCATCCTGCCGGACCTGAACGCCGGGTGCTCCATGGCCGACATGGCCGACGACGAGCAGGTCGAGCAGATCTGGACCGAGATGGCGGCGGTCACCGATGTCGAGCGCATCGTGCCGATCACCTACATGAACTCCTCGGCAGCCCTGAAGGCCTTCGTCGCCCGGCACGGCGGGGCGGTCTGCACGTCCTCGAACGCCCGCTCGGTGCTCCGCTGGGCTCTCGGGCTCGACGGGGCGAGCGCCGTTCCCGGCGGGCGCGGCGACAAGGTCCTGTTCGTCCCCGACCAGCACCTCGGGCGCAACACGGGCTTCCAGCTCGGCTTCGAGGCCGGCGACATGGCCGTCGTAGACCCGGCGCGCCCACTCGGCGGCCTCGAGGAGCGGCAGGTGAAAGAGGCGACCCTGCTCCTGTGGAAGGGCCACTGCTCGGTGCACCAGCGCTTCTCCACCGCCCATGTGGAGTCCTTCCGCGCCGAGCACGGCGGCGGCATCGTCATCGCCCACCCGGAGTGCTCCCGCGAGGTCGTCGAGCTCGCCGACCAGGTCGGTTCCACCGACTTCATCATCAAGGCGGTCGCCGAGGCGCCGGCCGGGTCGGTCATCGCGGTGGCGACCGAGATCCACCTCGTCGACCGGCTGGCGCGCCGCTACGGCGACCGGACGGTCGTCTCGCTCGACCCGCTCGTCTGTCCCTGTTCCACGATGTTCCGGATCGACCTGCCCCATCTCGCCTGGGTTCTCGAGGGGCTCCTCGAAGGCACTGTCCGCAACCGGATCACCGTGCCGCCCGACGTGGCGGCGGACGCCCGGATCGCCCTGCAGCGGATGCTGGCCATCGCCTGAGGCCCG
Organism: Actinomycetes bacterium; assembly: GCA_021797795.1. Taxonomy (GTDB): domain Bacteria; phylum Actinomycetota; class Acidimicrobiia; order Acidimicrobiales; family Bog-793; genus JAKACF01. The sequence continues at coordinate 5,758 of JAJZZB010000097.1, read as the reverse complement.
GGCGCCCGGGCGCCCCGCGTGTCAAGCTCGTGCGATGACGGTCGAGCCGCAGGCCCCGAACGACACCGAGCGTGCGGTCGCGGCCTGCCGCGAGGCCCATGCCCGCCTGGTCGGGCGTCTCGGCCCGGTGGACGACGTCGTCGTGCACCGGCCGAGCCGCCTTCCGGGCTGGAGCATCGGGCACGTCCTCAGCCACCTCGCCCGCAATGCCGACTCCTTGGTCCGCATGCTCGAGGCGGCCGGCGACGGCCGCTCGGTCGCCCAGTACCCGGGCGGTCCCTCGCAGCGCGACGGCGAGATCGAGACCGGGGCCTCCCGCAACGCGGCAGCCATCGTGAACGATCTCCGCACCTCGGCCGAGCGTCTCGACGGCGCCTTTGCAGGCGCCTCCCCGGCCGCCTGGGCGGGCGCCGGGCGCACCCGCGAGGGCGACCCGGCACCGTGCTCCCTGTTCCCTCTCCGCCGCCTCGGGGAGGTGGAGCTCCACCACGTCGACCTCGGGCTCGGCTACGAGCCGGGCGACTGGCCGGCCGACTTCGTGGAGCTGGCCCTGCCGGGGGTGCTCGCCGGCCTGCCCGGGCGCCTTCGCGACCCTCGCGAGCGTGCGGCCCTCCTCGCCTGGGCCGCCTGCCGGTCGTCGGATCCCGGTCGCCTCGAGCTGGCTCCGCTCTGACTCAGGAGCCGCTGGCGGCGAGCTCGATCAGGTTGCCGAAGCTATCTCCGGTGCAGGCCGGGAGTCGCCCTCGAGATCGAGGTGCACCTGCGCCCTCCCTTCGACCCCGGACCACCCACCGCCCCGGCCGCCGGGCCCCGGCGGGTCGTCGGGCGCTCGAAGCCGAGCAGGCCGCCGTAGAGCCGCTGTGCCGCACCCGCCGGCGCCGCGAGCTGGACGTGGGCGAGGATGCGATGCGCCCGAGGGCGCCGTCGAGGCTCACCGCCCGAGGAGCGGCTCGAGGAAGCGGCCGGTATGGCTCTCGGGCGTCTTGGCGACGACCTCCGGGGGGCCTTCCGCCACGATCGTCCCCCCTCCCTCCCCGCCCTCGGGCCCGAGGTCGATGATCCAGTCGGCGGACTTCACGACGTCGAGGTTGTGCTCGATCACGCAGACGGTGTTCCCGCCGTCGACGAGGCGCTGCAGGACGCCGAGCAGCTTGCGGACGTCCTCGAAGTGGAGGCCGGTCGTCGGCTCGTCGAGGATGTAGAGCGTCCTGCCGGTCGAGCGCTTGGAGAGCTCCGAGGCGAGCTTCACCCGCTGGGCCTCTCCTCCCGACAGCGTCGGGGCGGGTTGCCCGAGCCGGACGTAGCCGAGGCCGACGTCGACGAGCGTCCGCAGGTGGCGTGCGATCACGGGCTGGGCGGCGAAGTACTCGAGCCCCTCCTCGCAGGAGAGGTCGAGGACCTCGGCGATGTTGCGGCCCCGCCAGGTGACCTCGAGGGTGTCACGGTTGTAGCGGGCGCCCTTGCACACCTCGCAGGGGACGTAGACGTCGGGCAGGAAGTGCATCTCGATGCGGATGGTCCCGTCCCCGGCGCAGGCGTCGCAGCGGCCGCCGGCGACGTTGAAGGAGAACCGCCCGGGCTGGTAGCCGCGAAGGCGCGCCTCGGAGGTCTGGGCGAACAGCCGGCGGATGTGGTCGAAGACCCCTGTGTAGGTCGCCGCGTTCGAGCGCGGAGTCCGCCCGATGGGCGACTGGTCGATGTCGATCACCTTGTCGAGGGCCTCCGCGCCCTCGATCGACTTGTGGCGACCCGGGACCAGGCGCGACTTGTAGATCCGCTGCATGAGGGCGCGGTGCAGGATGTCGTTCACGAGCGTGGACTTGCCCGAGCCGGAGACGCCGGTGACGGCGACGAAGCAGCTGAGGGGGATCTCGACGTCGAGGTTCTTCAAGTTGTGCTCGCGAGCCCCCTTGATCGTGATCCAGCTGCCGTTCGGCTCACGGCGCATGGGCGGCAGGGCGATCTCCCGGCGGCCGGAGAGGTACTGGCCGGTGAGGGACGCCTTCGTCGACAGCAGCCCCTTCAGCGCGCCCGAGTAGACGACCGCGCCGCCGTGCTCGCCGGCGCCGGGGCCGATGTCGACGATGTGGTCGGCCACCCGGATCGTCTCCTCGTCGTGCTCCACGACGATGACCGTGTTGCCGAGCTCCCGGAGGCGGACGAGCGTCTCGATGAGGCGCCGGTTGTCCCGCTGGTGGAGGCCGATCGAGGGCTCGTCGAGGACGTAGAGCACGCCGACGAGCCCCGAGCCGATCTGGCTGGCGAGGCGGATCCGCTGTGCCTCGCCGCCGGCGAGGGTGCCCGCCGAGCGGTCGAGGCTCAGGTAGTCGAGGCCGACGTCGACGAGGAACTGCAGGCGGGCGCGGATCTCCTTCAGCACGCGGGCGGCGATCATCTCCTCCCGGGCTGACAGCTGCAGGTCTCCGAGGGTCTCGTGCGCCTTTCGGATCGAGAGGGCCGAGAGCTCGGCGATGTTGCGGCCGGCGATCCTCACGGCGAGGGACTCCGGCTTCAACCGGGCGCCGCCACATCCCGGGCAGGGCACCTCACGCATGTAGCCCTCGATCTGCTCCCGCTGGAAGTCGGACTCCGCCTCGCTGTGGCGGCGCTGGAGCCAGGGGACCACGCCCTCGAAGGAGGTGTCGTAGCTGCGCAGCGTCCCGTACCGGTTCCGGTACTGGATGTGGATCTTGGTCTTGCCGGTCCCGTAGAGGAAGACCTTCTTCTGGGCCTTGGTCAGCTTCGACCACGGCCGCTTGGTGTCGACCCCGCAGGTGTCCGCCACGGCGAACAGGACTCGGGAGAAGTACTCGGTCCTCGCCCCCGTCCACGGGGCGATGGCCCCGGAGGCGATCGACCGGTCACCGTCTGGCACCACGAGCTCGGGGTCGACCTCGAAGCGCCAGCCGAGCCCGTTGCAGGCTGGGCAGGCGCCATAGGGCGAGTTGAACGAGAAGCTCCGCGGGGCGAGCTCGTCGAGGGAGATCCCGCAGTGGGTGCAGGCGAGGTGCTGGGAGAAGGTGAGCACCTCCTCCTCCTCGGCCTCGCCGGCGGCCGGCGCGGCGACGAGGATCTCGGCCATCCCCTCGCCGAGGCGCAGCGCCGTCTCGATCGAGTCCGTCAGGCGGCGCTCGATCCCCTCCTTGCGCACGAGCCGGTCGACGACCACCTCGATCGTGTGCTGCTCGTAGCGAGCCAGCTCGACCGTCGCCCGCCCGGCCAGGTCGACGACCTCCCCGTCGACCCGCACCCGGGCGTAGCCCTGCTTGGCGAGATCGTCGAGGAGGGACGAGTACTCCCCCTTCCGCCCCCGCACCACAGGAGCGAGCACCTGGAAGCGGCTCCCCTCCTCGAGCTGGAGCACCCGGTCGACGATCTGCTGGGGGCTCTGGCGGCTGACGAGGCGCCCGCAGCTCGGGCAGTGCGGCTCCCCGATCCTCGCGAACAGCAGCCTCAGGTAGTCGTAGATCTCGGTGACCGTGCCGACCGTCGAGCGGGGGTTGCGGGAGGCCGACTTCTGGTCGATCGAGATGGCCGGCGAGAGCCCCTCGATGAAGTCGACGTCGGGCTTGTCCATCTGGCCGAGGAACTGGCGGGCGTAGGAGGAGAGAGACTCGACGTAGCGCCGCTGCCCCTCGGCGTAGATGGTGTCGAAGGCGAGCGACGACTTGCCCGAGCCAGACAGCCCGGTGAACACGATCAGCTTGTCACGGGGCAGCTCGAGCGAGACGTTCCTCAGGTTGTGCTCGCGCGCGCCCCGGATGACGAGGGAATTGGCCACGCTCAGCCGACCTCACGGAGCTCTCGTCGCAACGAGCGGATCTCGTCGCGGAGCCGAGCAGCGTACTCGAAACGCAGCTCGGTGGCGGCCGCCTGCATCTCCTCCTCCAGGGTCTCGATGAGCCGGGAGAGCTCGTCGGCCGGCAGCTCGTCCCGCCCGCCGCCGGACCCCCCGAGGGTGGCGGCGATCCTCTCGGCCGCTCTCCGCCCGGCGCGCCGCGACCTGTCCGACCCGACCCGGGAGGGAAGCGGAGCGCCCTCCTCCCCCCCGCCCGAGGCCGCCCGGAACTGCGCGACGAGGTCGGTGACCGCCTTGCGGATCGTCTGGGGGTCGATGCCGTGCTCGAGGTTGTAGGCCTGCTGGACGAGACGGCGGCGCTCGGTCTCGGCCATCGCGTGGCGCATGGAGTCGGTGATGACGTCGGCGTAGAGCACCACCCTCCCCGAGACGTTGCGGGCGGCCCGCCCCATCGTCTGGATGAGAGAGGTGCTCGAGCGCAGGAAGCCCTCCTTGTCGGCGTCGAGGATGGCCACGAGCGAGACCTCCGGCAGGTCCAGGCCCTCGCGCAGCAGGTTGATCCCGACGAGGACGTCGAACTCGCCGAGGCGCAGGTCGCGGACGATCTCGATGCGCTCGATCGTGTCGATGTTGGAGTGCAGGTAGCGGACCTTCAGCCCGGACTCGAGCAGGTAGTCGGTCAGGTCCTCGGCCATCTTCTTCGTCAGCGTCGTGACGAGCACCCTCTCGCGCCTGTCGACGGTCGCCTGGATCTCGGAGATGAGGTCGTCGATCTGGCCCTTGGTCGGCTTCACGACCACCTCGGGGTCGACGAGGCCGGTCGGCCGGACGATCTGCTCCACGATCTGGCCCGAGACCGCCAGCTCGTAGGCGGCCGGGGTTGCCGAGAGGAAGATCGCCTGGTTGAGACGGGCCTCGAGCTCCTTGAAGCGGAGCGGGCGGTTGTCGAGGGCGGATGGAAGCCGGAAGCCGTGCTCGACGAGCACGTCCTTGCGGGAGCGGTCGCCCTCGAACTGCCCGTGCAGCTGCGGGACGGTGACGTGGCTCTCGTCGATGACGAGCAGCCAGTCCTTCGGGAAGTAGTCGAGCAGGGTGAACGGGGGCTCGCCCGGACCCCTCCCGTCGAGGTGGCGGCTGTAGTTCTCGATCCCGCTGCAGGAGCCCACCTCGGCCAGCATCTCGAGGTCGTGCTCGGTGCGCATCCGGAGGCGCTGGGCCTCGAGGAGCTTGCCGGCGCCCTCGAGCTCCTGCAGGCGGCCTCGCAGCTCGTCCTCGATGGCGACGATCGCCCGGCGCATGCGCTCGTCCCCGGCGACGTAGTGGGTGGCCGGGAAGATGACGAGCTCCTCGAGCTCCCCGAGGATCTCGCCGGTGAGCACGTCGAAGCGGGTGAGGCGCTCGACCTCGTCGCCGAACAGCTCGATGCGGACGGCGTACTCCTCGTAGGCGGGGTGGACCTCGATCGTGTCGCCCCGCACGCGAAAGCGCCCCCGGACGAGGTTCTGGTCGTTGCGCTCGTAGTGGAGGTCCACCAGCCGGCGGAGCAGCGCCCTCTGGTCGTGCAGCTCGCCGGCGTGCATGACGACGATGCGGTCCCGGTACTCCTCGGGGGAGCCGAGGCCGTAGATGCACGAGACCGACGCCACGACGATGACATCGCGCCGGGTCAGCAGGCTGGCGGTGGTGGAGTGGCGCAGCCGGTCGATCTCGTCGTTGATCGAGGAGTCCTTCTCGATGTAGGTGTCCGAGGACGGCAGGTAGGCCTCGGGCTGGTAGTAGTCGTAGTAGGAGACGAAGTACTCGACCCGGTTCTCGGGAAAGAAGCCCCGGAGCTCGCCTGCGAGCTGAGCGGCGAGCGACTTGTTCGGGGCGAGGACGAGCGTCGGACGCTGGACCCGTTCGATGGTCCAGGCGACCGTCGCGCTCTTGCCGCTCCCGGTGATCCCGAGCAGGGTCTGG
>JAJZZB010000008.1 GCA_021797795.1 Actinomycetes bacterium | reverse complement strand
AGACGGACTCGCACACGCGGGGCGCACCCGGGCTCATCGGCCTGCTGGTCCTCATCGCGGCGGTCGTGCTGGCCTTCACCGGGCGCTACCCCCAGCAGCTGTTCGACTTCGTGCTCGGGATGAACCGCTGGGTGCTGCGCGTGGCGGCCTACGCAGGGCTCATGACCGACGAGTACCCGCCCTTCCGCCTCGACATGGGCGGGCACGAGCCGGTCGCCACGATGACCGTCCCGCCTCCGGCGGCCGCGTCGTGGCGGTCGTCATCGGGTCGGTGCTGGGACTCCTCTCCTTCGGCCTTCTCGCCGCCGGCGGGGTGGCGACGTGGGCGACGAACACCCAGCGGGACGCAGCCGGCTACCTCACGAGCGGCACGCGGAGCTTCGCGACGCCGTCGTACGCCGTCACGAGCGACGCGATCGACCTGGGCGGCTCGGCCGACTGGGTCACCGCGGGAGACCTCCTCGGCAGGGTGCGCCTCCGCGTGAGCCCCCTCGACCCGGAGCACGGCGTGTTCGTCGGCGTGGGGCCGAGAGCGGCGGTCGACACCTACCTGGCGGGTGTCGACCACCTCGTCGTCACCAACTGGGCCAACGGCGAGACCCGCACCGCGCCGGCCTCGGGCGCGGCGCCGGCGACGGCGCCTGCCCGCGCCGGCATCTGGACGGCACAGGCGTCCGGGAGGGGCACCCAGACCCTGAGCTGGCGGCCGACGAGCGGGCAGTGGGTCGTCGTCGTGATGAACCAGGACGCCAGCCGAGGGGTGGCGGTGAGCGCGAGCGCGGGGGCCAGCATCCCCGATCTCGGCCGGATCGCCGTCGGCCTGCTGGCGGCGGGCGCGGTGCTCCTGCTCGCCGCCGCCGTCCTGATCGCGGTGCCGGTGACGCGCGCGAGCCGGTGAGGGCGACTCCGCAGGTGACGGGACCCTTCGCTCGAGACGCCTCGAGGAGGGCACCTGGCCGCTCGAGGCGAGCCCGTCCGGCCGTGTCTCGTTCGACATCGACGGCGGAGCGGGCGAGCCCTCCCGCTGGGCGACCCTGGCGGCGATGCGCGTCCTCGCCTGGTGGGAGGGCTGAGGGCGGCTAGCCCGGAGCGGTGGCGGCCGTCCCCTGCTCGGACCGGAACCGCTCGCTCACCACCTTCGAGGCCCCGCCCGGCTGCATCGTCACGCCGTAGATGACGTCGGCCGACTCCATGGTCCGCTTCTGGTGGGAGACGATCACGAGCTGGGCCTCGTGCCGGAACTCGTCGACGAGATCGAGGAAGCGGTGGAGGTTGACGTCGTCGAGGGCCGCCTCGACCTCGTCCATCAGGTAGAAGGGCGAAGGCCGGCTGCGGAAGACGGCGAACAGGAAGGCGAGCGCCACGAGCGAGCGCTCGCCACCGGAGAGCAGCGAGAGGCGGCGCACGTTCCGGCCGGCCGGACGGGCCTCGATCTCGATCCCCGAGGACAGCAGGTCGTCCGGGTCGAGAAGGCAGAGCCGGCCGGAGCCGCCCGGGAAGAGGGTCGAGAAGAGCTGCTCGAAATGGGCGCAGACGTCGGCGAAGGCCTGCTCGAAGACGCTCACGATCTCCGCGTCGACCGCCTTCATGACCCGGCTGAGCTCCCGGCGCGTGCTCCGGACGTCCTCGAGCTGGGACGACAGGAAGCCGTCACGCTCCTCGAGGGCGGCGAGCTCCTCGAGGGCGAGCGGGTTGATCGGCCCAAGGAGGCGCACCTCGCGCTCGAGCTCGCGGACGCGGGCGGGCGGCGAGATCCCCGGGGGCAGCTCCGGGCAGTCGGCCTCGAGTGCCTCGGCCACCTCGGCCTCGAGGTCGTGCCGGATCGTCTCGACAGCCGTCTCGAGGCGGACCGACAGCTCGGCCCGTTCGAGCTCCCTGCGCTGCGCCTGCTCGCGGCCCTCGGCGAGGCGCCGCTCGGTGGCCCCCCGGTCGCTTCGTGCCGCCCCGAGCCTGGCGCTCACCTCGGCCACGGCCTGCTCCTGGCGGCGCCGGTCCTCCCGCAGCCGGGCGAGGCGATCCCCGACGGCTTCCCCGAGGCGCCCGAGCTCGGCCGAGAGGCGCCCGAGCGCCCTTGCGGCCCCCTCATGGGCCCGGCGGCGCTCGGAGGCCTGCTGCCGTGCCGCTTCGTAGCCGGCGAGGCGGCGCTCCACCTCGGCCCGGCGCTCGCCGAGGACGCTCCGGCGCTCGTCGAGACCGACGGCGCGCACCCCGAAGTCCGACTGCCGGCGGGCGAGCTCCCGCGCCCGCTGCGACAGCTGGCGGCGCGCCTCGGCCACGGCGGTCTCGGCCGCCTGCCGCTCGGCCTCGCCCTGCTCGGCGAGAGCGAGACGAGCCTCGTGGTCATCGAGCTGCGCCGCCAGGCGGCCCACCTCCGAAGATGCGTTCTCCCGGGCGGCCTCCAGGCGGTCGAGCTCGGCCGAGAGGCCCCCGAGGCGCTCGGTGGCCTCCTCGGTCTGCTCCTCGGTCTGGCGGGCCTCGGCGGCAGCGCTGGCCGCCGCCGAGCTCGCCTCCGAGGCGGCGCGGCGTGCAGCGCTCCAGGCCCGCCGGCTCTCCTCGGCCGACATGCGCGCCGCCTCCGCCTCCTCCCCGGCCACCGCCGCCTCGGCGAGGACCGACTCGAGGGCCGCCCTCGTGGCGCCGGCGCGACCGGCGCCGAGCCGCCAGCCACGCGCCGAGAACCGGTCGCCCTCGGTGGTCACGACGACGGTTGCCGGCCCACCGGCGGCGGCGAGCTCGAGCGCCTGGCGGATGCCGCGCTCGCAGCAGACCACGCCGGCGAGCAGGCGGTCGAGGAGCCGGTCTGCACCCGGACGGCGACCCCGCACCCTCGCCCGGAGGCCGTCGCCGCCGGCCCCGGAGGACTCGGGCCCCGCAGCCTCGACCGACAGGACGGCTCCTGTGAGCCCGAGCTCGTGGAGGTGCTCGACCGCCCGCCGCGCCTCGGCAGCGCCCTCGACCACGACGGCCGAGAGCGCCTCCTCGACGGCCGCCTCGAAGGCCCGCTCGTAGCCCTCGTCCACCTCGACGATGTCGAGGAGCGTCCCGACGACTCCGGGGCGGCCCTCGAGCCGTTCGACCCCGGCACGGGCGGACGCCTCGTCGAGGGCACCCTGCAGCGCCTCTGCCCGGGCGCGCAGTCGCTGGAGGACCTCGGTCGCCTCGAGCGAGGCCGCCTCGGCTGCGGTCACGGCATCGGCCGCCTCCCGCTCGGTCTCCTCGGCTCGGGCCTGGCCCGAGCGGAGGCTGGCAAGCGACCCCGCCCCGGCCGCGGCGGCCGCGGCGAGATGCCCGAAGCGGTCGTGGAGCTCACGCCGCTGGCGGGCGAGCGCCTCGGCCCGCTCAGCGGACCGGGCGAGCGACTCGCGGGCACCGGACAGCTGGCGGAGCACGGCGTCGCGCTCCCGGCGGGCCTCGACGGCGGGCCGAATGAAAGGACCCGACTCGCCGCCCGTCGGGGGCGTCTCGGGGTGCCGGGCCTCGAAGGCCCGCTCGTCGGCCGCCAGCTCGTCGGCCAGGCGCTCGAGGTCCTCCCGTTCGGGGAGCAGACTGACGGCGGTCTCCTCGAGCGAGGAGAGCTCGTCGGCCAGGCGGGCGGACTCGGCCTCGAGGGAGGAGACGACGTCGGTCTCTGTCGAGGCCGCCAGGGAAGCCTCGACCCGCCGGCGCCTCTCGGCGACGAGGTTGGCGACCCCGCGGACCCGTTCGGCCAGCCGCTCGGCACGCGACAGCTCGGAGACGAGCTCGCTCGACTGCTCGGCGGTGAGCGTCGCCTCGCTCGCCTCCACCACCTCGTCGAGGCGGGAGAGCGCCCCCTTCAGGCGCTCCTCCTCGCCGGTGAGCTCGGCGCGGTGGCGGTCGTTCTCCTCGAGGCGGGCCCGGAGCGACTGCACCTCGCGGCCGGCGACGTAGAGGCGGAGCGCCTGCAACTCGGCGACGAGGGCCCCGTGGCGGCGGGCGGCCTCCGCCTGGCGCTCGAGCGGGCGCAGCTGCCGGCGGACCTCGCGGAGCAGGTCCTGCAGCCGCAACAGGTTCCCCTCGGTGGCCTCGAGGCGGCGCTCGGCGCGCTCGCGGCGGCGCCGGTACTTGAGGATGCCGGCCGCCTCCTCGATCACGGCCCGCCGATCCTCCGGGCGGGCGTCGAGGACGCTCGCCAGCTGTCCCTGGCTCATGATGACGTGCTGCTGGCGGCCGACGCCTGCGTCCGAGAGCAGCTCCTGGATGTCGAGCAGGCGGCAGGCTGCGCCGTTCATCGAGTACTCGCTCTCGCCCGTGCGAAACAGCGTCCTCGTGATGGTCACCTCAGCCAGGTCGACCGGGAGCTTGCGAGAGCTGTTGTCGATCGTGAGCGAGACCTCGGCCCGCCCGAGGGCGGGGCGCTTGGTGGTCCCGGCGAAGATGACGTCGTCCATCTTGGTCGAGCGGATGACCCGGGGGCCCTGGGCGCCGAGCACCCAGGCGACGGCGTCGACGACGTTGGACTTGCCCGAGCCGTTCGGGCCGACCACGACGGTGACCCCTGGCTCGAACTCGAGGGTCGTCGGGTCCGCGAACGACTTGAACCCGCGAAGCGTGAGGGACTTGAGGTGCACTGCGAGCTCACCCTAGCTCGGGGGCCGTCTCCCGCCGGGGTTCGCCGGCGCCCTCTCCCGGCGCCGGCGGAGAGCCTCGAGACCGGCGTCCGCGCCCAGCAGGCCGAGGGCGATCCAGACCAGGCCCGAGGCCCCCGAGAAGTGGGAGGGCCAGCCCCCGCCGGGCAGGTAGCGGTCGACGTGCTCCTCGACGGCGACGGTGAGGGCACCGGCGAGCAGGACGGCGGTGGCGGCGGCCGGCAGGATGAGCCGGCCGCGGGGAAGGGCCATGGCGAGGAGGCTCACGCCCGCCACGACGGCTGCGGCGACCGGTCCGGCGATGGCGAACCCACCGGCGCCGGCGAGCACCGTGCCGAGGGCGATGCGGGACCTGCGGCGCACCGGCGAGGCGACGAGGGCACCCTCGTGCAGCAGCGACCCGTCCGAGAGCGGCCCTCCGCCCGGCGCCCGCCGGCGACGGCGGATGAGGGGGACGAGGACGAGGGCCAGGCAGGCGAGGACGGCGGCAGCCGACACGACGAGGGCGGCGTCGACTGCCTTCTGGGGAGCGAAGGTGAGGTCGACGGTGAAGGGGCGCCCGGCCGCTGCCGCGCCCGGGCGCACCAGCCAGCCGTTGGCGAAGCCGTCGACGAGCACGTGCGGGCCGAGCGAGCCCCCGTCCGTGCTGGCGCTCCAGCCGGCGTTCAGGCTCTGGCCGAGCACGAGGAGGAACGGCTTTCGCGCCTGCGAGACCTGGAGGCGGACCGAGGTGGCCGACTGCGAGAGCACCTTCACCCGGGGCACGCCGGCGCTGCCCGTGCCCGCCGGCGGGGCGAGCGAGCCGTTGCCCGGCTCTACCATGGCGGCGCCACCGGGCGCCGAGTCGAGCGCCAGCTGGTCGAGGTTGATCCCCGTCACTGCGCCCTCGGCTGCCTGCAGGAGGTGGGAGCCCGGGCCGAGCCGGACCGCTCGCTCCCCGCCGCAGAGCGAGACCCTCAGCCCGTGGCCGGCCAGTGCCGCCGCCGTGGATCCGGTGATCTCGACCGGGACGGCCCGGCCGTCGACCCGCAGCAGGTTCTGGTGGCAGACCGCCGGCATGCGCGCCGGGAGGCGGTCGAGGGGGACGCCGGGGATCGCCACCCGCGCCACGCCGATCGGGAGCGCCGTCTCGAGCGAGGTCTCGTAGCTGAGCGTGTTGCGCACGGCGATCTTGGTGAAGGTGAGCTGGAGCACCTTGCCCCTCACCGGCGGGAAGCTCACGTGCACGGTCGTCTCCGAGCCGGCTCCTCTCGTCACCGGGATCGGCGGCAGGCGCACCACCCGCCTGACGCCGCCGGCCGTCACGACCATGCGTGTCGGACGGGAGTGCTCGGCGTCCGAGGCGAAGCTGAGTGTGAGGTGGCCGACCTGGAGGGCGTGGGCGAAGCGGTAGCGGAGCCACGAGTCGACGACGGCGTGCCTTCCCATCCCGGGCATCCACACCGTGCGCGGGTTGCCGTCGAGCGTGGCGCTGGCGGTCGCCCAGAGGTTGCCGGGCATCCTGCTCGACGAGCTCGCCGCCACGACGACCGGGTTGGTCCGCCCGACGAGGCGGTCGATGACCTGGTCGGGGACGAGGTTCGAGAGGTGTGCGGTCCCGACGAGGGAGAACGAGCGGGCGGTCGGGAGACGGAACTGGCGGATGATGGCCGGCTCAGGGCTGCTGCGGGGCGGGACGGGCGCCACCCGCTCGCGCGTCATGACGAGGGTGAGCCGATCACGCAGCGAGGAGGCGCCGGCGCGGGCGAGCAGGTCGCCCGGCATGGAGACGATCTGGGTCGACTTCAGGTTCCCGACCCGGATCTCGGCGAAGCCGACGAGGCTCGAGCCGACCGGCGCAGGCCCGGGTCCTTTGAGGAAGTTCGTCGCGTCGATGCGGACCCTCATCGTCGTGAAGCGCCGGCGGGGGAAGGCGACGACCTCGCCGCCGGCGGTGCGCGACTGCGGGCCGAGGTCGACGGTGACCGGGTGCCGGCCGTCGAAGGTGAGCGTCACCTTGGTGACCCACTGGTTGGTGAGCCACGCCTCGTTGCGCCGGGGCAGCGGCTGGACGAGGGTGACGCTGTTGGCGCTCACGGGGTGGCGGGCGGTCACCTGCCACCACTGCCCGAGGATCGGGGACGAGACGGTCCCTTCGGTCTCCCACGCCGTGCGGAGGTTGCCGTCGATGGCGTTGGAGGGACGCTCCTCGGAGCGAAGGGTGAACGCCGTCCCGTAGGAGGAGGCCGTCACCGACCTTATGCCGGTGAGGACCGAGGTCGTCATCGCCGAGGTCGGGGCGCCGGGGAAGAGGTTGAAGCCGGGCTCGTTCACGACGAAGGCGGTCGGCCGCTCTGAGGCGGTCTCGGTGTAGCCGGTGTTCTCCGCCAGGCTGTTCCACTCGAAGGCCTGCTTGCGGTTGGTGTCGGTGACGACGAGCTGGGCCGGGTGCGAGAGGACCCTGCGTGCGAGCGAGGGGTGGGTGTCGAGGGTGCCCGAGAACAGGATCGTCGGGTTGCCGGCCAGCAGGCCGACATCGGCGGCGGAGACGATGCCGACGTTGTCGCCGGCGACGACGAGCGGGTCGGCGAGGCTGTCGGCCCGCACGATCGGCCGCGGGTCGCTCACCGGGTAGACGGCGAGCGGCCGGGTCGCCGGCAGCCCGGGGCGGAGGTCGAAGTAGGTCTCGTCGTACATCGGCAGGCTGGGCCGGTTGACCTCGGGCGCACCGAAGCGGACGGGGGGCCCGAGACCGGGCGGGCGGGTGGCGAGGTCGTGCACGAGCAGGGCCGGCCGGGGCGTGTTGTAGCGGGCGTACTGCTGGTCGTACTCGACGAGGACGTCGCCGGCACTCATGAGCCGGGCGATCGGCGCCAGCGCCGAGAAGTCCATCGTCCCCTGCTGGAGCGGGTTGTCCAGGGCGTAGAGGAGGTTCGCCGTCGGCATCGAGCCCTGGATGAACTGCTCGTGGACTGCATAGGGGCGCCTGATGACGCCCGGCCACACCGGGTCGACGGTGTCGCCCCAGGTGTAGGCGGCGAAGTCGTTGCCGGGAAGGGAGTACACCCTCGTCGCCGGGCGGTGGGCGTCCAGGTAGCGGGCGGCCGCCCTCACGTAGGAGGGCAGGGTGGCGGGCTGGGAGAACTGGCTGATGACGGTCTCGCCCATGAGAAGCGGCGCACTGGCGGCAAGGACGACCCCGAGCGCCGCCAGGTCGAGCAGCCTCGAGAGCCGGGCCAGCCTCGCCGCGATGGCCGCCAGGCCCGATCCGAGCAGCATGGCGAGGCCGAGCATGACGAGCGGTGTCGCCCGGTCGGTCGAGCGCAACGCCGCTCCGGCCGTCGTGCCCGTCATGAAGGCCTTGTCGAGGGCGCCGAGCGGGGTGGGCGAGGAGAACGGGTGCGGGCCGACCGAGAGCACCATGCCGACCACGACGAGGGCGACGAAGTAGGCGCGCATGCGCCAGCGGCTGATCGTGGCGGCGACGAAGGCGCCGATCGGGACGGCGTAGCTCACGGCGATGAGGACGACGTTCGTCGTGTACTGGATGGACGACCGGGTCCACAGCCCGAGGCGGTCCCCGTTGTAGAAGTACCAGTAGCCGAGCCCCCGGATCACCTCGGAGGCGGCGGCGGCGGAGCTGGCGGCCTGGACGCTCTCGGTGTACTTCAGGATGTCGACGCCGAACATCGCCTCGACGGTGAGCCCGGCGATCCACCACAGCGAGGTGAGGATCGAGACGAGCCCCGTCTTCAGCAACACGACGAGGGCGTCGCGGGTCCTGAGCTCCCGCTCGACGAAGACGGCGTAGGGCAGGTACACGAGCGGGGCCACGACGACGTAGACGACCGAGCTGGCGTTGATGCCGCTCACGACGGCGATGACGAGGGCGAAGGCGGCCGGGTAGCGCCAGCCCTTCTCCCGGCAGGCGCGGGCCATGAAGCCGAGGAGGAACGGCAGCCCGGCAAAGGGGAGGAGGATGACCGAGATCCGCCCGGCGTACTGCATGACGTAGGGCGACAGCGCATAGGCCGTGGCAGCCACGACCCGGGCGCCGTCGGAGAGGCCGAAGAGGCGGCCGAGGTAGAGCACCCCGGCGGCCGCGACGAACAGGATGCTGCCGAGCCAGAGCCGCTGGGCCACCCAGATCGGCACGTGGACGGCCGAGAAGAACCAGAAGAAGGGCCCCATCGGGAACAGGTAGCCGATGTTCTGGTGTGTCACGGTCCCGAGGGCGACGTTCGGGTCCCACATGTCGGCCGCGCTGGCGAGGAGCCGGCCCGGGTCGAGGTAGAGGTAGGTCTTGGTGTCGTCGGAAACGACCCCGGGCTTGGTGGCGAGCATCGGCGCGTAGCAGATGACGGCCAGCAGCAGGTGCACCCCGGCGCCCCGCCACCGGCCGGCGGGCGACGCCCGGGAGTGCCGCGCCCAGCGACCGGAGCGGGCGTGGGCGGGCCGGGCCGGAACGCTCGTGGGGGCGGCCGAGCGGGGGCCGGTCAGCCGGGACATACGGGCCACAAGCTAGTGCGGGGCCCCTTCCGGCTCACGTCTGGCAGCCCGGGCAGAAGTAGGCGACCCGAGCCCCGATGCGCATCTTCTCGACGGTCGTCCCGCAGCGCCCGCAGGGCTCACCCGCCCGGTCGTAGACCCGGTGGGCCAGCTGGTAGGCACCGAGCTCTCCCATGAGGTCGCGGTAGCGGGCGTCGCGCAGCGACGAGCCCCGGGCCTTCACCGCCGCTCGGAGGACCCGGCCGACGGCACGCGAGAGGCGACCCACCTCCTCCGGCGAGAGCGCCTCGCAGGGCCGGTCGGGTCGAAGGCGCGCCGAGTGGCAGATCTCGTCGGCGTAGAGGTTGCCGATGCCCGCCAGCACCCGCTGGTCGGTGAGGGCCACCTTGAGGGCGCTCCGCCGGCCGGCGAGGCGGCGCCCGAGGGCGTGGGCGCCGATGGTCTCGACAAAGGGGTCCGGCCCGAGCCGGTCGAAGTCGGCCGGCAGGCCGTCGTCGCGCACCTCGGCGGTGACGAACCACTCGCCGAAGGTCCGCGGATCGACAAAGCGCAGCTCGGCGCCGTCGTCGAGGGTGGCCACGACGTGGGTGTGGGAGAGGCGCGGCACCGAGGACGGCTCCGCCACGTGGAGCAGCTGGCCGCTCATGCGGAGGTGGACGACGAGGACCTGGCCGTCGTCGAGCGGGAGGGCGAGCCACTTGCCCCGGCGGTCGGCCCGCTCGATGCGCCGGCCGGTCACGCGCTCGGCGAGCTCGGCGGCCGGCTGGCGGCGGACGCTGCGGCGGCCGGTGACCACGAGGCTTCTCACCCTACGACCGACAAGGACCTCCTCGAGGCCGCGTCGGACCGTCTCCACCTCGGGGAGCTCGGGCATCTCTGCCGATCAGGGGCGGGGGAGGGGGAAGGCCTCGACCGCCCCGTCGACCGAGGAGAGGGCGAGCAGGGCGGCCTGGGCGGCCTGGCGCTCGGCCTCCTTCTTCGAGCGGCCGGCGCCCGCACCGACGAGGCGGCCGGCAACGAGCGCCTCTGCCTCGAAGTGCTTGGCGTGATCCGGCCCGCGGTCGGTGATGAGGTAGTTCGGGACGCCGAGGCCGAGCTGGGCCGCCAGCTCCTGGAGGCGGTTCTTCGGGTCCCCGAGGCGGGCCTCGGCGGCCACCTCCTCGATGCCATCGCCGACGATCGACTCGACGAAGCGCTGGGCACCGGCGAAGCCGGAGGAGAGGTAGACGGCCCCGATGACGGCCTCGAGGCAGTCGACGAGGATGGAGCCCTTGCCGCGCCCGCCCGAGACCTCCTCCCCCCGACCGAGCAGGACGGCGGCGCCGAGGGCGAGCCGGAGGGCGACCGGGGTGAGCCCGATGGTGGAGACGACCGCAGCCCTCACCCTCGCGAGGTCGCCCTCGGGAAGCAGGGGGAAGCGCCGGTAGAGGTGGTCGGTGACGACGAGGCCGAGGACGGCGTCACCGAGCAGCTCGAGCCGCTCGTTCGACTCCTGCCCGGGATGCTCGGAGCAGTACGAGCGGTGCGCCATCGCCTGGACGAGCAGCTCCTCGGGCACGCCGTAGGGGGCGAGAAGCCGGGCAAGCGAGCCGAGCCCCTCGCCGGAGGAGGGGCGGTCCGTCTCCTCCCCGCTCGGCGGGGGCGGGACGCCGTCGAGCGGTGAGGGCTGCAGGCTCAGTCGCCCTCGAGCTTGGCGCTCACATAGTCGACCGCGTCGCGGACCGTGCGGAGGTCCTCGAGGTCCTCGTCGTCGATCCTAAAGCCGGACGACCGGTCCGACAGCTCCTCCTCGAGCGCCTCGACGAGCTCGATGAGAGCGAGCGAGTCGGCGTTGAGGTCGTCGGAGAAGGAAGACGACTCGCTGATCTTCGAGACGTCCATCTCGAGGATCTCGGCGAGCTGGTTACGCACGAGGTCGACGATCTCGCTCCTCGTGAGCGTGGAGCCACTCGTATCGGCCACGGAGCCCTCCGTCTCTCGGGGCCAGCCCGGACGCTGGCCTCACCGGCTGGATGATACTGCCGGCAGGCAGGGCTGTTCCCCGGACATCTATCGTCGCCGCCATGGCGAACACGGACGGGCTGAGGGCGCTCGAGGCCGGCTGCACCCGGTTCGTCCAGGGCCATGGGCGGCGCACGGCGGCCGACATCCTCGCGGAGATCCCGCCGGACACCGAGCTCGACCGCTACGGCGAAGGGGGCGTCGTCACCGCCCTGGAGGAGCGGGTGGCCGCCCTCCTCGGCAAGCCGGCAGCGGCCTTCCTCCCGACCGGCACGATGGCCCAGCAGATCGCTCTCCGGGTGCACGCCGAGGCGAGGGGCCGGCGCGGTGTCGTCTTCCACCCGGCCTGCCACCTCGACTGGAGGGAGGGCCGGGGCTACGAGCGCCTGCACGGGCTCTCGGCCCTGCAGGCGGGCGAGCTGCGCCGGCCGCTCACGCCGGAGGACCTGGAGGCCGTCGCCGAAGCCCCGGCTGCCCTCCTGCTCGAGCTCCCTCAGCGCGACCTCGGCGGCCATCTCCCGAGCTTCGAAGAGCTCGAGGCGATGGCGGCCTGGGCGCGGCGACGGGGTGCGGCCGTCCACATGGACGGCGCACGGCTGTGGGAGGCCGCCCCCTTCTACGCGCGCCCGCTGGCGGAGATCGCCGGGCTGTTCGACACGGTCTACGTCTCGTTCTACAAGGGCCTCGGAGCGCTGGCGGGCTGCGCGCTGGCTGGGCCCGGCGAGACGATCGCCGAGGTGCGCGAGTGGCGCCGGCGCCACGGCGGGACGCTCTACTCGATGTGGCCGAACGCCGCCTCTGCGATGGCCGGTCTCGACCGCCGCCTGCCGAGGATGGGCGAGTATCTCGTCCACGCCAGGCGGATCGCCGCCCTGCTCGGCGCGCTCGAGGGGGTCCGCCTGCTGCCGGAGGTCCCGCAGGCCCCGATGATGCACCTGTTCATCGAGGCGACCCGGGAGGACTTCGAGGCACGCGTCCGGCGCCTGGCGGAGGACGAGGGGCTGTTCACCTGGGCGGCGACATGGCCCTTCGAGCTCCCGGGCGTCCAGCGGGTGGAGTTCAGCGTCGGCGAGGCCACCCTGGCGCTCAGCCCGGAGGAGGTCAGCCGGGCGGTCGGGTTCCTCGCCGGCGGCCGCTGAGGCGGCGCCTCAGTCCTTCGGGCGGACGGCGGCCGCCACCTTGCCGGACAGCCCCCGCTCTGCGAGGTCGTGGCCGACCCTGATGGCGTTCAGGACGGCGCGCCGGGAGGACGAGCCGTGGCTGATGATGCAGACGCCGTCGACCCCGAGCAGCATGGCGCCGCCGGTCGCCTCCGGGTCGAGCGGGGCGGCGGCCTCGAGCAGGCCGGGCAGGAGCACCCCGCTCGCCGCCTCGGTCTCCGGCGTGGCCGACATCACCTCGCCGAGGATCGACATGAAGGTCCTGAGCGACCCCTCGAGGGCCTTCAGGGCGACGTTGCCGGTGAAGCCGTCGGTCACCACGACGTCGGCCTCGCCCGCCAGCAGGTCGCGGCCCTCGACGTTGCCGATGAACTCCCCGACCCCGGCGAGCTGGCCGGTCGAGAGCGCCTCGTGGGCGGCCTTGGTGAGCTGGTTGCCCTTGGAGGACTCCTCGCCGATCGACAGCAGGGCGACCTTCGGGCTCGAGGCGCCGTAGCGCTCCCGGTAGAAGGCCGCTCCCATCTGGGCGAACTGGACGAGCCACTCGGGCTGGCAGTCGGCGTTGGCGCCGGCGTCGACGAGCACCGTCGGCGAGCCGCCCGGGACCGGGAGAGGCGTGGCGATGCAGGGGCGGGAGACGCCCGGCAGCCGGCCCATGCGCAGCAGGGCGGAGGCCATCGTCGCCCCGGTGTTGCCGGCGCTCACCATGGCGCAGGCCCGCCCGTCGCGAACCGCCTCGGCGGCCCTCACGAGCGAGGAGTCCTTCTTCGTCCGGACGGCCCTGCCCGGGTCGTCCTTCATCGCGATGACCTCGCTCGCCGGCAGGATCTCGAGACCGCCGACGTCGCCGAGGCGACCATCGGTCGGCCCGACGAGCACGACCGGCAGACCCGCCTCCCGGGCATCCAGCGCGCCCGCCACGATCTCCGCCGGGGCGCGGTCGCCCCCCATCGCATCGAGCGCGACGGGGAGGTCGTCTACCTGCATCTCGACTGTCGGCCCGAAGCTCGGTCAGTCGATCTCGACCGCCTGGCGGCCCTTGTACCACCCGCAGTGCGGGCAGACGACGTGCGGCAGCTTGGCGCGGCGGCACTGCGGGCAGACGCTGCGGGCAGGAGCGCGAAGCCCCCAGGCCGAGGCCCTCCGGCTGCGGCTCTTGGACTTCGACGTCTTCTTCTTCGGGACTGCCATCGTCGCTTCCTCACTCGGCTTCCTGCTCGGTCGGTTCGCTTGGCTCCGCCGCCTCCGAGCCGAGGCCGGCGAGCGCCGACCACCTCGTGTCGGTCGGCACGTCGCAGGAGCACTCGTCCCGGTTGCGGTTGGCGCCGCAGGTCGGGCAGAGCCCGAGACAGCCGTCGCTGCACAACGGCGCCAGCGGCAGCTCCAGGATACAGGCGTCGCGGACGATGGGCTGAAGGTCGAGCTCGTCGTGGCCGACCGGGTAGGGCTCGTCCTCCTCCCAGGCGGCCTCGCCGGGGTCCCGGCAGAGCTCGCGCACCTCGGCGACGACCTCGCCCTCGGCAGGCTCGAGGCAGCGCCGGCAGACCCCGGTCCACGGTGCGGTGACCTCACCGGCGACGGTCACCCCCCCGAGGGTGGACTCGACGTAGCCGTCGAAGCGGACCGTGGCGTCGTCGGCCACGCGGGCCGAGGAGACGAACATGCCCGGCAGCTGCCCTTCGAGGTACACCTGTCGGCGGGTCCCGGGTCGGGAGCGGAGCGGGCGGACGTTGAGGGAGAACGGCTGCCCCCGCCGCGCCGGGCGCCCCCGTCCCGGCCTCCTGCCCCCCTCCGCCGGCCGGTCGCCGGCGGCGCTCACTCGAGGTCCTGGTCGAAAAAGGGGTCGCCCTCGAGCGGGAGCGGGGCGTCACCGCCGGCGCCCTCCTCGCCGTAGGCCTCCTCGGGGACGGCGGCCAGGCGCTCGCGCCCAGCCCGGACCGTCTTCATCGTCCGGTCGAGGACGATCTCGAAGCCGGCGAGCTTCTGGTCGACGTAGTCCTCCGCCTCGTGTCGGAGCCGCCTGGCCTCCCCCTCGGCGTCCTCGACGATGCGGACCGCCCGGTACTCGGCCTGGCGGACGATCTCGGTGCGCTGCACCATCCGCTCGGCCTGGACCCGGCCGTCGTCGACGAGCTCGGAGGCCTCGCGCCTGGCGGCGGAGATCACCTCCTCGCGGTCCTTCAACAGGCGCCGTGCCCGGCGGAGCTCGTCGGGCAGCTCCTCGCGTGCCGCCTCGAGCAGCTCGAGGACCTCGTCGCGCGAGATCATGACGGAGGCCGACAGCGGGACGTTCTTGGCGGTGGCGATGATCTCGATCAGCTCGTCGATGAAGCCCTCGACGCCCCCGTCGGGCGGGGCCGCCTCCTCGTCGTAGACGTCGGGTTCCCGGCCCGGGCCGACGAAGGTGTGGTCGCTCACCTCGCCACCTCCTTCAACCGCCGGTTGACCGGCTCGGGGACGAGCGCGCTCACGTCGCCCCCGTAGCGGGCGACCTCCCTGATGAGGCGGCTCGCGATGTAGGCGTACTGCGAGCCGGTCGGCAGGAAGAGCGTCTCGATGCCCGACAGCTGCCGGTTCATCTGGGCCATCTGCAGCTCGCTCTCGAAGTCCGAGACGGCGCGCAGCCCCTTCACGATGACGCTCGCCCCGAGCTCGCGTGCGAGGTCCACCACGAGGCTCGACATGGCCACCACGCGGACGTTCGACACGTGGGCGAGCGACTCGACGACCATGAGCTCCCGGTCCTCGATCGCAAAGAGCGGCTCGGCCTTCTGCGGGTTGCGCAGCGACGCCACGATCACCTCGTCGAAGAGGCGGCTGGCCCGCTCGACCACCTCCAGGTGCCCATTGTGGAACGGGTCGAACGATCCTGGGAAGAGGGCGATGTTCAAGCGGGATCCTTGTCGCTAGGCTGCTGGGTCACCAGCGTGACGAGCGTACCGCCGTAGCGGTAGCGGCGGAGGATGAGGAACCGGCCGGCCTCCTCGAGTGGTCGCGCGTGCTCGAGGACGGCGACCCGGGCGGCCAGCAGCTCGAGCAGCCGGGGCCACTCCTCGAAGCGGTACGGAGGGTCGACGAGCCCGAGATCGACCGGATCCGGGGACGCCGACAGGAACGAGAGCGCCTCGGCCCCGACCACCCGGATGCCGGCCCGGCCGGCGAGGGCCACCGATTCGAGGTTCGCCCGGATGGCGGCGACGGCCCGGCGGTCGGAGTCGACGAAGGTGCAGGAGGCGGCGCCGCGCGAGAGCGCTTCGATCCCGAGCGCGCCCGACCCGGCGTACAGGTCGAGCACCGAGGCGCCCTCGACGAGGCCGCGGGCCTCGAGGATGTCGAAGATCGCCTCCCGCACGCGGTCGCTCGTCGGGCGCAGGCTCTCGATCCCGGGCGCGACGAGGCGCCGCCCGCGAGCCTCGCCGCCGATCACCCGCACGGCGCCGCTAGCTCCTGAAGAGGAAGGCGCGCTCCTCCTCGGAGACGGTCGCCTCGACCTCTTCCCTGAGCAGCCCGTAGTCGCCCGAGAGCGAGGGGTCCTCGGCCACGATCCGCTCGGCGACCTCACGGGCCGCCACGACGAGGGCGCGGTCCCGGCGGAGGTTGGCGAGCTTCAGGTCGGAGCGCCCCTTCTGGCGGGCGCCGAGCACCGTGCCGCCACCGCGCAGGTCGAGGTCCTCCTCGGCCAGCTCGAAGCCGTTCTGGCTGGTGACGAGCGCCCTCAGGCGGTGCTCGGCCTGCTCGGAGACCGTCTCGGCGGTGACGAGGTAGCACCAGCTCTGGAGAGAGGAGCGCCCGACCCGGCCCCGGAGCTGGTGCAGCTGTGCGATGCCGAAGCGGTCGGCGTCCTCGATCACCATCACCGTGGCGTTGGCGACGTCGACGCCCACCTCGATCACCGTCGTCGCCACGAGGACGTCCAGCTCGCCGGCCCGGAAGGCGGCCATGACCGGCTCGCGCTCCCGGGCCGGCATCTGGCCGTGCAGCAGGCCGACCCGCAGGCCGGCGAGCGGTCCGGACGCCAGCGCCTCGCGCTCCTCGGTGACCGCGCGGGCGGGGCGGCGCTCCTCGTCGGGGGGGCGGCGGAACAGCTCGACGACCCCGTCCCCCTCGTCCTCGTCGTCCTCCTCGATCAGCTCGTCGGGGTCCTCCGGCTCCTCCTCCTCGGCTCCGCCCGATCCGACGAGCGGGCAGACGACGTAGGCCTGGTGGCCCGCTGCCACCTCGTCGAGCACCCGCTTCCAGGCGGCCCGTTCCTGGCGCTCGCCCGGCAGCCAGCGCGTCGAGATCGGCGCCCGCCCGGCGGGCAGCTCGTCGAGGGTGGTGTGGTCGAGGTCGCCGTAGACCGTCATGGCGGCCGTCCGCGGGATGGGGGTCGCCGTCATGACGAGCAGGTCCGGGTCGAGCGAGGCCTTCTCTCGAAGGGCGGCGCGCTGCTCGACGCCGAAGCGGTGCTGCTCGTCCACGACCACCACGCCGAGGCGGGCGAAGTCCACACCCTCTGAGATGAGGGCGTGGGTGCCGACGACGAGGTCGACGGCGCCCGAGGCGAGGTCGCCGAGCAGCCGCGAGCGCTCCGCCGCCGGGGTCCGGTTGGTGAGCAGGGCGGCCATCACGGGACGGTTCCCGCCGAGCCGGTCCTCGTCCTCGATCTCGAGTTCGCCGAGCAGGCGGCGCGCCGAGAGGAAGTGCTGCTCGGCGAGGACCTCCGTCGGCACCATGAACGCCCCCTGGTAGCCGCCCTCGATCCCGAGCAGGAGGGCGGCGAGGGCGACGACGGTCTTGCCGGCGCCGACGTCGCCCTGCAGGAGGCGGTTCATCGGGTGACCGGCGGCGAGGTCGGCGCGCACCTCGACGATGGCCCGGCGCTGGGCGGTGGTGAGCTCGAAGGGCAGGCCCTCGAGGAAGCGGTCGAGGAGGTGACCGGGAACGAGGTGGGCGATGCCCCGCGCCGAGGCGGCGTCGGCGCGGCGCCGCCAGACGAGGAGCACCTGGAGCCTGAGCAGCTCGTCGAAGGCGAGCCGGCGCCGCGCCGCCCACCACTGCTCGAGCGACTCGGGCCGGTGGATGCCCTGGAAGGCCGCGGTGCGCGAGACGAGCTCGAGCTCGGCCCTGAGCGGGGCGGGCAGCGGGTCGGCGAAGTCCTTCGCCCGGTCGAGCGCCTCCTCGAGGTAGCGGTTGAGCTCGAGCGAGGTGACGCCGGCCTTGTGGGACTGGGGGTAGACGGCGACGAGCCGGCCGGTCTGGTCGCCGACGAGGTCGATGAGGGGGTTCGCCATCTGCCGCCGGTTTCGGTACAGCGAGACCTTGCCGAAGACCGTCACCCGCTGGCCGGTCTCGAACTGGCGGGCCCGCCACGGCTGGTTGAAGAAGGAGCAGGTGAGCGAGCCGGTGCCGTCGGCCACGACCACCTCGGCCAGGCTGCGCCCGTTGCGCAGCCTGCGCGAGGAGCTTCTCTGGACCTCCCCGGTGACGACGGCCTCGACGCCCTCCTCGAGCGATGCGATCGGCGCCTCGTTGGTGCGGTCGGCCACCCGGCGCGGGTAGTGGGTGAGAAGGTCGAGCACCGTCTCGATCTCCATCTGGGCGAGACCGGTCGCCTTGCGCGGACCCACCCGGCGGAGCTCGCCCACGCCGATGCCCTTCAGCTGGGCCAGGCGACGCCCGGTCAGGGGCACCGGCTACTCGCTGGCGACGAGGTAGGGGTAGAGGGGCTGGCCTCCCTGGTGGATCTCCACCGAGACGCCGGGCCGGTTGGCCGCCAGCCACTCGGTGATCCGGCGGGTCTCGGCCGGGCGCGCCCCCGCCCCCTCGATGAGCGTCACGATCTCGTGGGCATCGGTGACCAGGCGGTCGAGCAGGCCGCAGGTGGCCTCCGAGGCGCTGGCGGCGACGACCTCGATGCCGCTCCGGGTGACCCCGATCCACTCCCCCGCCTCGACGTGGCCCGCTGGCGTCTCGCTCTCGCGCACCGCCCTCGTCACCTCGCCCGCCACCACGCGGGAGGCCGCGCCCGCCATGGCGACGGCGTTCTCGGCCGAGGAGGCCTCCGGGTCGTACTCGAGCAGCGCGGCGAAACCCTCCTGGATGCCGGCCGTCGGCACCACCTTGGTCGGCTTGCCCGCCACCTCGGCCGCCTGGGCGGCGACGGCGAGGATGTTCTTGTTGTTCGGCAGGATGACCACCTCCTCGCCGGGGACGCGCTCGATCATGTCGAGGATCTCGGCGGTGGAGGGGTTCATGGACTGGCCGCCCGCCACGATGTGGCGGACGCCGAGTGACTGGAAGATGCGACGGATGCCGTCGCCGGTCGCGACCGCGATGACCGAGGTGGTCTGGTACGCCTCCTCTGCCGGGGCCTCGGCCGGGGCGTGCGCCGACTCCTCGCGGACCCAGGACTCCTCCTCGATCTCGTCGCGCAGGTCCGTCACCCGGATCGAGCGGGGCCGGCCGACGTCGAGCGCCGCCTCGATCGCCCCTCCGATGTCGTCGGTGTGGATGTGGCAGTTCCACAGCCCGTCCCCGCCGACCACCACGATCGAGTCGCCGATGCTCGCCCACAGCTGCTTGAAGGCCGGGACGGTCTCGTCGGGCGCCTCGAGGAAGTACATGACCTCGTAGCGCAGGTCCCCCACCTCCCCGGCCGGCGTCTCGCTCGGCTCCGGCGCCGGCCTCTCGGGCGCCGGCCCCTCGCCGGCGTCGATCGCCACCTCCCCCCGCTCGAGCCGGCGGGCGACCTCTCCGGGCAGGGGAAGGGCGCTCGGCATCGGCCGTCCGTCGATGACGTGGGAGAAGGCGTCGAAGAGGAGGACGAGGCCGGCGCCCCCGGCGTCGACGACGCCGGCCTTGGCGAGCACCGGCAGGAGGCCGGGCGTCTCGGCGAGCGCCGTGACGGCGGCCTCCCGGGCGGCGGCGGCCACCTCCGAGAGCGGGTCCGTCGTCTCCGCCGCCGCGCAGGCGGCGTCGGCCGCCGCCGCCGCCACGGTGAGGATCGTCCCCTCGACCGGGCGCATCACCCCCGAGCGGGCGGCGAAGTTCGCCTCCTTCAGGGCCGACGCGAGCGTCACGGCGTCGACACCGCGGGGCGCCCCGGCAAAGGCCTGGGAGAGGCCGCGCAGGATCTGGCAGAGGATCACCCCGGAGTTGCCCCTCGCCCCCATGAGCGAGCCGTGCGAGATCGCCTTGCACACCGCTTCGAGGTCGTCGTGGTCGGCCAGCCCGGCGAGCTCGCCCTCGACCGACTCGAGGGTGAGGCGCATGTTGGTCCCGGTGTCGCCGTCGGGCACGGGGTAGACGTTGAGGCGGTTGATGACCTCCCGGTGCAGGCCGAGGGCGCCCGAGAACGTCGACATGACCTCGGCTATCTGGCGGGCGCCAAGCGTCTCGCTCGTCACCGGTTGACCTCGGCTGCGGCGGGCCGGGACGTCCTCATGGCCGAGGATGGTAACCTCGATGCCTGTTCCTGGGAGTCCCGTGCGAATGGAGTGGCGCGTCCGATGGCAGCCGTGTGTGAAATCTGTGGGAAGCACCCGGGCTTCGGCATGAGCCTGTCCCACTCCCACCGCCGCAACAAGCGGAGGTGGGACCCCAACATCCAGCGCGTCCGCGCCCTCGTCAACGGCACGCCGAAGCGGCTCAGCGTCTGCACCTCCTGCCTGCGGGCGGGGAAGGTGAACAAGCCCCTCCGGCGCCGTCCCGCCGAGACCGCCTAGCCCTGCCGCGCGGGTGCACCGAGGTCGTGCACCCAGCCGAGCGGCGGGAGCGGCGCACCTCTCAGGCTGCGCCCGGCCGGGTCCGCCGTGCACCTGCCGACGCGCACCGGGCGCCGCAGCCCGGCCGCCTCGAAGGACGCCTCGACCTCGGTCCCGGCCCGGACGGCGAAGAGGAGCTCGTAGTCCTCGCCTCCCCCGAGCGCCTGCTCCTCGCTCGCGCCGGCTGCCACCGGCACCTCGTCGAGCTCGATCCCGACCCCTGACTCCTCGGCGAGGCGGGTGGCGTCGAGCGCCAGGCCGTCGGAGATGTCGATCATGGCGCTGGCGCCGATCCCGGCCGCCAGCTGGCCCTCGGCCGGGCGGGCGAGCGGCCGGAGGTAGGCCCGGGCGAGCGGGTCGTCCCGTCCGAGGCGACCCGAGCCCAGACCCTCGAGGCCGGCAGCCGAGGCGCCGAGCGGCCCGGTGCACCACAGCTCGTCGCCCGGTCTCGCCCCGCTTCTCAGCACCGTCGGCCCCGAGCCGGTCTCGCCGAGGATCGAGACGCACACGACGAGCACCGGGGCCCGGGACAGGTCGCCGCCGACGAGGCCGACCCCGTAGGCGGCCGACGCCGCCTGCAGGCCGTCGAAGAGCCCTACGAGGTCGCTCCCCGGGGCGGCCGCCACGCCCACCACGCAGTGGGTCGCCACGCCTCCCATGGCCGCCACGTCGCTCACGTTGGCCGCCACGACCTTCCATCCGGCATCGGCGGCCGTGCCGAGGGAGAGGTCGAAGTGGACACCCTCGACGACGAGGTCGGCCGCGAACAGGACCCTGCCCGAGCCCGGCGAGAGGACGGCGGTGTCGTCGCCGAGGTGGACCTCGTCGGGTCCGGACAGGCCCGACAGGCGCGAGCGGAGCCGGGCGAGGATCTCGAGCTCGCCGAGCGGCTGCCGGCCGCGGTCGTCCATCTCCCGGACCGTACCCGAGAGGGCTCGCCGGCGGGGCCGGAGTTGGGTCCCTCCGGCTCCCTCACTAACATCAGGCGAGACGTCCCGGGCCGAGCTGGACCGGGCCGAGCCGGATCCCCGCGGAAAGGAACGCTGTCGCAATCATGGCTCCGACGAGCAATCGCAGGCTTCTCGAGTGGGTCGACGAGGTGGCGGCGCTCACGAGACCCGACCGGGTCGAGTGGTGCGACGGGTCCGCCGAGGAGTATGACCGCCTCTGCCGGATGCTCGTCGACCAGGGCACCTTCACCAAGCTCTCCGACGCCAAGCGCCCGAACAGCTACTGGGCGCACTCGGACGTGCGCGACGTCGCCCGGGTCGAGAACCGCACCTACATCGCCTCCCGCAAGCAGGAGGACGCCGGGCCGACGAACAACTGGATCGACCCCGACGAGCTCCGGGGGACCCTAACGGGGCTCTTCCAGGGCTCGATGCGGGGCCGGACGATGTACGTCGTGCCCTTCTCGATGGGGCCCCTCGACTCGCCCATCGCGCAGATCGGCGTCGAGATCACCGACTCGCCCTACGTCGTCGTGAGCCTGCGGATCATGACCCGCATGGGGACCGGGCCGCTCGAGGTCCTCGGCGAGGACGACGAGTTCGTGCCCTGCCTGCACTCGGTGGGCGCACCACTCGAGCCGGGCGAGGCAGACGTCCCCTGGCCGTGCAACACCGAGAACCTCTACATCGCCCACTTCCCCGAGACCCGCGAGATCTGGTCGTTCGGGTCCGGCTACGGCGGCAACGCTCTCCTCGGCAAGAAGTGCTTCGCGCTGCGCATCGCCTCGGTGATGGCCCGCGACGACGGCTGGCTCGCCGAGCACATGCTGATCCTGAAGCTCACCTCGCCCGCCGGAGAGGTCCGCTACGTGAGCGGGGCCTTCCCCTCCGCCTGCGGCAAGACGAACCTCGCGATGCTCATCCCGACCATGCCCGGCTGGAAGGTCGAGACGATCGGCGACGACATCTGCTGGATGAAGATCGGACCGGACGGCCAGCTGCGGGCGATCAACCCGGAGTCCGGCTTCTTCGGCGTCGCGCCGGGCACCAACAGCGAGACGAACCCGAACGCCATCCTCACCCTCTCGGGCAACTGCATCTTCACCAACACCGCCCTCACCGACGACGGCGACGTCTGGTGGGAGGGACTCACCAAGGAGCCGCCGGCGCACTGCACCGACTGGACCGGCGAGGAGTGGACGCCGGAGAAGGGCAAGCCGGCGGCGCACCCGAACTCGCGCTTCACGGCGCCGGCCAGCCAGGACCCCGCCATCGCCCCGGAGTGGGAGGACGGCGAGGGGGTGCCGATCTCGGCCATCCTCTTCGGGGGCCGGCGCGCCTCGGTCGTGCCGCTCGTGCACGAGAGCTTCGACTGGACCCACGGGGTCTTCCTCGGCTCGATCATGGCCTCCGAGACGACGGCGGCCGCCGCCGGAGCCGTCGGGAACCTCCGCCGTGACCCCTTTGCCATGCTGCCCTTCTGCGGCTACAACATGGCCGACTACTGGGGCCACTGGCTCTCGTTCCTCGGGCGCATGGACGCGGACAAGCTCCCCCGGATCTTCTACGTCAACTGGTTCCGCAAGTCCGACGACGGGCGCTACCTCTGGCCCGGCTACGGCGAGAACTCGCGGGTGCTCGAGTGGGTCTTCGAGCGCTGCGCCGGGCGGGGCGAGGCGGTGCAGACGCCGATCGGCTACCTGCCGGCGCCGGGTGCGATCCAGACCGCAGGGCTCGAGGTCTCCGAGGAGGACATGGCCGAGCTGCTCCGGGTCGACGTCGATGGGTGGAAGGCCGAGGTGCCCCTCATCGAGGAGTACTACGCCGCCTTCGGCGACCACCTCCCGACCGCCCTCCGCGCCCAGCTCGAGGCTCTCCGCAACCGCCTGGAGGGCTAGCCCCTCGGGCCTCGGGATGCGGGGCGCGGCGTCCGGCGGGCCCGGGCACCCGAGCGGGCTCGTCCCCCTCGGCATTGCTGCGCGGCCGCTCAGCGCCCTTGCAGCAGAGCGAGGTGCCGCTCGTGCTCGGCCGCCAGCCAGGCAGTCTCGAGGCGTCGGTCGTCGGGCTGCTCGCCGGCGGCGAGGGCCGAGAGGTAGCGACGGTCGGCGGCGACCCTTCCCGCCAGCTGGCGGCGGTCGCCGACGGCGCCGTGGCCGGGCACGAAGACCTCGACGGCCGGCACCAGCTGCTCGAGCAGCTCGAGGCCGGCGAGGTACTCCCCCACCGGGTCGGCCGACTCGGCGTCGAGGAGCGGGATCTCGATCTCCGACACCATGTCGCCGGCGACGAGGAGGCCGAGGCGCGGGAAGAACAGCGAGCCGTGGCCGGGGGCATGGGCGAGGTGGGCGACGAGCCGGCAGCTCGCCGCCAGCTCCCGGGGCAGCCCCGGCTCGAGGCGGCCGCAGAGCCCGAGCTCGTGGCCGGGGGCCCCGGCCTCGATGTCGGCGAGCAGCTCGGTCCGCCGCTCACGGCAGACCGCGGCCGCCTCCGGCGTGGCGTGCCGGCCGACGAGGGCCCCGAGGCGGGACGACCACAGCACGTGGTCCCAGTGGGGATGGGTCGACCAGCCGGCCACCACCTCGAGCGACGCCGCCTCGAGGTCGTCGGCGAGCGCGTCGAGATCGGCCGGGAGGACCGCCGGGTCGACGACGAGGCAGCGCCCGCCGCCGAGGCGGACGACCGTCGTGTTGGTCACGTACCGCTCGCTCGTCCGCACGAGCACCGACGGGCCGACCTCGTCGAGGCTCACTGGCCGGCGGCCGAGCTCGATCCCATCGTCCTTCCCGGCATCTGCCGCCCGCCCTGTCCGCCGGAGCGCTCGCTCGTGCCCCCGAGCTCCCCGTGGCGGGCGAGCGAGCGCCGGAGCGAGAAGTGGAAGACCGCCGCCACCGCGCAGGCGGTCGCGATGAGGATGTCGCCGGCCCTGAGCGAGAAGCCGATCACGACCGCCACGACGCCGCAGAGCACCCAGGCGAGCTGCAGCTGGGTCTCGAAACGGGCGAAGGCCCGTCCGAGGGCGGCGGGCGGGACGTGGCGCTGGGCGATCGAGTCGAAGGCCGGCTTTGCGAGCGTCGACCCGGCGGCGACGAACAGGGCGAGGAACGGCTGGACGTACAGCGAGCCCCCCCAACCCGAGAGCAGGCCGACGGCCGCGATGCAGCCGAGGGCGCCGGCGATGATCTGCTGCTCGGAGAGGGTGCGCCGCAGGACCGGGACGAGCAAGGAGCCGCCCAGGCCGCCGATCCCGCTCGCCAGCAGCACGACGCCGTACCAGATCGTGGCCGCCTTCAGGCTGCGCAGGCCGAAGGCGAGGAAGAAGGTCATGAAGCCGAACGAACCCCGCAGCACCGTCATGGCGAGCAGGGCGACGATCACCTCCGGCACGAACAGCGGGAGCCCGAGGCGCTGCCGCTCGCTCTTCACGTCCACCCGGCGCCTGCGAACGCCCTCTTGGCCCTTGCGGCCGTAGATGAGGCCCCCCGGTCCACCGGGGAGGGGCTCGGGCACCGGCAGCGGGGCCGGCTGGGCCGGCCCGTGGACCGGACGCCCGTCCGGCGCCGTCCCGAGCGACGTCGGGGCCGCCGGCACCGTGGTCGCCCGCGCCAGACGGGCGGCCGCCACCGCACCGGCGACGAAGACGAGCACGTCGAGGCGGAGCACCCAGGCGGCGCCGAGCTGCAGGACGGCGACGCCGACGATGGAGGCGGCGAAGCCGACGATGGCGGCGAGCACGGCGAGCTTGGCGTTGGCAGACGCCAGGTCGTCCTCTCCCGTCGTCATGGAGGGGACGAGGGCCGCCTTGCCGACGAGGTAGAGCTTGGAGAGCACGAGGATCCCGAAGGCCTCCGGGAAGAGCAGGAGGCCCTTCAGGTTGCCGGACATGGAGGCGACGAGCAGCGCGCTGCCTCCCGAGGCGACCGCGATGCTGGCGCGCCGGGCCGTCACGCCCCGGTCGAGCAGCGGTGAGAGGGCCGGCGCCACGACGGCGAAGGGGGCGATCGTGAGCAGCAGGTAGAGCAGCACCTTGTCGTGCGACTCGTGCGGGCTCACCGAGAAGAAGAGCGAGCCGGCGAGCGAGATCGTGACGAGCGTCGATCCGGCGGAGAAGAGGGTGTGGACGAGGGCGAGGCGGCCGAAGGGGCGGGACTGGTCGAGCAGGTCGGCGAGAGCGTCCCGCACCATGCGGGTCCACCTGCGCGCCCTGTTCGATCTCGCCACCCGGCCATGGTAGGTGTCGGGTGCGCCCACTACGATGCCGAGAAGCGACAAAGGGAGGCCGGAGTGTCAGTCCGCGCGTACGTGCTGATCCAGACCGAGGTCGGCAAGGCGGCATCGGTGGCGAGCAAGGTGAGCGAGATCCCCGGCGTCGTCCTGGCCGAGGATGTCACCGGCCCCTACGACGTGATCGTCCAGGCGGAGTCGGACTCGGTGGACGAGCTCGGCAAGATGGTCGTGAGCCGCGTCCAGCTGATCGAGGGGATCACCCGCACCCTGACCTGCCCGGTCGTGAAGATCTAGCCGCCTCAGGCGAGCGGGTCGGCGAACGGGTCCCCTTCGGCGGGGAGCGCCTCCGGCTCGTCGGGCCCGGCCTCCCGGTAGACGGCGTACCCGCTCGCCTCGAGCTCGGCGGCGAGCTCCGGGCCACCGGTCCGGACGATGCGCCCGGCGGACATGACGTGGACGACGTCGGGGGCGAGCTCCTCCAGCAGGCGCGTGTAGTGGGTGATGGCGATCACCCCGAGGCCGGGCTCGGCCTCGTTGCTCGCCGCCTCGACCCTCCTTGCCACCTGGCGGAGCGCGTCCACGTCGAGGCCGGAGTCGAGCTCGTCGAGGACGGCAAAGCGCGGCCGCAGGATCGCGAGCTGAAGAGTCTCGTTCCGCTTCTTCTCACCGCCGGAGAGGTCCACGTTGAGCGGCCGGTCGAGCAGCGAGGCGACGAGCCCGACCCTCGCCGCCTCCCCCGCCATCTCCTCCTCGAGGTCGACCGTCCGCCGGCCGCTGGCGGCGAGGGCCTCCCTCAGGGCTTCGGCGAGCGGGACTCCCGGGACCTCGATCGGGTACTGGAAGGCGAGGAACAGCCCGGCCCGGGCGCGCTCGTCGACCGGTCGGCCGAGCAGCTCCTCGCCGTCGATCGTGACCGAGCCGGCGAGGACCTCGTAGCCGGGACGGCCCATCAGCACATGGGCGAGGGTCGACTTGCCCGAGCCGTTCGGTCCCATGACGGCGTGGGTCTCTCCGCTTCGGACCTCGAGGTCGATGCCGCGCAGGATCTCCTTGCCGCCGACCGCCGCCCGAAGGCCTTCGATCCGAAGGACGCTGATTGCTGTCACGGCAGCTCCACGTAGACGTCGCCGTCCTCGACGACGACAGCGAAGACCCGGACGGGCTGGGTGGCCGGGAGGCTCTGCGGCTCGCCGTCGAGGAGCGAGAAGGTGCTCCCGTGTCGGAGGCACTCGATCTCGCACATGTCGGCGATCACCTCGCCCTCCGAGAGCGGGTAGTCCTCGTGCGAGCAGACGTCGATGACGGCGTGGTAGCCGTCCTCGCAGCGCACAAGGGCGACCGGCGTCCCGCCGGTCTCGACCCGGCGCACGGCGCCCACCTCGAGCTCGTCAGCCCGGCAGGCTCGCACCCGGCTCACGGCGCCCCCGCCTCGGTCAGCCCGTGGAGCCGGCCGCGCAGCTGGGCGACCACGTGGTCGCGCACCGCCGGCTCGGCCCGCCCGAGCAGCTCGGTGAAAAAGCCGACGAGGATGAGCCGCTCGGCGACCGCCGTTGGCACTCCCCGGGACTCGAGGTAGAAGCGCTGCTCGGCGTCGATCGGCCCCACCGCCGAGGCGTGGCTGCAGCGGACGTCGTTCTCCTGGATGTCGAGGTTGGGCACGCTGTCGGCGTGGGCGCCCTCGGAGAGGACGAGGTTGCGGTTCGTCTGGAAGGCGTTGGCACCCCGCGAGCCGCGCCGCATCCGGATGAGGCCGCTGTAGACCGAGCGGGCCGACCCTCCGACGGCACCTTTGAACAACAGGTCGCTCGTCGTCCGCGGGGCGGCGTGCTCCTGCAGGGTCCGAAAGTCGTGGGTCTGGCTGGCGTCGCCGAGGAAGGCGGCGAGCAGCTGGGCGGCGCCGCCGGGGCCGTCGAGGATCGAGTCGGTCCTCGAGCGTGCGTACTCGCCACCGAGCGAGGCGGTGAACGAGACGAGCTCGGCGTCGCGGCCCGCCCGTGCCCAACTGTGACCGAGCTGCCAGGTCCTTCGGCCGAGCTGCTGGATCGAGCTGTAGGAGAGCCGTGCGCCGTCGCCGACGGACAGCTCGGTCGCCGGCGCGACGAGCACGGCCCCGGGACCCGAGACGGCGAGCTCGATGACCGTCGCCCGGGACGCCTCGCCGAGCTCGAGCACGAGGCGGGGGAAGAAGGCAGGTCCGCTCACCGGGTCGTCGTGGTCGAGGGCGAGCAGGTGCACGACGACGATCGGGTGCGCGAGCTCCACACCGGCCGGGATGCTCACGACGACCGGCTCGTCGGAGAAGGCCTCCGCCAGGTCGTCGAGGGCGTCCCCGCTCTCGTCCTCGCCGAAGGCCGCCCGGACCGATCCGGCGAGCCCCTCGGCGATGCCGAGGCCGGAGGCGCGGGCGAGCTTCACGCCTGCCACTTCGGCCTCCTCGCCGAGGTCCGCCTCGGCGATGCGGCCGCCGACGTCGAGGACGAAGCCGGAGCGCTCGCCCACGCGGTCGACGAGCGCCAGGGCGGCTGCCGGCATCGCGGGCAGGCCGGGGTGGCCGGCCGAGCCTCCGCCTGTCGGGCTGAAGCGTTCGAGATGGAGGTCGCCGATCCGGCTGTAGCGCCAGAGCTCCTCCTCCCCCGTCGGGAGGCTCGCCGAGGCGTAGCGGGAGAACGCCTCCTCGCGCCGGCGGGCCAGCCACTCCGGGCCCCTTCGGGCGCGCGACGCGTCCGCCGAGAACGCTCCATCTCGCTTCTCGACGGTGCTCAGGGCGTGAAGGCTCCTTCGTGAGTCTGCAGTCGGTGCGCGACCGGGCCGGCGAACCGGCGGCCGCTCGTCGCCAGCATCCTACCGGCCGGCGCGCCGCTGCCCTCCTCCCTCAGCGCGCCAGCCTGCGCCACCACCATCCCTCGTCGCGGGCATGGGCATGGAAGTGGTCGGGGATCTGGCGCATCACCCGATCGATCGAGAAGGCGCCACCCCCGAATCGCCGATGCGCCACCTTCTCGAGCTCGGCGAGCATGTGGTCGAGCTCGGCGGGCGGGGGATCGACCCCGTGCCGCTTCCAGACGACCATCGGCACGTCGCAGACCTCGCACTCGGCGACCCAGCAGAGATCGTCCTCGTGGTGCCAGGGGGTGATCCGGGCGGCCTCGCACAGCTCGCACACCCTGGCTCCGACTCCCGGTGTGCTCATCCCCGCCGATGGACCGAGACGGCGTACTCCCCACCTTCGGCGAACGGATCCCGATCCCAGGTCCCGTACCGGTCGGCGAGGACGAGCCCGGCGGTCCGGCAGGCGAGGTCGTAGGCGGCGAGCGAGTAGGAGCGGCCGAGCTGGAAGCCGGCGACGAGCACACCCCCGGGCCGCACGTGGGCGGCGACGCTCGAGACGAGGAGGGCTTCGGTGCCGAGGTCGGTGAACAGCGGGACGTTGCCGGCCATGACGACGACGTCGAAGGTCATGGCGAGGTCCAGCCCGACGAGGTTCGCCCGGACGAAGCTCACGCGGACACCGGGCAGCTCGTCGCGCAGCGCTTCGGCCCGCTCGTCGGCCACGGCCAGCATCGAGGGGTCGCGGTCGACGCCGACGACCAGCACTCCCCGGCGTGCCAGTTCGAGGGCCACCCGCCCGGTCCCGCAACCGGCATCGAGCACCGACTCGGGCGCGAAGGACGACACGAGGTCGGCCTCACCGTGGACGCGCATGCCCTCCTTCTCGAGGGCATCGAAGCGATCCTG
This sequence comes from Actinomycetes bacterium, assembly GCA_021797795.1. GTDB lineage: Bacteria > Actinomycetota > Acidimicrobiia > Acidimicrobiales > Bog-793 > JAKACF01. The sequence continues at coordinate 18,774 of JAJZZB010000008.1, read as the reverse complement.
GTAGCGCCGTCCGTCGAAGCCGTCGGGCATGCCCGGGCCGAGCGGCCGCCTCGTGGTCATCGTCTCGTCGTCCTCTCCGGGCGCGCTCATGAGCACCACGGTACGGTGGCGCCACGATGAGCGATACTGCACCTTCGTCCGCCCCGGTGATCTCGGTCGAGCGGGACGGCCACGTGGCCACCGTCCTGCTCGACCGCCCCGAGAAGCGCAACGCCATGGGGATGCAGTTCTTCGAGGAGTTCCCGGCCGCCATGGCAGCTCTCGGCGCAGACCGCGGCGTGCGGGCAGTCGTCGTGGCCGCCAAGGGGCCGCACTTCAGCGTCGGCCTCGACCTGCATGCGCTCGCCGGCATCGGCGCCGGGGGGGCCGGCGAGCCCGAGCCCTCCCCTGCCGAGCTCGCCAGGCGCACCCACGGCGAGGTTCTCCGCCTGCAGGCCGCCATCAGCGCGGCGGCCGACTGCCCGAAGCCCGTCGTGGCGGCCGTCCACGGATACTGCATCGGAGGGGGCGTCGACCTCGCGAGTGCCTGCGACATACGGGTCTGCGCCGCCGACGCCGTCTTCTCCGTGCGCGAGACCAGGATGGCGATGGTCGCCGACATCGGCAGCCTGGCACGGCTCCCGCTCGTCATGACGATGGGTCACGTCGCCGAGCTCGTCTACACCGGGGCCGACATCGACGCCGACCGCGCCGAGCGCATCGGGCTCGTCAACCACGTCTTCCCCGACGCCGGGGCGGCCCTCGCCGGGGCCCGGGAGCTCGCGTCCGAGATCGCCCGCAACTCCCCCCTCGCCGTCGAGGGCGCCAAGGCGGTCCTGTCGCAGGCCCACCGGGCGGCGGTCGACGCCAGCCAGCGCTACGTGGCCGCCTGGAACGCCGGGCAGCTGCGCTCCCACGACCTCACCGAGGCCGTCACCGCCTTCTTCGAGAAGAGAGCGCCCCGCTTCGAGGGTCGCTGAGCACGCGGCGTCACGGCGCCGGCACTGCCCTTTTTGCTCCACCGCGCCCCGGGGTACCCCGCGAGGAACGAGCAAAGGAGCTGAGATGCGAGCAGTCATCTGGAAAGAACCGCACAAGGTTGCCGTCGAGGAGGTCGAGGACGTCTCCATGACCGAGCCGACCGACGCCATCTTGCGCCTGACGACCGCCGGGATCTGCGGGAGCGACCTGCACATGTACGAGGGGCGGACCCCGGTCCAGCCCGGCGAGGTCTTCGGGCACGAGAACCTCGGCGTGATCGAGGAGGTGGGCTCGGGCGTGCGCACCGTCGAGGCCGGCGACCGGGTCGTCCTTCCCTTCAACGTCTCCTGCGGGTTCTGCTTCAACTGCGTCCGGGGCTACACCAACGCCTGCCTCGTCACCAACCCGACCTCGCACGGCGGCGGCTTCGGCTACTCCGGCCTCGGGCCGCACCGCGGCGGTCAAGCCGAGTTCCTGCGCGTCCCGTACGCCGACTTCAACTGCCTGAAGCTCCCCGGCACGCCCGGCGACGACCTCGAGGACGACTTCCTGCTCCTCGCCGACGTCTTCCCGACGGGCTGGCACGCCACCGAGCAGGCGCACGTCGAGGCCGGCGAGCCGGTGGCGATCTTCGGGGCCGGACCGGTCGGCCTCATGGCGGCGCTGTCGGCCCGGCTGAAGGGCGCCTCGGAGATCTACGTCGTCGACGCCGTGAGAAGTCGGCTCGACAAGGCGCGCGAGATCGAGGGCACCGTCCCGATCGACCTCGGCGACGGCGACCCGGTCGAGCAGATCATCGAGCACCGGCGGCCCTTCTCCCAGCAGGTGTGGAACCTCCGGCCGGGGTCGGGCGACAAGATGCCGGGCGTGATGAGCGGCATCGACGCCGTCGGCTACGAGGCATGGAACGACGAGCACGTCGGCGAGGAGCAGCATCCCTCCCAGGTCCTCGACCACCTCGTCGAGCTCGTCAACCCGACCGGGCACATCAGCCTCATCGGCGTCTACTTCCCAGAGGACCCGGGCGGCGTCAGCGAGGAGGCGAAGCGGGGGCGCTTCGGCTTCGACCTCGGGGCCTGCTGGAAGAAGGGCATCGGGGTCGAGATGGGCCAGGCCCCCGTCAAGGCGTACAACCAGCAGCTGCGCGACCTCATCGTCGCCGGCCGGTGCAAGCCGAGCTTCTTCGTCAGCCACCACCTGCCCCTCGAGGGCGCGCCCGAGGCCTACGAGAAGTTCGACCAGCGCGCCGACGGCTACCTCAAGATCCTCCTCAGGCCGCAGCAGGCGGCCTAGCGACCAAAGGGGCGTCCCGGTCGGGCGGTCGTCTGGCTCCCGGCCGGGACGTCGGGCGGCTCCGGCCGGCGCCGGCGGACCGGGGTACTCAGCCCCGGCGGCGGAACCAGCGGAAGCGACCTTCGCTGCGCTCGCGCCGCTCGGCCTCGTGCTCGCGCTCGCGAGCCTCGTCGAGCGCCTGCGGTGCGGCGTCGTTCACGATGTCCTCGGCCGCGTCGAGTATCCCGGCGACGTCCTCGTCCGGCTCGTCGGGCTCGACCTCGACCGGCGGCTCGACGAGCGGGCCGTGGTCCCAGCCGGCATCCGCCAGCCGGCGCTCGTAGCGGGGGCAGTCGTCGGGGCACCGCCAGGGCGCCTCCGGGGCAAGATCGAGGACACAGAAACGCGCCACCTCGCCAGAAGGGTAGGTCCGGCTCTGGAAGTGCTTGCACTCCTCGCGCATGGCCATGGTGACCTCAGCCGACCGACCCGTCCATCTGCAGCTCGATGAGGCGGCTCCACTCGACGGCGTACTCCATCGGGAGCGTCCTCGTGATCGGCTCGATGAAGCCGTTCACGATCATGCCCATCGCCTGGTTCTCCGACAGGCCCCGGCTCATGAGGTAGAAGAGCTGGTCGTCGCCGATCTTGGAGACGGTCGCCTCGTGGCCGATCTCTGCATCCCGCTCCTGCACCTCGATGTAGGGCTTGGTCTCGGAGACCGACTGCTCGTCGAGGATGAGGGCGTCGCAGCGGACGAAGGCCTTCGACTTGTGGGCACCCTGGTCGACGTGGACCTTGCCCCGGTAGGTGGCGTTCCCGCCGTCTTTCGAGATCGACTTCGAGACGATCGTCGACGTCGTCTCGGGCGCGCAGTGGATCATCTTGGCGCCGGTGTCCTGCTGCTGGCCGGGACCGGCGTAGGCCACCGAGAGCACCTCGCCCGAGGCCTTCGGTCCCATCAGGTAGACCGACGGGTACTTCATCGTGAGCCGAGAGCCGATGTTGCCGTCGATCCACTCGACGTGCGCCTCGGCGTCCGCCCTCGCCCGCTTGGTGACGAGGTTGTACACGTTGGAGGACCAGTTCTGGATCGTCGTGTAGGTGATCCGGCTCCCCTGGAGGGCGACGAGCTCCACGACGGCGGAGTGGAGGGAGTCGGTCGAGTACACCGGCGCCGAGCACCCCTCGACGTAATGGACCTGCGCCCCCTCGTCGGCGATGATGAGCGTCCGCTCGAACTGGCCCATGTTCTCGGCGTTGATCCGGAAGTAGGCCTGCAGCGGCATGTCCACCTTGACGCCGGGCGGGACGTAGATGAACGAGCCGCCCGACCACACCGCCGAGTTGAGGGCGGCGAACTTGTTGTCGTTCGGCGGGATGATCTTGCCGAACCACCTGCGGACGATCTCGGGGTGCTCGCGCACCGCCGTGTCCATGTCGGTGAAGAGCACGCCCTGGCGCTCGAGGTCCTCCCGGTTGCGGTGGTAGACGACCTCGGACTCGTACTGGGCCGTCACGCCGGCGAGGTACTTGCGCTCGGCCTCGGGGATGCCGAGCTTGTCGTAGGTGTTCTTCACCGACTCGGGAAGCTGCTCCCAGGCGCTCACCTGCTGCTCGATGGGCTTGATGTAGTAGTAGATGTCCTGGAAGTCGAGCTGTGGCATCTTCCTCGCGAACCAGGGCACCATCGGCTTGCGCATGAACCGCTGGAAGGCGCTCAGCCGGAACTTGAGCATCCACTCGGGTTCGCGCTTGATCGCCGACATCTCCCGGACGATGCTCTCGTCGAGCCCCTTTCGCGGCTTGAACACGTAGTCCTCGGCGTCGCTCCAACCGAGCTGGTAGCGACCGAGATCGAGTTCCGTCGTAGCCATCAGTAGATCGTCCCCTCTGCTGCGTGGTGGCGCAGCGCGCGGCGGGTTTTCACTACGTAGATAGTAACAACTCGTCGGCCGGCACCCTCACACCAGCCACCCGGTCCCGCCTCCCGAGAACGCCGGCCCATCCGTGACAAGCTGCGGAGGTGACCCCTGAGAGCACCCCGCCGGCAGACCCGACGCGCCCACCCGTCGCCGAACGGCGGCCGCACACCCTGCGCGCCCACGGCGACGAGCGCGTCGACGACTGGTACTGGACCCGCGACCGGGACGACCCTTCGCTCCTGCCGCTCATCGAGGCCGAGAACGCCTACGCCAAGGCGGCGACGGCCCATCTCGAGCCCCTCGTCGAGCAAGTCTACCAGGAGATCCTCGCCCGCACCGAGCTCACCGACGTCACCTACCCGGCACCGAAGGGCGACTGGGCGTACTACGTGCGGACCGTCGACGGCAAGCAGCACGCGATCTCCTGCCGGCGCCCTCGCGGCGCCCCGGCACCGGCTGCCTCGACCGACGTGCCGGCCGACGAGCACGAGAGCGTCATGCTCGACGAGAACGAGCTCGCCGAGGGTCACGAGTACTTCGAGGTCGGCGATGCGGCCCTCAGCCAGGACCAGCGGCTCCTCGCCTACAGCTGCGACACCACCGGCGGCGAGGTGCTCACGGTCCGACTGCGGGACCTCTCGCGGGGAGAGGACCTCGAGGACGTCATCGAGGGCGCCTCCTACGGCCTCGCCTTCTCGGCCGACAACGCCACGCTGTTCTACACGCGACCCGACGCCGCCATGCGGCCGTTCCAGGTCTGGCGCCACCGCCTCGCCAGCCCGGCGAACGAGGACGTGAAGGTCTTCGAGGAGCCCGACGAGCGCTTCAGCGTCGGTCTCGGCACCACCAAGGACGGGGAGCTCATCGTCATCCAGGTGGTGAGCAACGAGACGAGCGAATGCCACACCCTCGAGGCGGCGAGGCCGGACGGCCAGCCGGCGGTCGTCGCCCCCCGCCGCCAGGGCGTCCTCTACTCGCTCGAGCACCACCACGGAGAGCTGCTCGTGCTCTCGAACGACGGGGCGGAGAACTTCGCCCTGTTCCGGACGCCGTTGTCGGCGCCCGGTCGCGGGCAGTGGGAGGTCCTCCTCGAGGAGCGGAGCGACGTCCGCCTCGAGGCGCTCGACGTCGTCGAGGGACACGCCCTCGTCGAGGAGCGGGGACACGCCGCCACGTCGGTCCGGATCCTGCCGCTCGGCGGGGGCGAGGGCCGGCTCATCGAGGCGCCGCCTGCCGGCACGGTGGCGCTCGCCGAGAACCTCGAGTTCGACACGGGGGTGGTCCGCTACCAGACCACCACGCTCGTCCAGCCGCGCCGGCTCTACGAGCTCGACCTCGCCACCGGGTCGAGCGAGCTGCTCTGGCGCCAGCCGGTGCCGGGCGGGTACGACCCAGACCGCTACCGGACCGAGCGCCGCTGGGCGACCTCGGCCGACGGGACCGAGGTCCCTCTCACGCTCGCCTGGCGCCTCGACCGGGCGCCGGGCCCCGCTCCGGTGCTGCTCTACGGCTACGGCGCCTACGGGGCGAGCTCCGATCCCGCCTTCGCCACCCGCCAGCCGATCACCCCGTTGCTCGACCGGGGCGTCACCTACGTCATCGCGCACGTGAGGGGCGGCGAAGAGCTCGGGCGTCACTGGTACCTCGACGGTCGGCTCGAGCACAAGCACCACAGCTTCGAGGACTTCGTGGCGGTGGCCCGCTATCTCGTCGAGGAGGGATGGACGACGCCGGCACAGCTGGCCGCCCTCGGGCGGAGCGCCGGCGGCCTGCTCGTCGGGGCGTCGCTCAACCTCGCCCCGGAGGCCTTCGGGGCCGTCGTCGCCGAGGTCCCCTTCGTGGACGCCCTCTCGACGATTCTCGACGCCTCGCTCCCCCTCACCGTCGGCGAGTGGGAGGAGTGGGGTGACCCGATCCGGGACCCGGCGGCCTACCACTGGATCAAGGCGTACTCGCCCTACGACAACGTCCGCAGCGGGCCGTACCCGAGGGTCCTCGTCACCTCCGGCATGAGCGATCCCCGCGTCGCCTACTTCGAACCGGTGAAGTGGGTCCAGAAGCTGCGGGCGGCGAACCCGGACAGGGCGGGCGACATCCTCCTGCTGGTGGAGCTGTCAGCCGGCCACTTCGGACCGTCGGGACGCTACAACGCCTGGCGGAAGCTGGCACTCGTCTTCGCCTTCATCCTCGACGCCATCGGCGCCGGCGGGGTTCAGGCTGACGACGGAGGCGAGGAGGGGTTGAAGGTCACGTCGTAAGGCTGGGCGAAGCCCGGTAGGCGGACGGGGACCCCGTTCACCCTCACCCCGAGGAACCTCGGCGCCCCGATCCGGATGACGAGTGGTCCAGAAGCCCGGTAGCTCGTCGTCTGGCCGGCGCCGAGGGTGTCCTGCCAGATGTAGGGCCCGCCGCTCGTCTGCTGGATCCCCACCCAGCACAGGCCGCCGCTGTCGGCCATGTCGAGGGTGTAGGAGCCCTTCGGGGCGACGAAGGCGACGTCGGTGGAAGAGGTCGACACGGGCACGAGGGCGGTCGGCGTCGTCGTGGTCGAGGTCCTGCTCGGTGCGGAGGTCGACGACGGCGGCGACGGGTGTGTCACCGGCGCGTGCTGGTGTCCCGCTGCATGGAGGTGGTGGTGGAAGGCCAGCAGGCGCGCCCCGCCGAGGGCGAGGGCGGCCAGGGCGAGGGCGGCGGCCGCCACGCCTCCGAGGCGGCCCCAGGCGATCGTCCGTCCGCCCTGGACGACCGGCGTCGAGGGCGAGCGGACCGGGCGGCGCCTCAGGACCCGCTCGGATGCCCGGCGACCCGCCACAGCGGGAACGACAGTCGTGTCCCCCGAGCCCGGCGGCCTGGCGCTGTCGTCCTCGAAGTGCACCGGCACGTCGACGAGGCGCGGCTTGGGGACCGGCCCGGCCGCCTCGCCGTCAGCGGCCGGGACCCGGGAAAAGGGCGAGACGGCAGGCTGTCCTCTGGCGGGAGTCACCGGTGCCTGCGGTCCCCCCGGGGGGAGGGGGGCCGGGCTCTCGGAACCGAGATGCCCGTGCTGGCGTTGATCGGGCGGGACCGGCCGCACCCTGGCGGGCGCCTCGCTCCGTCGGGTGACGTCACCGAGGACGTTCAGGCTGCGCTGGTAGCTGCGCATCGAGCGGCGCTCCGAGCGGGCGAGGCCGACGCGGGACCACGCCATCGCGATGAGGACGACCGCGACGAGACCGAGCAGGACGAGAGCGGTCATCCGAGCGCGCCCTTCACGCGAGACACCACCGGCGTGCGCACAGCCACAGATCCCATTCAAGCGGCTCCGTGACGGGTCGCGCGCGCGACCGGCACCCCCGAGCGCCCGCTCCTCGCTGCCGGAAGCCGTCAGGATGGTGCGGTGACGGCTGGGATCCGCGTAGACACGGTCCAGATCGGCGAGATGACCTTCGGGATCCTCGAGAGCGGTCCTGCCGACGGTCCCCTCGTGCTCTGCCTCCACGGCTTCCCCGACACGCCCTGGACCTGGCGGCATCTGCTGGCCGATCTCGCCCGAGCCGGACTGCGCGGCGTCGCGCCCTACCTGAGGGGCTACGGACCGTCCTCGCCCTCCCCCGACGGCCGCTACCCGCTGGCGGTGCTCGCCGACGACGTCGTCAGGCTGCACGAGCGGCTCGGGGGAGGGCCCGATGCCGCCCTCGTCGGCCACGACTGGGGTGCCGCCATCGCCTATGGCGCCGGTGCCCTCGCGCCGGACCGCTTCTCCCGGCTCGTCGGTCTGGCCGTCCCGCCCCCGGTCGCCTTCGTACAGGGCCTGGGCGACTTCGACCAGCTGAGACGCTCGTTCTACTTCTTCTTCTTCCAGACACCCCTCGCCGAGGCCGTCCTCGAGGCCGACGACATGGCCTTCGTCGAACGCCTCTGGCGCGAGTGGTCACCCGGCTACGACCCGCGAGAGGACCTCGTCCACGTGAGAGCCGCCCTCGCGGCTCCGGGCCGCCTGTCGGCCGCGCTCGGCTACTACCGGGCGATGTTCGACCCCGCGGCCGTCCCGGCGGAGCTCGCCCCGGCAGCCTCGGCGGTGCTCGGCCCGGTCCCCCAGCCCACGCTCTATCTCCACGGGAGGCGGGACGGCTGTGTCGGAGCCGAGGTCGTCGAACGGCCGGACGTCGCCGCCACCATCCAGGCGCTGCTGCCCGCAGGGTCCCGTGTGGCGACTCTCGAGGACGCCGGCCACTTCCTCCACCTCGAGCGACCCGCAGATGTCGGCCGGCGCATCCTCGGCTGGGTCACCGGCAATGACGTCACATCGGACGCTTGACTGACAGCGTTTGTGATGTCATAGTGACATCATGCAGCTGTCACCGATCGCGGATGGCATCTCCGAGGATCTCCGCCGGGCCGCCGCCGTCGGCGGCGAGGAGTCGAGCCGCGTGGCGGAGATCCTCGTCGCCGCCGTCGAGCCGGCGCTCCGCCTCCATCTGCTCGACGCCGTCCAGGCTCTCGCGTCCGAGCTGAGCGCCTCGGCGCCAGGAGCGCGGGTCGAAGTCCGCCTCGAGGGTCGCGACCCCGTCGTGAGCCTCGTCGGCGCGCCCGAGCCGCCACGGCCCGGCTCGGAGACGGCCGAGACCGGAGCCAGCTACGGCGAGGAGGAGCTGACCAGGCTCACGGTTCGCCTGCCCGAGGGGTTGAAGGCGCGCGTCGAGGAGGCGGCGGCGCGTGGCGGCTCCTCGATCAACGCCTGGATCGTCGCCGCCCTCGGGCACCAGCTGTCAGCCCCGGCGATCCCGACGCCCCCGGGGCGGCGCCTGCCGCGCCGGATCACCGGCTACGTCCAGGGCTGAGCCGGGTTCCCGAACGTCAGTCGTGAGAGAGGAGCAGGAGATGGAGTGGTCGTTCACCGCCGCAGGGTCTGTGCGGGCCGAGGTCGAGGTGCCCTGCGGCAGCATCGAGGTCTCGCCGAGCGCCGCCGGCGAGGTCACCGTCGAGCTCGAGGCGACCCATCCGGGCTCGACGCGCTCGATCGAGGCGATCGAGTCCGCCGAGGTGTCGCTCCACGGCGACCGCCTGCAGGTCCGGGTGGGCCAGCGCGGCCGCCGGGCGCGGCTGTTCTCCCGGGACCTCGAGGTCAGCTGTCGCATCGCCATGCCCGAAGGCGCCTCGCTCTCGGTGACGACGGCATCGGCGGACGTCACCTGCACGCTCGCGCTCGCCGACTTCACGGCCAACGTGGCCAGTGCCGACGTCACCCTCGGCCGGGTCGACGGCGCCGTCGAGCTCGTCTCGGCGAGCGGCGACCTGCGCTGCGAGTCCGCCGGCAGCCTGGGGGTGAAGGGGGCGAGCGCCGACGTGAGCGTGCGGCGGGTCTCCGGCCCCGTCGACGTGAAGGTCGCCTCGGGCGACGTCGCCATCGAGGACGCCGGGTCGTCGGTCCGGATGAAGAGCGCCTCTGGAGACCTCGAGCTCGGCTCTGTCTCCGCCGGGGACGTCACGTTCGACACCGCCTCCGGCGACATCCGAATCGGCGTGGCAGCCGGAGCCGCCGCGCACCTCGACGTCACCACCGTCTCGGGCGAGCTGCGCTGCGACCTGCCCATGAGCGAGACCGCACCCGAGTCGGCTGCCCTGCGGATCGCCTGTCGCAGTGTCAGCGGGGACGTCACCATCGCCTCGGCCACAGCCTGAGGCGTGCAGGGCCGGCCACAGCCCCAGAGGGCTGTGGCCGAGAGGGCGTTCTCGGGGAGACCACCGCTCGTCCCTGCCTGGCAGCCCGGGATCGCTCCCGGGGTCCCCCCTCTCCGGCGGAGCGTAATGTCGGGCTCCCCCAAGGGCAAGGGGCAGAGTCGAAGTGTGCCTCCGGCGGCCGGTCCGCCCGGCTGCCCGGGCGAAGATGGAGGCCATGAGTCCACCTCGCCCGCCGAGCAGGCGCAATCTCGCCGCCATGTGCCTCTCCGAAGCTGTGGGGACCGCTGCGCTCGTCGCCGTCGGGCTCTCGATCGTCATCTTCGACGAGGGCCGCGGGAGCCCGCTCGTCAGCATCCTGCCGTCGGTCGGTGCCCGCCGGGCGCTCACCGGGGGCCTCTTCGGCGCCACCGGGATGGCGGTGGCGCTCTCGCCGGTCGGGCGGGTGAGCGGGGCCCACATCAATCCGGTCGTGAGCCTCGCGTTCTGGCTGGAGGGGGCGCTACCCACACGGGCGCTCATGGCGTTCGTGGCGAGCCAGCTCGTCGGAGCGATCGCCGGGTCCGTCCCGCTCCTCGCCTGGGGAGGGATGGGACGGAGCGTCGCCTACGGCGCCACCGCTCCCGGCCCGGCCGGCGACGGGCTCGCCTTCCTCGGCGAGTGCGCCACCACCTTCGTCCTCATCCTGCTCGTGCTGAGCTTCGTCGGGCACAAACGCCTGCGACCCTACACACCCGCTCTCTTTCCTTTCCTCTACTGCGCCATGGTCTTCCTCGAGGCACCGTGGTCGGGCACGAGCACCAATCCGGCACGCAGCCTCGGCCCCGACGTCATCTCGCTCACCGCCCACAGCTACTGGCTCTACTGGGCGGCGCCGGTCGTCGGCACCCTGCTGGCGCTGGCCGCCAGGCGGCTCCTCCCCGTCCTCTCCGACCTCGAGGTCGACGTGGCCAAGGTCGCCCACTTCGAGCAGAATCTCCTGGCCGGCCGCTGACAGAACCGCGGCACTCGAGGCTCAACGAGGCAGCCGGTAGCCGCCCTCCGGCTGGCCTTCGAGCAGGCCGTCGGCGACGAGCGTCCGCGCCACCCTCTCCGCCCGGGCCGGGTCGCCGGGCCAGCCCGCCGCCACGGCGAGCTCGGCCGGCGCGACGGGCCGGGCGGCCGCAGCCCTGAGCAGGCGTCCGCGGCCCTGGCGGTCGGAGCCCTCGAAGGGTGACTGGCGACGGGACGATCCGAAGGTGCCCTCGGCAGGGTCCGCCCCCACGCCCCCGGCCCGCCAGGCGCAGGCCGGCCGGCCGCTCGCCGGCGCCAGCGGGCAGCGGTCGCAGGAGGGCGACGGGCGGCACAGCGTGGCGCCGAGATCCATGACGGCCTGTGCCCGCCGTCGTCCCCGCCGGGCACCGTCGACGAGCGAGTCGGCCACCTCCTGGCTCCGGCCTCGCCCGAGAGGCCGGCCGGCGACCGCTCTCGCGAGCACGCGGGCGACGTTGGTGTCGACGGGCATGACAGGGGCGTCGAAGGCGAAGGCCATGACGGCGCGGGCGGTGTAGTCGCCCACTCCCGCCAGCGCCCGCAGCTCGCGGTAGGAGCAAGGGACCTGCCCGGCGTGCTCATCGACGAGGACCGACGCCGCCCTGCGGAGGGCGACGGCGCGGCGCGGGTACCCGAGCCCCGACCAGCAGGAAAGCACCTCGGCGAGGCGAGCCGACGCCAGGGCCGACGGGCTCGGGAAGCGGGCGAGGAAGGGCTCGAAGTGCGCCTCCACCCGGCCGAGCTGGGTCTGGGCGAGCATCACCTCGGAGACGAGGACCCGCCACGGCTCGCGCCGCACCCGCCAGGCGAGGCGGTCGCGCTCGCGCCGCACCGCCGAGGAGACCCACCATGCGACGACGGCGTCAGCGACCTCCCGCCCCTCGGCTCGGGTGGGCGCCAGAGGGGCCACCCCGGGCCTCAGTCCCAGGCGGAGTCGTAGGGACGGTGCCGCTCGGGCAGGGCGTCCCGCTTCCAGGCGAGGAGCTTGCGGCGGAAGTAGCAGACCTCCTCGCCGCGCTGGTTGAACCCCTTGGTCTCCACGGTGACGACACCCCGGTCGGGCCTGGAGCGGGAGGCGGTCACCTCGAGCACCCGTGTCTCGGCCCAGATCGTGTCGCCGTGGAAGGTCGGGTTCTTGTGCTGCAGCGACTCCACCTCGAGGTTGGCGATGCACGAGCCGGACACGTCCGGCACGCTCATCCCGAGCACGAGCGAGTAGACGAGGTTCCCGACGACCACGTTGCGCCCCTGCGGCGCATCGTGCTCGGCGAAGAAGGCGTTCGTGTGCAGCGGGTGGTGGTTCATCGTGATCATGCAGAACAGGTGGTCGTCGTACTCGGTGACCGTCTTGCCCGGCCAGTGCCGGTAGACGTCGCCGACGGCGAAGTCCTCGAGCGCCCGGCCGAAGGGGCGCTCGTGAACGGTCACGCCTCCTCCGAGGGAGGGCGGGCGTCGCGGGTGGAGAACGAGAGCATCCAGTCCGGTGCGGACTCGCCGTCGATCGTGAGGCGCCAGGTGAACCGCGTGCCGGGCGGCAGCGGCAGAGGACCGAAGTTGACGGCCAGCGCCACGTCGATCGGGCTGCCTTCGGGGACGGTGCCGGGACGGCCGACCTCGAAGTCGCCGCGCACCTCCATCGGCTTGGGACCCTCCGGCGTCTCGACGAGGACCGACTGGCCGTCCTCGTCGACGAGGTAGAGCTCCCAGTGGTGAGGTGAGCCCGCCTCGGTCCAGTCCACGTCGATCTTGAGGGCGACGGCGGACGGCATGGGGTCGGGACCGACGAGGCTCCATCCGCCGCCGAGGATGTACAGCTTGCCGTCGGCAACCTGGGCCGCGTCGCACAGGAGCATGGTGACTCTCACGGGCCACAACCTATCCCTGCCCACCGGTGCCCCGACCCGGGCGACAGCTACCCTGTGGCCGGTGAGTGAGCTCGGTCTGCGCAACGACGTCTACCGCCGGCCGCTCGCCACCGCCCTCGGGCGACTCGGGCTCGACGAGGGCTGGCGCTGTGTCGACGTCGGAGCCGGAGCCGGCGACGTCTCGGTCGCCCTGGCGCAGCTCGTCGGGCGCACCGGCCGTGTCTACGCCGTCGACTCGGACCCGCTCGCACGAGACGAGACCGCCCGGGCGGCGGCAGCGGCCGGCGAGGGCCAGGTCGTCTCGCTCACCCAGGCCGCCGAGGACCTGGTCCTGCCCGAGCGCGTGCAGCTCGCCTACTGCCGCTTCCTCCTCATGCACGTCCGCGACCCGGGCGTCGTCCTCCGCCGCATGGCCGGAGTCGTAGTCGACGGTGGTTTCGTCGTCGCCCAGGAGCCGGTCACCTCCGCCGGGCGCATCGGCGGCCTCCCGCTCTCGATGCCGGACGCGGCCCGGCCCGACGTCGGTGCGTGGCTCCCTGCGCTCGTAGGCGAGGCCGGCATGGAGCTCGTCGACGCCTGGGCGGAGGCGCCGGCCGGCGCCGGCCCCGGGCCGGTGGCCGACTACCTGCACTCGCTCACCGAGGTCGACCCCGGAGACGAGCCGATCGTGCTCCCTCCCCTCGTCACCGTGATCGCCGCCGTCGGCGGGGCGGAGAGGCATCGGCTGCTCCCGCATCGGTAGCCTTCCCGCATGCATGCGACCGACGCCGACCTTGCGGCGCTTCGCGACCTGTCGGCGGCCGAGACGGCGCTCCATCTCGCCGGCGAGGTCGTGTCCGGCGCGACCCGCCGCCTGAGCGACCTGAGCGAGCGCGGTCGGCGGCTCGACGACCACCAGGTGCTCGCCTACGAGCTGGCCCATGCGGCGGCAGGCGTCGAGACGGGCCGGGCGGCGCTCGGGTACGGACGCCTCGGCGAGACCGAGGCGCTGCTGGCGGCGGTCTTCGCAGGCGACGTCGTGGCGGACCTCGTCGCGAGGACGGCCGGGCGCGAGCTCGAGTGGGGCGTCGAGCCGGGCTGGCACCGGGGGCTGTCGGACTTCCTTGCCGTCGCCCGCTCGCCGGGTGCGCTGGGCGCAGTGGCCGAGACGCCGGGTCCGCTGCATCTGGACGACGACTTCGAGCTCGTCCGCGACAGCTTCCGGCGCTTCGCCGAGGAGCGGATCGCACCGCGGGCAGAGCAGATCCACCGCCAGAACGCCGACGTGCCCGAGGACATCATCGAGGGACTGGCCGAGATGGGCGGCTTCGGCCTGTCGGTGCCGGAGGGCTACGGGGGCTTCGCCTCGGGCGGCGAGCACGACTACCTCGGCATGGTGGTGGCGACCGAGGAGCTGTCGCGTGCCTCGCTCGGGGCCGGCGGAGCCCTCATCACCCGCCCGGAGATCCTCACCCGCGCCATTCTGAACGGAGGCACCGAGGAGCAGCGCAGCCGGCTCCTGCCGGGCATCGCCTCGGCCGAGCACATGGTCGCCGTCGCCGTCACCGAGCCCGACTTCGGCTCGGACGTGGCCAACCTCAACGTGACCGCCCTTCCGGCCGGCGGCGGCGGATACCTCGTGAACGGGGTGAAGACATGGTGCACCTTCGCCGCCAGGGCAGACCTGCTCATGCTGTTGGCGAGGACCGACCCGGACCGCTCGAAGGGGCACCGTGGGCTGTCTTTGTTCGTGGTCCCAAAGAAGCGGTCCGACTCCCGCGGCTTCGTGCTCACCCAGGGCGCCGGCGAGGACGGCAGGCCGGAGGGGCTCCCGCCGGGCCGCCTCGAGGGGCGGCCGATCGACACCCTCGGCTACCGGGGCATGCACTCCTACGAGCTCGCCTTCGAGAACTGGTGGGTGTCAGAGGACAATCTCGTCGGCGGTGAAAGCGGCAAGGGAAGGGGCTTCTACCTGCAGATGGCCGGCTTCGAGAACGGCCGGCTCCAGACCGCCGCCAGAGCCCTCGGGGTGATGCAGGCGGCCTACGAAGCCGCTCTCTCGTACGCGAGGGACAGGACGGTCTTCGGCCAACCCATCGTCGGCTACGAGCTCACCCGGGCCAAGCTCGGGCGGATGGCCGCCATGATCCAGGCGAGCCGGCAATTCGCCTACCGCGTGGCGTCGATGATGGCGAGAGGCGAAGGGTCGATGGAGGCCTCGATGGTGAAGGCCTACGTCTGCCGAGCCGCCGAGTGGGTGAGCCGCGAGGCCATGCAGATCCACGGAGGCATGGGCTACGCCGAGGAGTTCGCCGTGAGCCGCCTCTTCGTCGACGCCCGGGTGCTCTCGATCTTCGAGGGCGCGGACGAGACGCTGTGCCTCAAGGTGATCGCGAGGCGCCTCGTCGACGAGGCGCCTCGCTGACCACCTTCACGAACGCGTCCGGCTCAACGAGGCGGGTGCCTCAATAGCCCGACTGGTCGCGCACGACCCGCTCGGCGGAGCCGTCAGGACGACGGACGTAGGTGTCCTGGCGACGGTAGCGCCGGGGCGCCTCGACGATGAGTCCGGCGATGAAGCCGACGGCTCCGACGATCATGAGGATGATGCCGATCGTCCCCCAGTTCGCGTGGTTGTTCGGGGCATAGATCGCGAAGCGGAGGATCGCTCCGACCGCGACGAGCAGAAGTCCGAATCCGATTCCGGGCATCCAGTTGCCTCCCTGTGCAGGTAACGATGATGTTCGCTGCGCGCTCTGTCTCGATACCCCGAAGGCGTGCCCGTGATTCGCTCCCCTGCCGCCCGGCATCTCGAGGAGCCCGCCGGGTGCGGAGGTTTCCCCCGCGTGCAGCGAGCGGGAACGCCCTCCAGCGAGAGCCCCCGGGGAGCCGAACGTGCCGAGACAGACGCACGAAGGAGCCGGCGAGCGACCGCCATCCGCGCTGCGAGCCCTCTCGGCCTCTCGGAGCCCGGCCTCTGGCGGGGGTCCTGCCGGTCGTCTCGTGCGCCCGGCAGCAGCGCTCGGAGAGGCCCGCCGCCCGAGGGGGGTCGGGGAGCTTCACCATGACGGGGCGGTCGACGGCGAGGTACCCGGCCAACCGGCTTTGCGGGCGTGCAGCTGGGTAAGTACGACGAGGACCGACAACGACAGAGCGCCTCGCCGAGCTCGGGGGTCGGCCGGGCATGGCTGTCGCATCGAGCCCGGACGGCCTCGGCGCGGCCCGCCTCGGAGGTAGCCGAGCGAGCTCGCCAGCACCGGCGGCGCCGGGAGCGTGCTCTCACGCCCCGACCCGAGAGGCCATGCTCCGCCGGTCGTGGAATCTTTCAACCCAGACAGCTTGCTGGCCTGAGGACTGTGGCGACACCGGCGTTCTTCGGCCGAGGAGGGCAGATGGACAAGAAGTGGTGGACGCTCGGCGCAGTGTGCATCGGCATCTTCATGCTGCTGCTCGACCTCACCATCGTGAACGTCGCCCTCCCCGAGATCGAGCGGGCGTTCGGAGCCTCGCTCTCAGACCTGCAATGGGTGATCGACGCCTACGCCCTCACTCTCGCCGCCCTCCTTCTCACCTCCGGCTCACTGGCCGACCTGTTCGGACGGAGGCTGCTGTTCGCCGTCGGCATCGTCGTCTTCACCGTCGGCTCGTTCCTCTGCGGCATCTCCACCGGCTCCCTCTTCATCATCCTGGCGAGGGGCTTCCAGGGGATCGGCGGGGCGATCATGTTCGCCACCTCGCTCGCGCTGCTGGCAGAGGCATTCCGCGGCCGGGAGCGCGGGATCGCCTTCGGCGTCTTCGGGGCGGTCACCGGGATCGCGGTCGCCATCGGACCGGTGCTCGGAGGCGTCATCACGAGCGGCATCTCCTGGCGCTTCATCTTCTTTGTGAACATCCCGATCGGCGTCGTGGCGCTCGGCGTCACCCTGACCAAGGTCGCCGAGTCGAGGAACCCCCGCGCCAGCCGTCCCGACCTGCCCGGGTTCGTCACCTTCTCCGGCGCGCTGGCGGCGCTCGTCTACGGCATGATCCGCAGCAGCGCGAGCGGCTGGGGCGACTCCGTGGTGATCGGCTCCCTCGCGGCCGCCGGCGTCCTCTTCATCGCCTTCGTGCTCGTCGAGCTGGCACGCAGCGAGCCAATGCTCGACTTCTCCCTTCTGCGCAAGCCGACCTTCACCGGGGGGCTCGTGGCGGCCTTCGGTATCAACGCCTCGATCTTCGCCCTGTTCACCTACCTCGTCTTGTACCTGCAGGACGGCCTCCACCTCTCGGCCGTGGCGACAGGGGTGAGGTTCCTCATCATGACGGGCACGACCTTCGTCACCGCCGCCGTCGCCGGCCGGTTGACGAGCAAGGTCCCGATCAAGTGGCTGATCGCACCCGGCTTCGCCCTCGCCGGGCTCGGGCTCATCCTGATGGCCGGGCTGCGACCCTCCTCGGGATGGGCTCACCTCGTTCCCGGCTTTCTCGTCGCCGGGGCCGGGATCGGCCTCATCAACGTCCCGCTCGCCTCGACCGCCGTCGGCGTGGTCGAGCCGGCGCGCTCGGGGATGGCGTCCGGCATCAACTCCACCCTCCGCCAGGTCGGGACGGCGACGGGCATCGCCGCCCTCGGCTCGATCTTCTCCGCCACCGTCCGCGCGACCGTCGTCTCGTCCCTCTCGGGAACGGCCCTCGCCCCGCGAGCGGCCAGCATCGCCTCAGGGGTGACGAGCGGGCAGCTGCGCCGGGGCTCCGTCCTCGCCCGACAGCATCCTCATGCGGCGGCGGCGGTCAGCCACGCCGCCCTTGCGGGCTTCGTGCACGGGCTGAACGAGATCCTCTTCATCGGGGCCGCCGTCTCCTTCGTCTCCGGAGCGCTCTGCCTCTTCCTCATCCGCCAGAAGGACTTCACGAGCGCCCACACCGGCGAAGGTCCGCGAAGCGGCTCGCTTGAACACGAGGAGACCGAGCTCGCACGCGCCTGAGCCGCCGCTCAGGCGGTCGAGCGCGTGAGCCCCGCCCGCTCGCCCCGGCTCACGAACTTGAGCGCCATCTTCCGGCTCGCCTCGTCGATCATCTCGTCGCCGAACATGACCGCACCCTTGCGCTCGGACTCGGTCGCCTCCTTGTAGGCGTCGAGGATCGCGAGGGCGCGGTCGAACTGCTCCTGGGTGGGAGAGAACAGCTCGTTCAGCACGGTCACCTGGTCGGGGTGCAGCGCCCACTTGCCGTCGTAGCCGAGAACCCGGGTCCGCTGGCAGAAGTCGCGGAAGGCGTCGAGCTCGCGGATCTTGAGGAACGGGCCGTCGATCACCTGGAGGCCGTTCGCCCGGCCGGCCATGAGGATCTTCGAGAAGACGTAGTGGAAGTGGTCCCCGGGATACTCGGGGATCTGGACGCCACCGGTGAGCACCGGCATCTCCATCGAAGCGGCGAAGTCGGCCGGGCCGAAGATGACCGTCTCGAGCCGTGGCGAAGCGGCGCAGATCTCCTCCACGTTGATGAGGCCGCGGGTGGTCTCGATCTGCGCCTCGATCCCGACATGGCCGTGCGGGAGCCCGGCGTTCTGCTCGACCTGGCTGAGGAGCAGGTCGGCCGCGACGACCTCGGCCGCCGTCTGGACCTTCGGCAGCATCACCTCGTCGAGGCGCTCGCCGGCGTTCGAGACCACCTCGATCACGTCCCCGTAGGTCCACTTGGTGTCCCAGGCGTTGATCCGCACGCACAGCACCCGGTCGTCCCAGTCGAGATCCCGGATGGCGCGGACGACCTTGGTCCTCGCCTCGACCTTCTCGAGCGGCGCGACGGAGTCCTCGAGGTCGAGAAAGGTCATGTCGGCCGGGACGCTCGGGGCCTTCTCGAGGAAGCGCTCGCTCGAACCGGGTACCGAGAGGCAGCTGCGGCGGGGCATGGTGCGGGTGCGGGCGGACATGGCGGGAATCTTGGCACCGGCCGGACGCGGCGGCCAGATGAGCCGGATTGCTCACGCTCATCGAGCCAGCCGGGGCGGCCGGCCTTCGACGGTGGCGTCCATCCGCTGGTGTAAAAGTCAACGGGCGTAGGTTCCTTCGAGAAGTTCCAGCTCAACGAAGGAGGACCTACAC
>JAJZZB010000096.1 GCA_021797795.1 Actinomycetes bacterium | reverse complement strand
ACAAGTCGCGTTGGCGGGCCGACAAGGCGCTCGCCATCGGGAGGTCCCAGCGCCTCCGGCACCTGGTCGGCGTTAACGGCTTCTTCGGCTCCCTCTTGGCCGAGTCCCGGCGGAGGGATGACTGCGACCTGTCGCTGTGGTGGTCAGAGCGCCACTGCGCCAACCAGTTCGACCGGATCGCTAACCCCGACGGGCTCGGTCGCTGGGAGGAGGCCGGCTACCAGGTCATCTTCTGCCTGGAGTACGACCGCTCGACCGAGACCCTGGAGCGCCTCGAGAAGAAGCTCGAGAGCTATGAGGATCTCCAGGTGGCCTCGGGGCTCGCCTACTGGATCTGCTTCTGCTTCGGCCACCCCCGCCGGGAGGCCGGTGCACGGCGGGTCCTGGCACAAGCCACCGTGCCGGTGGCGACGGCCGCTCTCGGGTCGACCCAGCGGCCGCACGAGGCGATTGCAGGCAGAGCAGAGAGCTCCGAGCAAGGTGGCGCGGCATGAGCGACCCGGTTGACCACGAGTCGTTGTCGAATGCCGGTGGCCCCAGGAGGCCTCGGGGTCGGCGTAGGCACCCGAGGTCCCTCTCCGGCGGGCCGAGTAGCTCTCGACGTCGGTCCAGTCGATACACCGCCCGCCCCCTCGGCGACGTCGTGGCGGACTCGGGCTACGCCCACCGGGTGCCGGCGCACTTCGCCCTCCCGCTTCGAGCGGCCGGGGCCTCGCTCGTGATGGACCTGCACCCCCACGACCGCGGGATGCAGGGCACCTACGAGGGGACGATCCTCTGGAACGGGAACTGCTACTGCCCAAGGACCCCCGAGAAGCTGTTCGAGCTCGGTCCGCTCCCTCGTTCGGCTGGGGGAGAACAGACCCGGCTCCACGACGAGGAGGCGGCCGAGCTCTCGCGCTACAAGTTCGGGCGCATCTGTGCCGACGACGCCGACGGCTACCACCGCGTCGTCTGCCCGGCGGTCGCCGGGAAGCTCCGCTGCTCGCTGCGGGTGAGCTCGATGGCGCTCTCCTATGCCCATCCCGAGGTCCTCTCCCCGCCCGAGCACCCGCCGGGCTCTGTGTGCGACAGACGACCACCGTCCCGCCCGAGGTGAACATGAAGACCCGCCAGAAGCACGACTACCCCTCGGGGGCCTGGCGGCGCTCCTATGCCCGGCGAAGCGCCGTCGAGCGCTCGAACTCGAGGATCAAGGACCGGGCGACGATCGACGTCGCACGTGGCTGGTGCCGGGTGATGGGACGCGTCGAGATGAGCCTGCTTCTCGTCGGTGCGCTCGCCGTGAGGAACCTCGACCTGATCGACGCCTTCGAGGACCGGCTCGCCGAGGCGGACCGGCGAGCTTCGAAGGGACTCCCCCGACAGCGCCGTCGGCGACGGCGGAGCCTCGCCGAGCTGGCCGGAACCGCGTCGTAGCTCCGACGCGGGAGAGCTCATCTCCTCAGACGAGGACGACGCCTCAGAAGGGACACACGCGGCGACACTCAACGGGAGCAGGCGTCACACCCGGGCGCGAGGATGAGACCACCGGAAACGTGAACTCGAGGTCTTTGAAACGTGAAGACCTCCCGAGCACCCCCAACGGGATTCGAACCCGTGTTACCGCCTTGAAAGGGCGGCGTCCTGGGCCTCTAGACGATGGGGGCCGGAGGGACCGAGGCTACCAGCGGGATCCTGCCGGAAGATGCCCGCTGCCGCCCGGCGTACGACCTCAGGCCCCCTCTCCTGTGAGCAGCCACTCGGTGCCCTCGGGCGAGTCCCGCACCTCGACGCCGAGCTCGACGAGGCGGTCGCGGACGGCGTCGGCCTCGTCGAATCGACGATCGGCCCGTGCCCGGCGGCGAAGCTCGAGCAACGCCTCCACGAAGGGGCCGACGACTTCCCGCGGGTCCCGCATCCCCTGCTCGCCTGCTCGGCCGAGAGCGAGGATGAGCGACCGCAGGCTCGCATGGGCCCGGTCGAGGGCGTCGCCGGCCGGGATGTCGTGCGACCAGGCGGTGAGGTCGCCTTCGAGCTCGAGGACGGCATGGACGGCACCCGGCATGTCTCTCGTCTCGAGCGCCGTGGCGAAGTCGGCCTCCTTGTCGCGCACGACCGTGAGCAGCGGGGATCCCTCGTAGCCGGCCGCACCGGACAGGGAGCTGTCGGGTTCGCCGTCGACCTCGTCGAGCACCGCCTCGTCCGCCGCTGGCGGCGGGGCGGCGTATGCCGACGTCGCGCCGCGGCGGAGCGAATCGGCCGCCGAGGCCAGCTCGTCGAAGCTAACCGACTCGCCGCTCGCCCAGGTGCGAGAGCGGCCCGCCGCACGGACGGTCACGAGGCCGTTGCCTGCCACGGTGCCGGCCCGCTCGTCGAGGTCGAGGACGAGCGCCGTGTGCTCGTCGACCCCGAGCACGAATGCTTCCTCGGGCAGCTCCTCCTCGAGCAGCGAGAGGCGACGCTCGCCGAGGTAGCAAAAGCGCGTGTCGTGGGTCCCGCCCTCGGCATTGTTGTAGTGCGGGATGACGGCGGCCACGAGGCCGGTGGCGCCGAGGACGTCGAGTCCCTCGAGCCAGAACGGGTCCGCTCCCACCTTGTAGACCTCGTAGACCGGGACCGTGCGCACCCCGAGCGTGAGGGCGGCGGCAGACGAGAACGTGACTGCGCCGCCGTGCTCGAGCGTCTCACGCAGGAGCGAGGGGACGACCGTGCCCTTCCACTTGCGCAGCGCATAGCTCGGAGAGCCCGGGCCGGCGAAGACGTAGCGGGCGTCGCGGATCTTCTCGACGAGGCGCTCGCTGGCGAAGAGGTCGCCCTCGATCGGCCCGGCCCCGCCTTCGAGGCGAGCGGGAGTGACGCCCGCCACCTCGATGGGAGCCCGGAGGCTCTCGGCGAAATAGTGGACGACCCGTTGGGCGAGCTCGGTGGCGTTCTCCTGGAAGCCGAAGGGCGTGTCCAACAGGACCGCCGCCACCGGAGGAGGTCCGAGCCGTTCGAGGACCTGACGGTGGACCTTCACCATCGTCGGCGCCGTCTCGCCCGAACCCATGATCGTGAGGATCCGGGGGAGCTGCCCGCCGGATCCGGTCGCCTGGCTGGTCACAGGTCGGGGCGGGGTGGCCAGCTCGGCAGTGGTGTTCCGTCCCAGCGCAGGCCTCCGAGAGGCTCGCCCCAGGGGTCGTCGGGGACGAGGTCGTCGGCGCCGGGGACCGGCTCGGGGAGCCACCGCTCCATCACGTCGATCAACTCCGATTGCAGCATCGTCAGGTAGTGGTAGATCACCAGCTCGGAGCTCTGCGGGCCCTGGTCGGCGGCGACTGCCTCGTCGGTGACCTGGAGGACGGTACCGAGGACGAGGCGCAGGTCGTTCAGCGCCGTCATCCACGCGGCCATCTGCTCCTCGTCGAGCCGGCCTGAGTCCGCCGTCCCGGCGAGCACGGCGAGGGCCGCCCGGTGCGAGGCTGTGAGCTCGCTGCGGGTCGCCTCCCGGAAGGAGGCCTGCGACTTGTCGTCGCGGACGTAGGCGGGCGGGAACAGCCGTTTCAGGCTGTCGGGGACGTCGCGGCTCGACTCGGTGGCGTCGAGGACGCCCTGCAGCTGGCTCGGGAGCGAGGCGAGCAGCTGCCGCTCCTCGGGCGGCAGGTGCAGCTCGCAGCCCTGCCGGTTGCGGGCGGGGCGGATGCGGCGCCGGAACATCTCAGCCGCTCTGTTCCATCGTGGCCCAGAGCCCGTGCTGGTGGAGTCGGGCCACATCCAGCTCGGCTCGCTCCTGCGGGCCGGAGGAGACGACGGCTCGGCCCTTGGTGTGGACGTCCATCATAAGTCGGTGGGCCTTCTCCCGCGAGTAGCCGAAGAGCTTCTGGAAGACATAGGTGACGTAGTTCATGAGGTTGATCGGGTCGTTCCAGACGATGACGAGCCAGGGATGCTCGAGACGCACCGATTCGTCGATGTCGGGCCGCTCCACCTCCACGGGGGCGGTCGAGGCGCGTGCGTCCATCATGTCAGCCGACTGGGGCGGGTCTGCCCGGGGCGACCGGCACCACGGACAGGTCGCCCGCGGCCACGACCGCCGAGCTCGCCTCGGCGGCCGCCTCCGCCGAGGTCGGTGCTGAGTGCTCGTGCAGGCTCAGGTAGAGCCCGATGAGGACGATCCAGAGCATCGTCACGCCGGCGAGGTGGATCTCGACGACGACGGCGGCGTCGTGGAGGAAGTACTGGGTGTAGCCGAGCGCTCCCTGGACGACGACGAGCTCGAAGAGGGTGCGCACCCTTCGCTGGACGCGGTCGGGGGCGTTCGCGTACTTGAAGGCGAGGACGCTGGCGGCAACGAGCCCGAGCAGCATCCAGGCGATCGAGCTGTGGAACTCGGCCGCCGCCCGGAATTCGATCGGTATGCGCGAGGTCCCGGGGCTCCCGGCATGAGGCCCGGACCCGGTGACCACCGTGCCAGCCATGGTGACCGTGGACAGGACGACGATCAGCACGCCGACGAGCAGGCGCAGCTCCCGCCCGACGACCGCGGTCACCGGTCGCATCGCCGCCTCGTCGGGAATCCCCGCCCGGTGGTACATGGCGATGGCATCGGCCAGCACGACGATCGTGAGGAGGAAGTGCACCGCCACGAGGTAGGGGTTCAGCTTGAACAGCACGACGAGGCCGCCGAGGATGATCTGGGCGACGAGTCCGACGACGAGCCCGGCGGCCGGCCAGGTGATGTCCTGGCGCCGAGGCGACCGGAACAGGGCGACGAGGAGGGCTGCGACCGAGACGATGCTCACCGTCACCGTGAAGAAGCGGTTCAGGTCCTCGATCATCGGGTGGAACGACACCGCCGCCACGAAACGGTGCTGATAGCACGAGGGCCAGTCCGGGCAGCCGAGGCCGGAGCCCGTCAGGCGGACGGCCCCGCCGGTGAGGACGAGAAGCGCGTAGGAGACGACGGTCGTGAGGCCGACCGCCCGGACCACGTTCGGCGAGACGGAGAAGCGACGGGGGTGCAGCACCTCCCGCGATGGTAGGGCGGGGCGCGCCGTCTGGCGAACGCGGGGAGGCCTGCGCGCCGAGCCAGATTTCCACGCCCAGGACACTGACCGGAGCCGTACACTGGGCCCGCAGTGGCACAACTCACCCCTGTCCCTGCTGTTCTCGACACCGTCGCGCCGAGGCGCGTACGGGTCGGTCGTATCCGTGGCTTCGTCGCCCTCACCAAGCCGCGGATCATCGAGCTCCTGCTCGTGACCACGATCCCCACGATGTTCGTCGCCCGAAGGGGCGTGCCGTCGGGCTGGGTCATGCTCGTCACCCTCGTCGGCGGGGCGCTCTCGGCCGGCGGCGCCAACGCAACCAACATGTTCATCGACCGGGACATCGACGCCGTGATGAAGCGCACGGCCAAGCGGCCGCTCGTCACCGGCGCCGTTCAACCTGCCGAGGCGTTGGTCTTCGCGGTTGTGCTCGAGGTGGTCGCCTTCGCCCTGTTCGCCGTCTTCGTGAACGCGCTCTCGGCCCTGCTCGCACTCGGTGCGGCGCTCTTCTACGTCTTCGTCTACTCGCTCGGGCTGAAGCGACGCTCCCGCCAGAACATCGTCATCGGGGGCGCGGCCGGCGCCGTCCCCGTCCTCGTCGGCTGGACGGCCGTGACAGGCCATCTCACCTGGGCGCCGCTCGTCCTGTTCGCCCTCATCGTGATCTGGACGCCGTCGCACTTCTGGGCGCTCGCCGTCAAGTACCGGGACGACTACGAGCGGGCGAACGTGCCCATGCTGCCGGTCGTCGAGTCGTTCGACAAGGTGGCCCGGCAGATCATCGGGTACTCGATCGCCCTCGTGGTGACGTCTGGGATCTTCGGCGTTGTCGCCTCCATGAGCTGGCTCTACTGGGCCGTGGCGGCGGTGGCGGGCGCGCTCTATCTGGTGGACGCCTTCCGCCTGAAGGCCGCCAAGGGCGACCCGAAGGCCGCCATGCGGCTCTTCGGCTACTCGATCACCTATGTGACGGCGCTCTTCGCGGCCATGGCGATCGACGTCCTCATCCACTACCGCTGACTCCCTCTGGACGACGCGGTCTCGAGCGCTCGCCCTGACGGTGTCTGCTCGTCCGCTGGAGTGAGGGCCGGGGAAGGTCGCCGCGTCGGTGCGTCGAGCACTCCTTTGAGGAACCTTCCCCGCCTTCGCGCTGCGACGGCGAGCGCGGATGTCCTCCGACACGCTGAGCTGCTCGGCGATGAGCGCCTCAGCGGTCGGCGGGGCAATGGGCCGCCCCCCGAGATCACCTAGCTCGTAGGGCGTGGCGCGGGGCATGAGGACAAGGGCACGTTCCGCGAGCTCGGCGGCGACGACGCCGGTGGCACCGAGGTGGGACTCGCCGCTCCGCCATCGGGGTGTGGCAGAGCCTCGCCGGCCGAGCGGGCCCGTCGGCAGCAGCTGGCGGACGAGGTCTTTGATGCGGACCTTGAGGAGCGCCGCCTCGCCGGTGAGCCGGTCCGTGGCACCTACCCGCCGGTCGAGCGCGGCACGACGATCGGCGCTCGGCAGCTCGGAGGGCGCAGGCTGTCGGGTGCCATGAGCACCAGATGGGCGAGGGCGTCGGCGTCGCTCCCGTTGGACTTCGCCTGGCGGGAGGAGAACCTGCGAAGGTCGGACGCCTTCTCGGAGGAGACCCGAGCGACGCGGTGACCCCGAGCGGGAAAGGACACGGCGATCGGGAGCCGTGCCGGACCGGTCGGCTCGATCACCACCTCGAGGACGGTTCCCTCCGGCGCGCCCCGCAGCGCCACCTCACAGGTCGCCTCCAGGCTCTCTGTCGGGACCGCTCGCCGCTCGGCGAGCACCAGAGAGCACCCGCATGGTGTGCTCCGAGGCGATGCCGAGATCGGTGCAGACGATCCGCCGTCGCAAGCCAACCTCCTCCTCGATGACTTGTTCGCCAGGCGGGGGTCATTGGCCACGGTCCCACGGGTTGACTGGCTCGGCTCCCACTCATGTGCCGCGAACGGCCCGAGGCTCTCTGGCCGGCCACTTCCCTCATCCGGGTCATCTGTGACCAGGTGGAGGTGGCCATCAGCGGTGCGAGGCCTGGTCAGCTGTCCCTTACGTGAGCGCGAGCGGCCGGCTCACTCCCAGCGGAAGGTCAGCGCGGCGACGAGCGGTGTCACCACCGCCCAGATCGCGAGCACGATCCACGCCTCGGCGCCCGGGGCGGCACCCTGGCCGAGCGTCGGGTGGAGGGCATCGGACAGTGCGGCCGCCGGGAGCACCCGTGCGAAGGCGGCGAAGCCCCCGAGCTTGGCGAGCGGGAAAACGATGCCGCCGATGAGCAGCAACACGATGTAGAGGGCGTTCGCCAGGGCGAGGTTGATCTCGGCGCGCAGCGAGCCTGCCATGGCGAGGCCGAGGCCGGCGAAGGCGATGGTCGCGAGCAGCTCGGCGACGACGGCGAGCCCGGCAGCGGGATGCGGTCGCCACCCGAGGCCGACGGCGATGGCGGCGAGGACGAGGACCTGCACGATCTCGACCGCCAGGACGGCCACGATCTTCGCTGCCAGGAGGCGGGGACGCCCGAGCGGCGTGGCGCCGAGGCGCTTTAGCACCCCGAAGCTCCGCTCGAAGCCGGTGGCGATGCCGAGGGACACGAGCGCCGTCGACATCACCGCCAGGCCGAGTACTCCCGGAGCGAGGAAGTCGACCGGGTGGCTCGTCCCGGTCGGAAGAACCTTGACGAGCGAGAAGAACACGAGCAGGAACGCCGGGATGCCGATCGTGACGAGCAGCGTCTCGCCCCGCTCGAGGGTCATCCGGACCTCGGCCGCCACCTGGGCCCGCAGCATCGTCACGAGTCGGCCTCCGTCTTGACGAGTCGGAGGAAGACGTCCTCGAGCCGCTCCCTCCCGATGCGCAGGTCGGCGAGGACGAGGTCGTGGGTGGCGAGCCAGGCGGTCAGCTCTGCGACGAGCCCCGGGCTCGGGGGGGCGCCGACCCGGTAGGAGGACGGAGCCTCCTCGGCCACCGCGGCGTTGAGCGCCGCGCCCAGCGCGGCGGTGTCGAGGGGCCCGTCGACGCGAAAGCGGATCTCCTCCTCACCGCCTCCGACCTCGTCGGGCGGCCCTGCGGCGAGCACCTTGCCGTGGTCGATGATGACGACCCGCTCGGCGAGCCGCTCCACCTCGTCGAGCTCGTGGCTCGTGAGCAGGATCGCCACCCCATCGTGGCGGCAGGCGTCGATCACGTCCCGCACCGCGATCCGCCCCGCCGGGTCGACCCCGGCGGTCGGCTCGTCGAGGAAGCAGACCCGCGGCCGGCCGACCAGCGCCAGCGCCAGCGCCAGGCGCTGCTGCTCCCCGCCCGAGAGCCGCTTGAAGGGCGTCGAGGCGACATCCTCCAGGGCGAGCAGGCCGAGCAGCTCGTCGGGGGAGCGGGGGCGCTCGTAGTAGGAGGCGAAGAGCCGGAGCACGCGGGCCGGGCTCATCACGGGGTAGACGCCCCCACGCTGGAGGACGACGCCCAGGTCCTTCACGAGCCGGCCGTGGCCTCGTACCGGGTCGAGCCCGAGGACCCTGACCGAGCCGCTCGTCGGCGACCGGTAGCCCTCGAGGGTCTCCACGGTCGTCGTCTTGCCGGCGCCGTTCGGGCCGAGGAGCGCCACCACCTCGCCCGGCTGCACGTCGAAGCTGACCCCGTCGACCGCCACGCGGTCGCCGAAGGCCACACGGAGATCCTGGACCTCGATGGCGGGCATGGGGCTGTGCTGCGTACCTCTCCTCAGTGCCTCGGCCTCTCGAAGCGATAGCCGACGCCGCGGATCGTGGTGATCAGCGTCGGCGAGGCCGGGTCCTGCTCGATGCGGGAGCGGAGCCGCTTGATGTGGACGTCGAGCGTCTTCGTGTCGCCGACGTAGTCCAAGCCCCACACGCGGTCGATCAGGGTGTCACGGGTGACCACCCGTCCGGCGTTGGCGAGGAGGATCTCGAGGAGCTCGAACTCCTTGAGCGGGAGGCGCACCTCGCTGCCCCGCACGATGCACTGGTGGCTGCCGACGTCGAGGGTCACCTCCCCGACCGAGAGCACCTCGTCGCTCCCGGCGAGCTCCCGGAGCTCCTCGAGGCTGAGGTGCTGAGCCGGCGGCTCGGCCTCGCTGCGGCCGGTCGCGTTCGGGCCGGCTGCTCCGATCGGGACGACCGGCGACGAGCCGGTGACCGGCTGGGCGGCCCGCCGGCGCAGCACGGCCCGCATGCGCGAGACGAGCTCCCGCAGCCGGTAGGGCTTGGCCACGTAGTCGTCTGCCCCCACCTCGAGGCCGACCACCGTGTCGAGCTCGGTCGCCTTGGCGGTCACCATGATGATCGGCACGGCCGAGCGCGCCCGGATCGCCCGGCAGACGTCGATGCCCGACATCCGCGGGAGCATGACGTCGAGCAGGATCAGGTCCGGCTCGTCGGCCTCGAACCGCTCGAGGGCCTCCACGCCGTCGCGGGCGACGGTGGTGGCGAAGCCCTCCCGCTCGAGGGAGACCTCGAGGGCCTCGACGAAGGACTCGGCGTCCTCGACGATGAGCACCTTGGTCGGCGCCGGAGCAGGGCTTGGGTTCGTCATGCGCCGTTCGCCGGCTTCAGCGGAAGGCGCACGGTGAAGGTCGACCCCTCACCCTCCCTCGACTCGACCTGGACGCTGCCGTGGTGGTTGGCGGCCACATGGCGGACGATAGCGAGACCGAGCCCGGTGCCGCCCGTCGCCCGGCCGCGACCGGGGTCGACCCGGTAGAAGCGCTCGAAGATCCGCTCGAGGTCGCGGGCCGGGATGCCGATGCCGCTGTCGGACACCCGCACGACGGCGTCGTCGCCCTCGCGGCCACCGGCGAGGCGCACCTTGGAGCCCTCGCGGGAGAACTTCACGGCGTTCTCGAGCAGGTTGTAGATGGCGGAGGTCAACTGGCGCCGATCGCCGAGGACGGTGAGGTCGGCAGAGGGCTCGTCGACGACGAGCTCGACCGACTGCTGGTCGGCGGCCGCCCGCACTCGCTCGCTCGCCTCGGCCATCACGAGGTTGAGCGGCACCGGCTCACGGGGCGGAGAGGACTCGTTCTCGATCCTCGACAGGTCGATGAGATCGTCGATCACGCGGCTGATGCGGAAGGCCTCGAGATGGATCCGCTGAGCGAGGCGCTTGGCCACCTCGGGCTCGGTCTCGCCGAGAAGGGTCTCGGCGAGGAGGCCGACGGCGCCCATCGGCGTCTTCAGCTCATGTGAGACGTTCGCCACGAAGTCCCTTCGCACCTCCTCCAGCCTGCGGTGCTCGGAGACGTCCTCGATCACCGCCACGGTGCCGAGCGAGCGCGAGGCGTTGTCGATGCTCTCGGTCCTCACGACGAGGGTCCGGCGCGGAGGGCCGTAGAGCTCGAGCGTCCTCTCCTCCGAGCCCCCGAGTGGGGTCGACTCGAGCAGCTCCTCGACGGCCTGTGCGGCGATGGCGTCGCCGTGCCGGCCGCCCATGAGCGCCGTCGCACGCTGGTTGGAGAAGACGGTCCGGCCGCGCTCGTCGACGATGACGACCGCCAGCCGCAGGGCGTCGAGCGCCCGCCGGACCCGGATGGCCTCGGAGGTCGACTCGGCGACGGCCTCGGCAGCGGCGTCGGCCGCCCGTTCGAGCTGGCTCAGGGCTTCCTCGGTCCGCTTCGGCTCGCGCCCGTCCGGCTCCGATCCGAGCCGCGCCGCCAGTGCCGCCAGCCGCTGGGTGGTCGCCCGCTGCCCCCGACGGGGCGCGAGCCAGATGAGGAGCAGCAACACCACCAGCACGGCTGCCCCGGCGACGACGACGTCAAGCACGGTGACGTGCAGGACGGTGCCCACGTGCACAGCCTCGCATGCCGGCGGAGTCCCGCGCACTTCTGCTAGCGGTTGAGATCACTTGGAATCCACCGAGAGATGACCTAGTGTGCCGAAGGCACCGTCTCGGTCGCTCGCCGACCCGTTCGAACCGCCTGCCGCCTCCGTGCGGCGAGCCCCAGGAGGTCGACGTGGTCGGACCGCTCCTCCCGCTCACCCGAACCGGTCGCGTGCTGGCCGGCATCGTCTCGCTCAACCCCTCGCCCTCGGCCCTGCCGGGTCACTCGACTCTCGAGCGCCTGGCGAGCGGGCTCGCCTGGTGGGCGCTCATCGGGTCCCTCGTGGGGCTCGTCCTCGGCGCCGCCGCATGGGCGCTCGGCAGCCACACCAACAACTACCAGTACTCCTCCTCGGGCCGCCGTGCCGTCCTCGTCTCGGCCCTCGCGGCCCTTGTCATCGGGGCGGCCCCCGAGGTGATCAACTTCCTCTTCGGCGCCGGCCAGTCGATCCACTAGATGCCCGCCTACGACCGCCGGGTCGCCGGCCACCTCCTCGGACTGCCGATCGGCGCCGGGCTCGCCCACCTTCTCGAGAAGGCGGCCGCCAGCGCCGTCGGGCTGTGGTTCGACGAGGCGGTCCACCTCGCCGCGCGGACCGACCTGAGCACCCTCGGGGAGCTGTGGAGGGCGGTGAGCGCCACCACCCAACCGGTGCTGACCGGCCCGAATTGGCGGTCGGAGCTCGAGCTCATGAGCATCCTGGCGGCGACGGTGATGCTCCCGCTCGTCTGCCTCGCCGCCCTGTCGGCCATCGTCCGCCAGGATGCGGGCGGCCTCGTCCGGACGGCCTTCGTCCGGGTCCCGCTCGCCCTCGTGTTCACCGGCGTCGCCGTCGAGCTCGTCTCGCTCGGCCTCGCCGTCACCGACCAGGCCTGCACGGCGCTCCTGGAGGTGGCCGGGCGCCCTCTCCACGGGCTGTACCTCCACATGACCGCCTACCTCGGCCTCGCCTCGCTCGGCACGCAGGCGGTCAACGTCCTGTGCCTCGTCGTCTCCGGCTTCTTCGCCTTCGTCGTCTGGATCGAACTGGCCACGAGAGCGGCCGCCGTGGCCGTGGCGACGCTCTTTCTGCCGCTCGCCCTCGCCGGCTCGGCCTTCCCCGCCACGGCCCACTGGGGCCGCCGGCTCGCCGAGACCTTGGCGGCCCTCGTCCTCTCAAAGCTCGTGATCGTCGCCGTCCTGGCCCTCGCGGCCGGCACGCTCTCCTCCGGCGCCGGCGGG
Source organism: Actinomycetes bacterium (assembly GCA_021797795.1). Taxonomy (GTDB): domain Bacteria; phylum Actinomycetota; class Acidimicrobiia; order Acidimicrobiales; family Bog-793; genus JAKACF01. The sequence continues at coordinate 294 of JAJZZB010000096.1, read as the reverse complement.
CTCTCCGCCCTCGTCGAGGGGACGAGCCTGCTCGGCCTCGCCGCCGTGTCGCCGCTCGCCCTCGGCCGCATGCTGCCGATGGTCGAGGCCGGTGCCGTCGCCCATCTGGACGGGCTCGGACGGCGCGCCCTCGGCTCGGCCGCCGGTGCCGCCGCCTCCGCCCACGGCTGGATCGGCGCCTCGGGCGGGCGGGCCGGGTCGTCGCCCGACGGCCCGGGAGGCGACGGGAGATCGGGCACGGGCCCGGTCGGAACCGGGCTGCGGCCGCCGCGGCCGCCGACTCCGGCACCGCCG